>NZ_SLTL01000007.1:0-232549 GCF_014858585.1 Paenibacillus sp. 23TSA30-6 | reverse complement strand
AACGTCTTTTTTGAAAAATTCTATAAGATTAAACTTCATGTCAGTCAATTTATGAAGCGAATCAATCAGCAACCGTTAGAAACGATTGATCGCCTGCTTGTCAGGTTATGATCTTAATTGCGGCCTATATAGCTTAATTTTTTGAGGGTTTGACTTTCTAAGCAATGTTAGTATTTCATTTAGTTCGGCTTCATGCTTTGTAACCTTAATTTCCTCATTTACATAAGCAAAAAGCTGAATCAAATTAACATTCAGTGCATCTGCAATTTTAGCTATATTTAATAAGGATACGTTCTTTTCTCCACGTTCAATCTGCCCTATGTATGAAAAATGAAATCCGCCTTTTTCTCCAAGCGACTCCTGAGATAACCCTTTTTCTTTTCGCAAAGCACGTATCCTGGCACCCACTAATTTGAGAACTTCTTTATCGTCCATCGTCTACACCTCACTTATTCTAAAAGTGTAGACAAGATATCTAAAGGAAAACATCGAATGATGAATACAATAAATATTAATGATATCTATAAGTATTATTTGGGTGAAAAAGATCCTTCTACCCTTAACCGAAGTCATACCCAGCCATCCAGACACGAACAACACTTACATCATTCAATAACCGATTTCCACACACAATCCCAATACCACATGAAACTAGCCAAAATCCTGCAAAAGCACAACCAACTCCAATGCTGTATTCTCCTATGTGACCGGGCTTTAACTTCTATGCTGAAAGCCCTACATATGAAGGAAAACAATAGCCTTTGCCCTCCAGGTTTCCTATCCATGACTGACCTGCTACACTTATTACATACCGACACCAACCCGGGATTGGATGTTGTCGTTTTTATAGGCACCACTCAATTTCTTTCATCCCAGTTAGAAACTCCGCTCCTTCAAAAGATGAAGAACAAGGATGTGAGCAGGCTGCTACGCAGAACCGACGACATTTTGTACCAGTTGTCAACCCGAGTGATTACTGATCCCTTTGAGACGTACCAGTCCATTTTCTAAGAAATCCTACCATGCCAAATAAACGTTGCCAATGCGCCCTGTCGTAAACCGTTTTTCTTCATACGATAAGAGTATGCTTTAAAGCAAGGAGGGATTCAGACATGGGTGAAGTTGGTTATGGTGGCGGTGGAGCATGGACATCCACAGGCGCGATTCTGGTATTGTTCATTTTGTTGGTGATTATCACTAAATCTTTTATGATCTAACAGCAGGTTAGCATCGCTTAAATCTACAAAGTAGCCTTCTTTCACTACACAGTGAGGGAAGGCTTTTTAATGCAGAATGGATGTTAGCCCAAGCATGTTGTCTGGTCCTGCAAGCATTGCTATACTTTATATACAGGGAAAATTTCCCTTAGCAATGTGACATACATGGATACGCAGAATACGCGAAAAAAACGGAGATTCGTTGACCAAGATCAGGAGGACTACACAATGAACATAGCAAGCAGTCCATTTCAATTCACGACAGACACGGCGACCCTTTGCATATTTGATACGGATGCACTTAAGCATCGTTTGGACGATGAGCCGGATTGGTGGTCCATTGAAGAGGACGAGCTGGGCGAGTTGAATCAGGGGAATGTAGCTATTTTTAATCTATTTACCTTTCTTTAATACAGAGCAGCGAAGGCAGCAAGAGCTTTACAAGTCTGATCCGGTTGTAAATACAGGATGAACCCTGTAACGACCCGGACAAGCCGCTTGAATATGCGGAAACCCTGAACAGGTGCAAACCTGAACTTATGAAAATGGAAAAAAGGCTATCCACACGGCTTACACATCCGTGAAGACAGCCCTTAACCCGTCTATTGATATTTTATAATAATCGCATTGCTGATTTGGCGGCCGGGTGTGGTGAGATAGGAGCCGTTGTAATACAGCCCGCTGGAAGCACCGCCGTCCAAATTCATGGCCTGATAAGCACCTGCCTGCTTCATGATTTGAGCGAGCTGTGACATGGTGGCTCCGCTTGTGGTCAGGAGGATTAGCTTATGATCCCGTGTAATCCCGAGGGCGCTTCTGGTCCCGCCGCCTGTTAATATTTTAGGGTCCTTGAAGCCTTCGGCTTTTATATTCAGGGAAACCTTTCCATTCGTCACTAAACGAGGCCCGGCTTGAAGGGCGCCTTCGACGTTGCCTTGACTTAAACGCTGCTCAAAGGCAGGACCTGAAACCAGCTCGGCCAAATGGTTGGCATCGTACGTGAAGACGGTTCGTTGGTCGCCAGAGCTTTTTTTCAACAATTTCCCGTGGCTGACCAGATAGCCGTAGGGCGTTTTGTAGGAGCTTTTGGTATAGGCGTCAAAGTAGGTACCGTTGATGGCTACAACCGCTTGATTGCGTTTGGCGAGACCGCTTAGGTTCTCCACTTTGCCGATGCTATTGCCTGCCAGCGCCACGTCCAGACTCACCTTGGGATGAAGCATGGAGATGGTGACCACCTTAGCGGAGAAGATGCGTGATCCGACTTTGAAGCTTTTATGAGCCGTCTGGATCGGTGTGGTGCTGCCAGGTAGCTTGCCCGTGAATACCGGAAGCCTGACGGACGTTGTGCCCTGCTTGATATGTACGGATGAAGTTTCCTTTTGCCATGAGACTTGCAGGTTTAGATGCTGGCTGATGAGCTGCAAAGGAACATAGGTAGAACCATTGTCGGTAAAAGGAACGCTGTGCATGCGAACCGTCTGGTCATTCACTTTAGCCGTAGACTGTCCAGCAAACAAGGTGAGCTGGGTATCGCCTTGAGAAATCTCAATCTTTTTGTCCGTAGCCGTCTTGTTGATGGTGATCCCTTCATAGCTGTTCAGGAGGCGGAGAGGGATGAACGAATGGTTACTTTGATCCACATAGACCAGCATAGGTGTTGGTGCAGCAGCGTAGATCGGGGTTACAAGTAATAGCAGGGACAGGATAACAAGTGCGGTGATTCTTTTCATGAATAGATCAATCTCCTTATGTAGTCTTGACACTTTACGAGGTGCTTGTACTTATATCGGGTTTTATAAGTTGTAAATGTATGTATGCCGCGAGCTTTGGCGCTATTTTGTCGGCAGTACGATATCCGGATTGGCGGTTACGCCAGATGAAGGCATGTTAGCGGTTGGAACCTGCGGCGGTATGCTTCATGTAATTGATTTGCAAAGCGGCACCAAGAGGATGAATACAGCATCGGCACCGCTCCAATCCGCGAGACAGGGCGTTGGATCATCTGGCGTAACCATGAGCCACTGCGCTGGTAATACGAATATTTTGCAAATGAGGATAAAAGCAAAATCTGTTAAGCTAACTTGGAAGAATGTGTAATGTCACATGATGCAGTTCTGATATAGAAAGGAAAGAGGTGCGGAGACATGGACAAGAAGGCGGATATTCGCACATCCATGAAGGAGTTATTTGCACATATGGATGAGGCTTTTTTTATGGATTTGGTAGAAAATGTACCCTTCGAGATGCGTGACGGCAATGCCGATGAGGAAGGCTGGATCAAGTGGAAGCCTCTTCCTTCGCAGATCACAGAGCAGGAAGTTCGGGATCTTGAGGAAACCTACCATTTCGAGCTTCCTCCCTTGCTGAGAAGTTTCATCATGTCCTATCATTATGTGTCTTTACAATTCGATAACGAATGCATTCCGGGGGTGTACTGGAGCGATTGTACCTTCGTTGAGTTTCCACGAATGCCTGTGGGCCAAGGGCTAAAGGGATTTTATGAGCTGATCGACCAGTGGTCGCCATTGCTGTCGGCAGGGTATATTCCCTTCGCAGTGGCAGAGGAGAACGAGGGTCCTGTCTGTTTGAATGCAGGGAGCAGACAGAAGGATGGTGACTATCCCGTTGTATGGTTCTATCATCAGGATTTGCAGCATCTGGACGAGGATGAGTTACGCATCAGGGATAACCTGATTCCCCATGTACAAGGGCTGTTCCCATCTTCCGTCGAGATGTTTAACGTCATGTTCAAGGAGATCAGGCACTAACAATTTCGGAATTGGGACTATATCATGCATCTATTGTATTGACATAAAAAATGAGGAATGTTATAAAAAAAGGTAGGCTGGCACTCGAATGAGGGGAGTGCTAACAGACTTTCGAGTTTGGACGGTTCCCCATGTGCAGCCTTACCTTACATAAGGTTCATATTCGAAAGGAGATATCAGAATGGAGAAAAAACAGTTTCAGGCTGAGTCCAAGCGTCTGCTCGAAATGATGATTAACTCGATTTACACGCAAAAGGAAATTTTTCTAAGAGAGCTGATCTCCAACGCAAGTGATGCAATTGATAAAATTTATTACAAAGCGCTGACGGATGATCAACTGGTCTTTGACAAAGAAAATTACTATATCAAAGTAACAGCCGACAAGGAGAACAGAACGCTCACTCTTCGCGATACCGGGATTGGTATGACCAAGGAAGAACTGGAAAACAATCTGGGTGTCATTGCTAAAAGCGGCTCGCTGGCGTTCAAAAATGAAAATGAATCCAAGGATGGACATGACATCATTGGGCAGTTCGGGGTCGGCTTCTATTCGGCATTTATGGTGGCGGATGTTGTTACAGTGACTACAAAGGCACTGGGCAGCGATACCGCTTATAAGTGGGAATCCACAGGTGCAGATGGATATACCGTTGAACCGGCTGAAAAAGACGAGGTCGGCTCTGTGATTGTTTTGAAAATCAAAGAAAACACCGAGGATGAGTCCTACGAAGAATATTTGGACGAGTATCGTTTAAAAGCACTGATCAAGAAATACTCCGACTTTATCCGTTATCCAATCAAGATGGATGTTACGGGCAAACGTCTGAAAGAGGGCAGTGACAACGAGTTCGAGGATTACGAGGAAGAACAGCGTATTAACAGCATGGTTCCAATCTGGAGAAAGAACAAAAGCGAGCTGACCGACGAGGATTATCAAAATTTTTATGCGGAAAAACGCTATGGCTACGACAAGCCACTCCAGCATATCCACGTCAGCGCGGACGGCGCGGTGGTGTACCAGGCTATTTTGTTCATTCCAGAAAATATCCCGTTTGATTTCTATTCCAAGGAGTATGAAAAAGGGCTGGAACTGTACGCCAACGGCGTGCTGATTATGGAAAAATCGCCTGACCTGCTGCCGGATTATTTCAGCTTTGTCAAAGGTATGGTGGACTCCGAAAGCTTGTCGTTGAACATTTCCAGAGAGATGTTGCAGCATGACCGCCAACTGAAGCTGATTGCCAAAAATATCGAAAGCAAAATCAAAGGCCAACTACTGACTCTGCTCAAAAATGACCGGGAAAAGTATGATCAATTCTACAAATCATTTGGCAGACAATTGAAATTTGGCGTCTACAACGATTATGGCACTCATAAGGAGACGCTTCAGGATCTGCTCATGTTCTACTCTTCTACGGAGAAAAAGCAGGTTACACTGGACGAGTATGTATCGCGTATGCCTGAGGATCAGAAGTATATTTATTATGCTTCCGGGGAGTCCAATGAGCGTATCGAGAAGCTGCCGCAGACCGAAATGGTGGCCGACAAGGGCTACGAAATTCTGTACTTCACCGATGATATTGATGAGTTCGCTATTAAAATGCTCATAAGCTACAAGGAGAAAGAATTCAAATCCGTATCCAGTGGCGATCTGGGCATTGAGGCTGACGAGAACGAGAAGGAAACAGAAGCGGAACAAAACGACAACAAAGAGCTGTTCGAGTACATGAAGGGCTTGCTGGAAGGCAAGGTATCCAGTGTTAAAGCCTCCAAGCGCTTGAAGACACATCCGGTGTGTCTGTCCGCAGACGGCGAAGTGACGATTGAAATGGAGAAAATCTTAAATGCTATGCCGAACAACGCCGATGTCAAAGCGAATAAAGTGCTGGAAATCAACATCAACCATGCGGTGTTCAACTCTCTGAAAGAGGCTTTTGCCGAGGACAAGGAGAAGGTCAATCTCTATACGGCATTGCTGTATAATCAGGCACTGTTGATCGAAGGCTTGCCACTGCAAGACCCGGTTGAATTCACCAACGATATTTGCAAAATCATGGTTTAATAAGGTTTAGTTTTGTTTTAGTTTTATAGAGAGCCGTTCCCGCATCGGGGGCGGCTTTATTCATGATAAACAATCCTACAGTACCAGCTAATCATTTTACCACCCTCTGAATCTTCTTCATAGGAATTGGCGGGGTGGCCTTTTTATTAGATATAAGATAATATTAACTCTTTAAGGCTGTTTACCTGGAATGCAAAAAAAACTTCCGGTAAACGTGTACTGACTTCCTTGGAACGCCTTGGGAGGGGCTTTTATGGCGTTTTCATTCCTGAATTTGGGATTTGTAAAATTTTTGTGACATAGCGGTGTGAATTTTCACACTGCAAATTATCGTTTTTCTTGATTATTTGGTGGGATGTCTTTATAATCATTTTGTTTGCAAGAATGATTAGCGATTAGCGTATGGAATAAGGAGGTTATTTATTTTGGGAAAAGCATTGATTATTGGCGCCGGTGGCGTGGCCAGCGTTGTGGTGCATAAATGTTGCCAAAACCCAGATGTATTTGAAGAAATTTGTATCGCGAGCAGAACTGTTGAGAAATGCGATGCGCTTAAAGAAAAGCTGGGTGGAGGCCGTACGAAGATACAAACGGCTCAGCTGGATGCTGACAACACCGACATGGTCATTGACCTGATTCGAAGCTTTCAACCGGATGTAGTTATCAATGTGGCTCTCCCTTATCAGGATTTGACGATTATGGATGCTTGCCTTGAGACAGGCGTTCATTACGTTGATACGGCGAATTATGAACCGCCGGATACGCCGAAGTTTGAATACAGCTGGCAATGGGCCTACAAAGAAAGATTCGAAAAAGCGGGCATTACAGCTCTGCTGGGCAGCGGTTTTGATCCAGGCGTGACTGGAGTATTTACGGCTTATGCTCAAAAGCATTATTTTGATGAAATTCATACGATTGATATTGTAGATGCGAATGCAGGGGACCATGGATATCCTTTTGCAACTAACTTTAATCCGGAAATTAATATTCGGGAAATTACGGCGAAGGGCCGTTACTTTGAAAATGGAGAGTGGATTGAAACTGAGCCTCTTTCCGAGAAAAAGGTATACGACCTTCCTGAAATCGGACCGAAAAACATATATCTCTTGTACCATGAAGAACTGGAATCTCTTGCAGTAAACATTAAAGGTGTGAAAAAAATCCGTTTCTGGATGACTTTCTCGGACAATTACCTGAATCATTTGAACGTGCTTCAAAACGTAGGCATGACTTCCATTGAGCCTATTGATTACGAAGGACAGCAAATCATTCCATTGCAATTCCTGAAAGCCATTTTGCCAGACCCGGCTTCCCTCGGACCTAGAACCAAGGGTAAAACGAACATTGGATGTATCATCCAAGGCGTTAAAGACGGAAAACCGAAAACGTATTATGTATACAATGTGTGTGATCATGAGGAATGTTATGCAGAGGTTGGCTCCCAAGCCATTTCCTACACAACAGGCGTTCCTGCCATGATCGGCGCAATGCTTATCATTAAAGGCATCTGGAAAAAACCAGGCGTATACAACGTTGAGGAATTTGATCCAGATCCATTCATGGAAGCACTGAATAAACACGGATTGCCATGGCAAGAAAGCTTCACGCCAACGTTGCTTGATTGAGGCCTGCGATGAATATTGATATTAGCGGACTTCCATCACCTTGTTACCTTGTTGACGAAAGACTTCTTGTGAAAAACCTTGAGGTTTTAAATTCTGTTCAAGAGCGAACAGGCTGCAATATTTTGCTTGCTCTTAAGGGATTTTCGATGTTTTCGACATTTCCTCTGGTTGGTAAATATTTAAAAGGCGTAACTTCCAGTTCGTTGTTCGAGGCGAGACTCGGTCGCGAAAAGATGAACAAGGAGGTTCACGTATACGCACCCGCTTATGTTGACAGTGAATTTGATGAGCTGCTGGAGTATGTGGACCATATCGTTTTCAATTCCTTTGATCAATTGAAACGGTTCAAAAGCAGAGTGCAGGGCGTAACTTCTAAAAAAATTGACATTGGAATTCGGGTCAATCCGGAATATTCGGAAATCGAAACTCCGCTGTATGATCCTTGCTACAACAACTCCAGAATGGGTGTGACCTTGGCTAACTTTAAGCCTGAGGATCTGGATGGCGTGGACGGTATTCATTTTCATACGATGTGTGAACAGAATTCAGACACACTGGAGCGCACCATTAAAGTCGTGGATGAGAAATTCGGGCCATACATTAAGCAAATGAAATGGCTTAATTTTGGCGGCGGTCATCATATCACCAGAGAAGACTATGATCTGGACACGCTGGTACGCTGCATCCAATATTTCCAGGATAAATATGGTGTACAGGTTTACCTGGAGCCGGGCGAAGCTATCGCCTTGAATACCGGTTATCTGGTCGCTACAGTTCTGGATACGATGAAAAACGGAATGGACATTGCGATTCTGGATACTTCGGCTGAATGTCATATGCCTGATGTACTGGCTATGCCATATCGTCCGAATATCATTGATGCAGGCAAGCCTGGTGAGTATGCACACACCTACAGACTCGGTGGCCTTACCTGCCTGGCCGGAGATGTGATTGGAGACTACTCCTTTAAAGAGCCATTGAAGCCGGGAGACAAGCTTGTATTCTGCGACATGGCCCATTACACGATGGTCAAAAACCACATGTTCAACGGAGTCAACCTGCCAGCCATCGCCAGCTACAATGACGAAGAAGGCATTAAGGTGATCCGCCAGTTCTCCTATGAGGATTTTAGCTCACGTCTGTCCTAAGATATGGATAGTGTGAAATGACTGAGTGTATCGATTGGAATGACTGAACTACAAAAGCCTCGCCCCTTGAGATGGGGGCGAGGCTTTTTGGCGTAGTTAGAGATTTTTTTGATTTTTATACTTGCCTTTTGTATGTTTATACTAGTACGACAGTAGGCATGAAGTAAGGTTGATCAGTCGGTTTTTATTTAATCTACAATTCTAGAAGAAAGTTTATACCAGAATACATGTCCTCCTAGTTGAAGGCCCGGTGAATCAACAGCTAGGTAGTATTCCTGATCGCCATCAAGCGCTTTTGTTAAAAAGTATTGACCGTCTCTTGAACGTTTAATTCTTTTTCCAGTGCTATCGTAAAGAGTTAGTTCCAACCACCCATCGGAATACTTATCACCCTCAATTACAAATTCAACTGAACCTGCTTCAAAAGACTTGAATTTAAAAACATCGTAGCCTTCCCAGGTTCCGTTTATGCTTTCTCCTAAGGTTCCAATAACAGAATCTCCTATTAGCTGGTAGTTAGCTTCTTCAAAACTGTCATTTGGTTCCTGTTCATTTCCAGTAAGGGTAGAGGCAGTATTTAGTTGCTTGTTTGGTACAGGATTTGCTTCTTCGGCTAAAGCGACACTGGCAGTAGTACTCAGCATTAGTGTAAGACCTAATGAAGCTAACAACGTTTTTCTCATGAATAGACTTCCTCTCTTTTTGGGACTTATATTCATTTATATGAATATATTAGTAATTAAGTCGATTTTATTGTATACTATTTACCAGTAAATTGGAACAATAAAAAGGAATATATATAAATAAAATGAATAAAATAGAATATTTTGTTACAAAGGTGTATTTCTTTCATCTCTCAGGAGTAGAATCTAAGGAAGTTCTGTAGAAAAGGACATGAACTATGTACAAACGACTAAAACGAAATACATAATCGGAATAAATAATTTTAAGTATGGGTAGAGAGCTTATTGTTGAAGTAGGGGGGAGAGGGATAGCTTCGCCTCACTTGTTATAGAAAGGTAAGGCGAAGCGTCTAGTCAGCACACGCAAAATACGGCTTTTATTCAGTTGATTATAGGCTTTGTTAGAAAGCTTTTTTGCTTTAAAAATCGCTGAATTTCTTGGCTGCCAACATTTATGATATACTCATTGGATTGGAAACCTATTTGAATGTTAAATGTATGAAACATATGGAATGATAGGCAGAGGTGAAATGAATATGTTTGACCCGACGGTTTTTGATAATTTAAAAGTGGCTATGGAAAATGCAGTATATGATCTGGATAATCTGGATTCACGTATTGAAATCACGCAACGGATCGACCGATTGGAAATGTCCGTGATGTCGCGTGAATTCGCTATACAGTTCAGGCTGACGAAACGACCCGGTGTGACAGCAGAAATTCGCTTAAAGGCAGATTTAAACAACTTGGCTGCGGAAATTTTGGAGATTGAAGATCAAATCCCCGGATGTGTGCTGCTGCTCAGCTTCTATATGGAGGTTCGTGAGATTGAAACACAATGTAGCCAGATAGAAGATATATTGATGCAGATTTGGAAGCCGGATCTTAGGCCGGTCCAAACGCTCAGTTTTGTTCACGGGGAGAAGGCAGCTACATACCAAAATAAGATTGAACTTCAATTTTCCAGACAAATTAATGAAGATCAGATGGAGGATATCCCGGAGCTATTGGAGCATATTTTGCTGACGCTTACGGAATTACACAAGGTATGAAAATTGATTTCAACGATTTGGTCAGATTGAACTGGAAAGGGAAGTTAGAATTAAAGGAGCAGGGAATATAAAATGAATGAACTTGAATTTTCACAAGTGTATGCGATTATGGAAGCCTCTTTTCCTGAAACGGAATGTAGAATCTTTGCGTCGCAAAAGGCACTGCTTACTCATCCTAG
Source organism: Paenibacillus sp. 23TSA30-6 (assembly GCF_014858585.1). Classification (NCBI taxonomy): domain Bacteria; kingdom Bacillati; phylum Bacillota; class Bacilli; order Caryophanales; family Paenibacillaceae; genus Paenibacillus; species Paenibacillus sp. 23TSA30-6. The sequence goes on along the minus strand of NZ_SLTL01000007.1, from coordinate 221,812 downwards.
CTATCACTTAATCACTGAAAAGAATGAGCAAGGGCATACGATCGCTTTTCTGGCGGGCTGGGAATTTACACATTTTCGGTTTGTAGAGCATATTGCGGTAGATCAGGCTATACGTGGTGGCGGGTTAGGTAAAAAGCTCATGAGCAGATTTATTACACAGTCCGATAAACCGGTAGTGCTGGAGGTTGAGCCACCTGAGGATGAATGGACTCGGAGAAGAATTGGTTTTTACGAACGCTTGGGATTCCATCTCAACGATTTTGAGTATGTACAGCCTCCTTTGAGGGAAGGGCAGTCCGATCTGAGGCTTCAAATTATGAGTTATCCGTGTGCGCTGTCAGAGCAGGATTTTGCTCCATTTAGACAAATTTTATATACCGAGGTTTACGGGCTGAAATGAGAGAACATATTTAATTAGTGTATATAAAAATGTAAAAGGCTCTGTTTTTGCCGTATTCATACGGGAGCAGAGCCTTGTTTCATTGAGACAGCGTAACTTAATGATGGCTGTGTCTTGTCCAAACCATTACAAATTCCTTTTCACGCGTTTCTGGATCAACGGATTCCTCTTGAATGATAAAGCTATTTTTGGTATAAAAGTTAAATGCCTTCGTGTTGGACTGGTACACTTTCAATTGGATCTGCTCATGTTGCTTCTTAACCCATTCTAGTAGTAACTTGCCATAGCCTTTTCGTTGGGAACCTACTCGTATAAATAAGGCCGCCAAATATCCATCTATCATGGAAACGAAGCCACCTATTGTGTGATCGTCTTGTATAATAACGTAGTTTTGAGCTAGAGGAAGGTATTTGTCCTCCATTTGTCCAACCTGTGATGTCCAATATTGTGGATCAATAAAATGATGGGCCTCTACGGAAGCTTCCAGCCATATAGAGGTTAATTCTTTAAACTCTTTCACTTTCCCTGGTCGAATAGACATAGAGTGACCTCTTTTCCCAGTATGTAATTGGGTTACGATAGTATGATGTTTAACATAAAAAAGACCGTCCGTAGACGGCCTTTTTACCCGTGGCGCTTATTTAAAGCTTTGATCCGTATCCCGCGCCTCCGTCATCTCTGAGAATTAGAGAATGGCGGACTGGGTAAGGGATACGTTCAACATCTGATTACTAATGTTGACGCACCTCCTTTCCTGATGCGTTCATCTTACCATATATGGTATGATATATCCAGTTATTTTCGTATGTTTTCGGGAATTATATATAGAAAATACAATATAAAAATGGCTTGCTTTTATTCTCTATGGGCGATATAATCTTAACTACGGTGATTATATGTACTGGACATTTTTTATGGCTTTGTTACATAGATAAACATCGGCATGATTACATATTATGCGGTCGTGGCGGAATTGGCAGACGCGCACGGTTCAGGTCCGTGTGGGCTAACCCCCGTGGAGGTTCGAGTCCTCTCGACCGCATCTTACCCTAACAATTACAGGTTCTTGGATTGGCTGGATGCCACCAAGAGCCTGTTTTCATATGGTCAAGAAGCTCCGTGTGTTGCTCATCTCTTGGTGAACGGCATTTATGGCCATGTTATCAGAAATAAATAATCATTCTATTTACTGGAATATATATTTAATATAGTCTTTTACACTCTGATCAATTTCTTCATCGCTCGCTTGAAATGAGGCTCCAAAGACAGCGAAATAGGGTAATGATATTGCACCAACATGTACTGCGCTGGCTTTAAAAGGTGTTATAACTTCATCTACAGTAAACGTAACGGAACCAGTAGGTAAATAATTTTCTTTTTTATCGCCAATGGACACTGCTATCCCTAGCTTCTTTCCTTTTAGCTTATTACCTTTTGAACCATAAGCCCATCCATGAGTAAAGACATCATCCATCCATTTTTTTAATAAAGGCGGGTAACTATACCAATATAAAGGGAATTGAAATATTACATTGTTGTATGCTTCAAGTAACTTTTGCTCTTTCAAGACATCAATGCTCCAGTTTGGATACTCTTTATAAATCTCATGAATTGTAATTTCATGGGTATATTGAAGTAATTCTTGTTTCCATCTTTTATTTACTCTAGAATCTTCAATATTCGGATGAGCTAAAATCACAAGAGTTTTCATAATAAATCACCTTTCTTGCGTAACATATTTTGCTTTTTGTAGATACTTATATTATTATTCTGTACGCTTCAAAAAAAGTAAATACACACAATAAAGTAATATAGTTACTTGAAAGTGTGCATTGGACTTAGAGTGAAGATATGCGATTATAAAAATAATTAGATAAACTTTGTTATTTTTAGCGTTGAAGAGGTGGTACTATGAAACAATATAATTTAGGCATAGAAGCAACACTTGAGATCATCGGAGGTAAATGGAAATCATTAATCATATGTTTATTAATGTCTGGTAGAAAAAGGACAAGTGAATTACAGCGTAGTATTCCAGGCATTTCTCAAAAGGTTCTTATACAGCAACTTCGTGAACTTGAAAAGGATGGTATTATAGGAAGGCATGTGTATAATCAAATGCCTCCAAAAGTGGAGTATTATATAACGGAATATGGAATTACAGCAAATGAAATTATTGACTTAATGTGTTCTTGGGGTAGAGCTAATATCAAAATAAGACAACAGCAAGGAGAAGGTGTGATGTTGTTAGAAAATGATTCAAAATGAATAGTTGAGTAAAAGAGCGTTGTAGACTGTGATGTTTACGGCGGTTTTCTTTTTTTCGTAGAGTTGGCAGTTTTGGGATATCTGTTGTAGCGGCATATTCCTCAGTTACCTTCAAGTACTATGCTTTGTGTTGAGCCGCAAGCTAGTTTACTATATAGTTATGACTGGACCATTCCATCTATATTAAATCAATGTCTAAGTAGGGGGACCCTTGCAATGATTATTAAACCGAAAATCCGTGGTTTCATATGTACGACTGCGCACCCGGGAGGATGTGCGGCTCATGTGAATCGTCAGATCGACTACATTAAAGACAGCACGTCAATACAAGGAGCTAAAAAGGTACTTGTAATCGGAGCATCTACTGGATATGGGCTTGCTTCCCGTATTGCTGCGAGCTTCGGTATGGGGGCGGATACCATAGGTGTATCCTATGAACGTCCCGCTTCAGAGGGGCGCACGGCTTCAGCAGGCTGGTATAACACTGTAGCCTTTGAAAGAGCGGCCAGAGCGGCTGGCTACATAGCAGAAAGCATTAATGGCGACGCTTTTTCTCATGAAATTAAGCAGGAGACGTTGAAACTGGTTAAGGAAAAGCTGGGTAAGGTAGATCTGATTGTGTATAGTGTCGCCTCACCACGACGGACGCATCCAGATACGGGTGAAACGTTTAACTCCGTTCTCAAGCCTATCGGGCAGACTTTTTCTGATAAAACAGTGAATACCAATACAGGTGTCGTATCAGAGATTACGCTGGAACCGGCAACGGAGGAGGAAATCGAAAATACGGTAACGGTAATGGGGGGCGAAGATTGGTCCTTGTGGCTAAAAGCGCTGGAAGAAGCCGATTTGCTGGCTGAAGGGATAACCACATTGGCTTACTCATATATTGGCCCAGAGATCACGGAGGCTATTTACCGTAAAGGGACCATCGGCCGAGCCAAAAATGACCTGGAGGCCACAGCCCATACCTTAACGAAGCAACTGGAGCGTTATCATGGTAAAGCTTACGTTTCTGTAAATAAAGCTTTGGTTACACAGTCAAGCTCGGCTATTCCAGTTGTACCTCTGTATATTTCTTTGCTGTTTAAGGTTATGAAGGAAAAGGGTTTGCATGAGGGCTGTATCGAGCAAGCGCAGCGTCTGTTCGGGAAGCTATATAGTGAAGCCACAGTGGAAACCGATGAGGAAGGACGCATTCGTCTGGACAATTGGGAAATGAGGGCGGATGTCCAGCAGGCTGTCCAAGAGGCTTGGTCCGGGATTACTACAGAAAACGTGTCTGAACGGGGCGACCTCGAACAATATCGTCTGGACTTCCTTCAATTATTTGGATTCGGGTTTGATGAAATTGATTATGATTTGGACGTAAATCCAGATATTCAGTAGCATCTTGGCTGATCGCGAATTGTACAGCAAACATAATAAAAACGGGCACTTACAAGCGAAATAAATGGCTTGTGGTGCCCGTTTTTTTATATGTTTGGCAAATGTATATAAGCTGAACTAAAAAAAGGTACATGGAAAACGAAGTAGGGGGAATGGTGCTGTATAAGCGAAGCACCATCCGTCTGCGAAGTGACACTAAGGTAACTTTTAAGTTCGGCTTATATAGTGTTCTTGTTTCAGCAGTTGAAACTATTGGGGATCTGACGTAGATACCGATTTGTAATGAAGCAGACGAAAAACAGCGATGGTAATCATGATCCCGGCAACGCCGAAGACAGATACGGAGGTCAAAGCCTGATAGGCTTGCCAGCCGAATAAAAAAGCAATACCACTGCCAAAGGTTGTGCCTGCCAGTAAACCGAGTGCGCAAGCGATGTCTGTTCTGAATTTCATAAGTATTTTTCCTTTCGGAATCAGGATTTGAAAAGCAACTTGTACTTTTTATCTGGACTTGGACAGGAACTTGTGCGTACAATTAAATAGAAATCGTTTTCAAAGGCAATCTTGTTATCATTATGGATCATTCTTGTGCAAATTATTCCTTTTCAGGAGGTAGATGAAATGAATATGAATGAGCAGATCAAGCAGTGGAACGAAGAGGCACAGGCAAACAACGCTGATCATCCTTACCGAAAGGTCGAATTGTTTATTGAAGTGCGCGATGGGGCGCTTAAAGCTGTCGTCCCCTATCTGAAGCAACGGAATTACTGTCATGTGACGCTGGTAGAGGATGAACATACTTCTGCGGCGGCAGGGGAAAAGGTGGCACAACTCATACGTGATGCAGGTTTGGTGGTCGATGTGGTTCGGTTGCCTCCCAATGCTGTGGGGGATGTGATTGCAGATGAGAGTTATATCGTGAAAGTGTTGTTGGGCGTGACAGATGAGAGTCAGGCTGTACTGGCCGTAGGCTCTGGCACTATTCATGATCTGGTTCGCTTCGCATGCTATAAAATGAATCGCCCGTTCCTGTCGGTGCCGACGGCCGCTTCTGTGGATGGATTTACATCGGCAGGCGCGCCGTTGATTGTGGGCGGCAGTAAGCAGACATTTCAGGCTGTTCCGCCGGAAGCGATTTTTGCTGACCTGTCCGTACTGGCGAGTGCGCCACAAGCGATGACAGCGGCAGGCTTTGGCGATATGCTCGGCAAATTCACCTCATTAGCCGATTGGCATGTGTCCAGGGATTTGGGAGACGAACCCTATTCGCCCCTGGCTAATCGAATCACGGAGGAAGCGCTGCAAGCCTGTGTAGAGCATGTTGATGAGATTGCAGCGGGTTGTCAGGCAGGTGTCGAAGTGCTGATGAACGCGCTGATCGCATCCGGAATTTCCATGCTGATGATTGATCATTCCCGTCCGGCATCGGGTGGAGAGCACCACATTTCCCACCGAATTGAAATGGATTTTATTGCAGAGGGACGCAAGCAAATTTTGCACGGTGCCAAAGTGGGCGTAGCTTCTGCTTTACTGGCGGACTTGTACAGGGATCTGGCTGCTAGCCAAGATGTGGATGCTTTTAAGGTATACCGAACCTTGCCAACGTCGGAGCAGATGCGTGCATGGCTGGCTCAGGTAGGTGGCCCGTCCACGATTGCCGAGCTGGGCGTAACCGAGGAACAGCTTGCACGCGCACTACGCACAGCTCATACCCTGCGTAATCGCTATACAGGGCTCAAGTATATGAACGATCATCAATTGCTTCGTTCATAATATGTACATCTGCACAAGCGGTATTTAGACGGGATTAGCCAAGCACTTGTAACATGGAAGGGATTAGCGAATGGGTTTACGCCTCCGGTAGCTATACACCGATATCCTGCTCCTGTGACATTTGTATGTACAAATGAACGATATGCTATAATCGTGAAATACAAAAGGGTACACGATATTGCAAGTGACGGAGGAAATTATGGCGCCCAAATATATACAAGTTAAACAGGAAATTTTATCATGGATTCATTCATCCAGGCTGGAACCTCAAAGCCAGCTTCCATCTGAACATGAAATGTCTGAGCAATTTGCGGTTAGTCGGCAAACCGTGCGTCAGGCGTTAGGCGAGCTGGTACAGGAAGGTTGGCTTTTTCGCATGCAGGGCAAGGGAACCTTTGTTGCCACACGGGACAGCAAGCAGCCCGAGGACCCACGGACCATCGGGGTCGTTACGACCTATATATCCGATTATATTTTTCCCTCGATTGTGCAGGGAATTGAAACCAAATTAAGTCGTCAGGGCTATAAGCTGCTGCTTTCTAGTACAGGCAATGACCCCGAGCAGGAACGGCAGTGTTTGGAAATGCTGTTAAGTCAGCCCTTGAGCGGGATTATTATTGAGCCGACGAAAAGTGGGGAACGCAATCCCAATCTGAATTATTACCTGACCTTGGAAAATCGCCAAATTCCTTATTTAATGATCAATGCGCGGTATGAGGAAATGGATGCGCCATGTCTGCGTGTAGATGATGAGAAGGGTGGATTTTTAGCGGCTGAGCATCTGATTAAGTTGGGACATCGGCGGTTAGCCGGGTTTTTCAAAACAGATGATATGCAGGGAATTCTACGTATGAAGGGATTTGTAGCCGCCCACCGCAAATATGGGGTTACGCTGCATCCGAATGCAGTGACCACCTACCGGACGGAAGAAAAAAATGAGGTTCCGTTACAGCGTGCGTCTGTGCTGCTGAGTATGGAGCCGGGAGAGCGTCCTACCGGATGGGTAACATATAATGATGAGCTGGCAGTGCGTTTGTTGGATATTGTGCGTTCAGCGGGTCTGAGCATTCCGGATGATTTGTCGCTGGTCGGGTTTGATGACTCTTTTTTGGCAACGGCAACGGAAATCAAGCTAACTACAATCCGGCATCCGAAGGAGGAGCTGGGACTTCGTGCTGCTGATACGATACTGTCGATGATCGAAGAAAAGGGCTTTCGCGAAGAGGATCGTCAGTGGATTATTCCGCCTGAGCTGATTATCCGTGAATCTACGGGGCCTGTTGCCAGTGATATATAAGCCTTAAGTATAAGTATGGGCGAGTTTTTATCTGGACACATGTAAGGACAAGTTGGGAAAAATGTAGTTCTAACACCTAATAGCATATTGGCGTGCTCACTCGCCGTACCGGACACGCCTGTTTTCTGGATTGCAGAAAACAGGCTGTTTTTGCTATGTTTTTTCTGAAAATATAAACAGTTACGCAGTGAATAAACATATAAAAAAACGCTGGCTAAGTTGTACGTACAAGTGTATAATGAAAGCGGAACCAAGGATATGAGGTCATCAGCACTTCCATTGCAGATTTCAGAAATGATAGTAAAAGGAGTGTTTTATACATGTTAGAACAATTGAAACAGGAAGTATGGGAGGCTAATTTGGCTCTTCCCAAGCATGGTCTGGTTACTTTTACGTGGGGAAATGTAAGCGGTATCGACCGTGAGCAGGGGCTGGTTGTAATTAAGCCAAGTGGTGTGGCCTACGAGGAGCTGAAAGCAGAGCAATTGGTCGTACTCAATTTGCAAGGCGATATTGTTGAGGGGGACCTTCGTCCTTCATCGGATACACCTACACATCTGGCGCTGTACCGTGCTTTTCCACAAATCGGCGGTATTGTACACACGCATTCCTCTTGGGCCACAAGCTGGGCGCAGGCAGGACGCGCGATTCCGGCATTAGGGACAACACAGGGTGATTATTTTTATGGAACGATTCCATGTACTCGCGCGATGACTTCAGAGGAAATTGCCGGAGAGTATGAGCTGGAGACGGGAAATGTGATCATTGAGACGTTTCAGGATATTAGTCCGGCGGACATTCCAGGTGTACTCGTTAATCAGCATGCACCGTTCGCTTGGGGAAAAAATGCTGATGATGCTGTTCATAATGCGGTGGTGCTGGAGGAAGTAGCCAAGATGGCGTACCGTTCCTTCGCGTTGAACCCGGAATTAACCTCTATGGATCAGGCGCTTTTGGATAAGCATTTTCTGCGCAAGCATGGAGCGAACGCTTATTACGGTCAGACGAAAAAGGAGGAGACACACAAATGAGCAAGTATACCATTGGTGTCGATTATGGAACAGAGTCCGGGCGCGCGGTCATTGTTGACCTCTCTAACGGAGCTGAAATTGCTACACACGTAACACCTTATCGCCATGGGGTTATTGATGAAGTGCTGCCTGGCAGCGGACGTAAGCTGGAAATGGACTGGGCGCTGGAGCATCCGGCTGACTATATTGAAGTACTGACGACTTCTGTACCTGCTGTCATGAAGGAGACGGGAATTTCTCCAGACGACATCATCGGGATCGGAATTGATTTTACGGCATGTACGATGCTGCCGATCGACGCGCAAGGACAACCATTGTGCTTTGACGAGAACCTGAAGGATAACCCGCATAGCTGGGTAAAACTGTGGAAGCACCATGCAGCGCAGGATGAAGCGGATCGTCTGAACGAAATTGCATCACAGCGCGGAGAGGCATTTCAGCCCCGTTATGGTGGTAAAATTTCATCCGAATGGATGATCGCAAAAATTTGGCAAATTCTGAACGAGGCGCCGGATATTTATGATCAGACAGATCGCTTTGTAGAAGCGACCGACTGGGTTATTTCCCAGCTTAGTGGAGAGCTGAAACGTAATCAATGTACAGCAGGCTACAAGTCCATTTACCATCATCGTGACGGTTATCCGGACCGTGAGTTTTTCAAAGCGCTCGATCCTCGTCTGGAAAATTTGACAGATACGAAGCTGCGTGGTGAAGTTTATGACTTGGGTAGCCGTGCAGGTGGATTAACAGAGGACATGGCTGCAAAGCTCGGGTTGAATCCGGGAACTGCGGTAGCAGTAGGTAACGTGGATGCACATGCGGCTGTTCCGGCGGTAGGTGTCGTCACACCAGGCAAGCTGGTCATGGCGATGGGAACTTCTATTTGTCATATGCTGCTCGGTGAGGAAGAAAAAGAAGTCGAAGGCATGTGCGGTGTTGTAGAAAACGGAATTATCCCGGGCTATTACGGCTATGAGGCTGGTCAGTCGGCGGTAGGAGATATTTTCGCATGGTTCGTTGAGCATGCTGTTCCCGGTGAGGTGAAGGAGCAGGCTGCGGCAGAAGGCGTGAACGTCCATGTGTGGCTGGAGCGCAAAGCGGCAGCGTACAAACCGGGCGAAACCGGATTGCTTGCGCTGGATTGGTGGAACGGTAATCGTTCTGTGCTGGTGGATACGAACCTGACGGGTCTTATTGTCGGCTATACGCTGCTGACGAAGCCGGAGGAAGTGTATCGTACATTGCTGGAAGCCACAGCGTTCGGTACACGTAAAATCGTCGATGCGTTCCATCACAACGGCGTGCCGGTAGATGTATTGTACGCATGCGGTGGATTGCCGCAGAAAAACCGTCTCTTGATGCAAATTTATGCCGATGTAACGGGACGGGAGATCAAAGTGGCGGCTTCTACTCAAACCCCTGCCCTGGGCGCAGCGATGTTCGCGGCAGTGGCTGCGGGAGCAGAGGCCGGAGGGTACGACGATATCGTCGAAGCAGCGCGCCATATGGCTCGTGTACGGGACGAGAGCTTCAAACCGATCCCAGAGAACGCGGCCGTCTATGATAAGCTGTACGAGGAATACAGCCGTCTTCACGACTACTTTGGACGTGGAGGCAATCCGGTGATGAAGAAGCTGAAGGCGATTAAGGAAGAAGCCGGACGTTCTACAGAAGCGGCAAGCACTCATTCTTAAAAGGTAAGTATCTAAAAAAGCACAGTACGCCGGAAAACGGCAGACTGTGCTTTTTTTTGTTCTTATATTCCGTGATTTGCAACAAGCGAAAGTCTTGTGAAATGAAAGATGGTAATGCGTTCCTTTCATAGACTTTCAGGTAAAGTACAATCGTTTAGTTTTAACGGGCATTCTCACTTTTTCAGCATGGCATCAGCAAACAAAATGGATTTTGGAATGCGGAAAAACTGTTCCGCCTGATCCTGGAAGGTTTGAGAAGGAACGGTACCCTGATGCAACCATTTTCGGAATGTGCCGGGATGAACGCCAATCCAATGACTGACATCGGTCACCGAAATATCATGGACCATACACAGACCCGCCAAAATCCGGTTTTTGACCGGGGAACGAGTCACAGTCCGTTTCATAAAACGGGACGGTGATGGCTGACAGATGAGCGGTGAACGCCGGACAACCTCTTCGTTAAACAGAATATGGTGCGGATAACCAAGTGTGTTACACGTTTTTTCCAGATTAGTGTTGCCGGGAATACGGCCTTCATATACCCACGCGCTGACGCTACGTGAGGAAATGGAAAGCTCCTCGGCAAGCTGAGACAGTTTAATGTCATTAGCCATCAAAACGGCTAGCAGAACACGATTGCGTACTTGACAGCGTGTCGGCTTGCGAAAACGTTTGACGCGCACACCTTTTCCCAAATATTTGCGATTGATCAGAGACCACGCCTGAATGGAATGTTTATCTTGTTGTTTAGGCATATATCCTCCGATTTTTTTTAACCACATACTACTATACCCGAAGGGGGCTTTGCAAGTGACTCCCCTCCTGATTTTCTTTTAATCCCATGGGCTTAACCGGTTTATGGAAAATAAGGTCCATTTGACCTATGAAAAGGGCTGCTTAAGGGGCCGATATATTAAATTGTTGTATTTATTATGGGAATGGAGGAAATATGTTCTTTTTTTTATGATTGTAAGGTTTATAAGAGAGAGAAATGGATAGGGGACTCCAAGTGTACCCAACTATTTCCTGAATGACAAGAGGAGGTTATCCAGTCAGATGTTTTGTAAAAAGATAATGGTATGGTTTCTGACGGCACTTTTGGCAGCAAACACTTTGCTGTGCTTGCCTAGTGTGGCAGGAGCGGAGGAACAAGACACGAGGGACGGAGTAGAACAAAATCAAGCGGATACGGCACAGGAGGAACTTGAGCTTTCTGATGGAAACGTTTCTTTCACCCCGTCTAACTTCTGTGACAAACAGCGTCTATAACGCATTAATGATGAGCTTGGCTGCAACAGTGGAATATACGTCGATCCCTATTAATCCCGGGGAAACGTATGAATTTGAGAATACAGATACGATTAGTAAATCCATATACAGTAACGCGTCCGAATCCAAAGGCATTCTGTATGATAGTGTGAGTTACAAAGAGGACGGAGATATCAGCACTGTCCATATGGATTACGGCATAAGCCCCATTGGTGTTCCCGGGGGAGGTACAGCATTTATTACGAATGCAGGGACAACAACATTAACCGTAAAGATAACGGATGTCTTCACCTACAGCACATCGGAGAGCCCGGCATTGGAGCGTGTTACAGTCTCTAAGAATGAGAGTTACCGGATCGTAAATGACGGATGGACTGCCCGTTCGATTCAGCATGATGGTTCAAGTAAGGACAATCGCCGTTTTGATTTTGCCAAATACAAGGCAGATGGAACTTTAGCCGCATCTGGTCTTAACAGCATTGCTCATCCCTCTTTGGCTGAAGGAGAGGAACTGATCGTTACAGGCGGCACTTCAAATGCAGTGACCTTTGGTTTACCATACGGAAAATACAGTACAGAAAGTACCGGAGAACCTGCTTACGCACGGGTTTCCTTGAACCAAGGAGAAAGCTACCAGTTTATTAATGTTGGAACCAGATTAGACTCAATTGAAAGTGATGGTACACCCAAGGATAAATTGGACTATGTTGTGTATCTGTCCAATGGAACGGAATCCTCGCGTGGCACTGGCACTTCAGCCAAGCCGCAGGTCGGTGTAGACAAATACGCGGTTATTACCCAGGTTACGGCCAACCCGGTTACATACGGCGCACCTTACCGTAACTTTATCGCCCGTCCTGTGGGCGGGGATGCGATCAGCCGTGTCGAGTTTGAGGCAGGCAAGAGCTACATTTTCCATAATAACGGCACGCTGATGAACCCCATCTACAACAACTCAAGAAAGGCAGGAAATTTGTTCGATTATGCTATTTACAAGCCAGATGGAACGGTCAATTCCTACGGTTTTAACAGCCAGGCTGGTCCTATGATTCCAGCATCAGGTTATGCCATTGTGACTGTGATAGGCCCAGGACCGATTACATTTGATTATACGGACGATTTTTCCTGGGAAACGAGCAAGGATCCTGCCTTTTTACGCGTAACCTTATCGAAGGGTGAAAGTTATGCTTATACGAATATCAGTGATCATTTAAGGAATCTGCACAGCACCGCTCCAACCGTTAAGGGCAAATTTGATGTGGTCCTGTATAAAGCGAACGGCATGGAGGAATCCAGACGCAGTACTGGAAACTCAACCTTTCTGGTTGGTGCAGGCAAAAAGGCCAGCGTGACGGTAACCAGTGACACGCCGATCACCTTTGGTGGTATCTATCGGAGCTTTAAGGCCAGCGAAGATGACAATGGTATCGGCCAAACGACGTTGGAACCGGGGGATTCGTATGTTTTCCGGAATCATGATAGCCAATCGAACTCATTGCGGCGTGATAAAAGTAGCGGGAATGCACGCTTTGATTCTGCAAGCTATCGAGGACTTCGTTTACTTACATCAGATCATTTCAACAATATAGTAGATCCGGAGATTGTCGCGGGCGGTGAAGCAATTGTCACCAATGTATCAGATCGGCCAATCACCTTTAGTTATAGCAGTAAAGTAGAGGCTTTGCTCAGCGGGCAGGCGGCATTCCATCGAATTACGTTAAAACGTGGAGAAAGTCGGAGATTTATTAATGTAAGTTCTATAGACAAAGCCCTGGATGTCATTTCTGCCAACGGTATGAAGTGGAGCTATACCAATTACCGTGCAGACGGCACTTTCACTCAAGTGAATGATACAACGCAATTGCCTCTAGTACAGGCTGGTGGCTACGTGGTGATTACTTCTGTATCGGATATACTGGTTACGTTTGGCGGTCCATTAGGAATATTCGATGTGGATAATGCCGAAGCTCCGGCCGGTCAGGTAACGGTTAATCAGGGAGAGAGTTACGTATTCGTGAATACAGGTACAGAGACTTCTACGCTGACCTCCAATGCTGCAAGCGAAAATCGTCTCTATGACTATGCCATTTATGGAGAAGGTACCGGTGTTCATTCCAAGGTGGATGACGCAGGCATGAGTGTTTCGTTGCCTGTGATCTTACTTGGAGCTGGAAAAACGCTAGTCGTGACTGTGACTTCACTACAGGCTGTAACTTTTAATTATGGAAATGAGATCAAGGCTGAAGCGGGTACTGACCCGGCGTTGTTAAAAACGTCTTTGTCCGGCGGAAAGCAGGAAGTATGGATCAATCGCGGAAGCGAGGCAGCCCCTGTCTTGACGAATGCAGAGACGGCTGGTGGAACGTATCAGTATACCGTTACGGATCAGGCTGGAAAAGTGATTCGTGAACATAAAGAGGCGACAGATAATCTACAGCAAGTGCCAGGTAAAGCAAACATTCATCTTGCCGTAGCAGCAGCTACTCCTGCTGTTAACTTTGGAGCGCCTTATCGTGTGTTTGCTATGAAAAATAAAGATGACAGCAAGCTGGACGAGCTCATTGAACTCATAGAAAAGGAAGCTGACTTTACAGTAGGTCAGCAAGGGAAATATCGGTTTACGCCGAAAGAAGACGGAATGTACCGTTTTGCGGTGAAGGAAAAATCCAACGAAGCTGCACAGCAGCCTATTGTAACCTTGTTTACCGACCCTGATTTTTCGAATCAGCTTGTCTCTTCAACAGAGCAAGCGCAAATATATGGTTGGAATTTCACTGTTTTAGAGTATGAGATGAAGGCAGGACAAACCGTTTATGTGAAGCTGACAGAAACTAATAGTGGCGCATTACAAACCGTAATTAAGGCAGCACATATGTCGCTTGGCAAGGATACTTCATATGAATACGGCAAAGGGAACCGACTGAATAAAGTTATTTTTTCCACCGGAGATCAAATCGAGCTGCATTATGATTTAAACGGAAACGTCAGTATGCGGCTGAAAATGGTATTTCCTTTTACAAATTAAATAGGGGTGAGCATGTGTTTAAACGTTATATTTGTAGTCTATTATGTGTGGCAATGTTGCTGGGTCCATGGAGTACATGGGCACATGGAGAGGAAGGGAAAGGAGAGGCTGCGGCTTCTCAGTCTTCTTCGTCTTCCACTCCACAGATTATTACCAGAGCATGGCTTGCACAGCAAACAGGCAAGGATCAGGCTTGGGTCAATGCACAGTTATCCAAAGGCTATACTTTATATGATATTTATAAAGCATGGCAAAAAGATGGTGGGGAAAACTCATTACCTGAACAAAGTCCTGCCTTGTGGGTACAGCAAAATGGGCTTAAATTGAGCACAAAAGCGAAGATGGAACCGTCCAAGGAGCCGGCTGAACTCAAGGCAGGTGAAAAGCCCGTTCAGGATGAAGTGGTGAATCCCAAACCGCTGGATAAGGGTGAGGAACCATCGCTGGTCCCTGAGACAACTGAGGTAGGTATACCATCCATACCCCGTGTAAATGATTCCGTATATGCGCCGATTCTAGGAGAAAACGGTCTGATCGGGCAGGATTTACTTAAACAAAGTTTGTTACAGGGTTCTGCTACAACAGATGTGTATGCTCCTTTTGATCAGGCGGCGCTTGCACAAAGCAGGCTAAGTGATGATACTTCGCGTTATGGGCTGGATTACGGTGACAACAGTGTGTCCACCGCTTCAGGACAGCTTGTCGTGCAAAATACGGACTTGGTGCTGCCAGGATCGTTGCCCTTTGCACTGACTCGTGTGTATAACAGTTCATTGGCGAATAACCAGATTGGTGTGCAGCAAAATGAAGGGGTGTACACAAACACAAGTGCCATCCGCGAGGAGGAAGCAGCTTCTGGTCTGGGTAGAGGCTGGAAATGGGATCTTCCCCACATACAAAAACAGGATGGTAAACAGTATCTGTACATGCCGGGAACGGGCTCCTATGAACTGAGAGATGATTTGCAGCTTGAAGGATATGCATACAAAGATCTCAAGATCAGTACAGATCAAAGCGCAAGCGTGCAGGGAGTAAGCAGTGCATACAAAATAGCAGAGCTGAATGGAAATGACTATTATCTGGATCAAGATGGTTATTTGATTTTAATCCAGGATGCGTATAAGAATCGGGTGGAGTTTGACTATACAAGTTCTGGTGGAGCTAAGCTCATTCGTTCGATTCGAAATAATGATGGCAGAGAGCTTGACTTCACTTACAATGCCGGACAGCTTGTTGTTAAAGAGCAGGGCACAGACCATCAGTACACCTATCGTCAAAGTGACGAGGGAAGCAGGAAGGTGCTAACGGAAGTGCTGGATTCTCTTTCTCGAAGCACAAGCTATACGTATACTTTAACGGATGCTCCGTTTAATTTGGTAGCAGATAGTGAGGGGAAAACTGGGGCCTTACAGCAAAATGCATCGGCGCTGCTCACGCGAATTGCACGACCTACTTCGTCCATCACAGACATTCGTTATGAAGCCTATAACAAGCAAATAGGCGTATACGGTACACAAGGCGTGTTCAAGGTGGTTTCACGCGCAGATGTGTACAGTACGACGGCAGGCAATCGTTTTTTAAATAAAATTGATTTCACCTATTCGGGAGAAGATCTGGCCAGCTATGGCAACAACGCTGAATGGACGGTGACGGCTACAGGAACACGTACAGCGGAAACCTTCCGTTTTGGCAAAACCTTTAGAGGAGATCATGCACCGGACAAACTTGTTCTAAGCCGCTATGATCAAGAGGGGGATTCTACCGGGTATCATGTGGATTATACGTATAATGATGCTGTGAACTGGAATTTGCCTGTGCAAATGCGGGAGTCTTATACGGAGGGCGGTTCTTCATCCGAGCCTGTAACGACATCCTATGAGTACAATGAATATGGTCTGCCTTTGAAGATTTCTCAAAGTACGGGGCAAGAAAGCGTTCATACGTATAAAGTCTCTACCGAGCCTTATTTCTGGGTGCAACCTGTTCAGACGGTTAGTAAAATAAGTGAAGGAAAAACCGGAACGACAGTTCGAACCTATAAAGCAGAGGGCCAATTGTACGAGCACAAAAGTTATGAAGGCACAGCTCAGGGGAAACTTTTATCACACACCTATACTTTTTACAATGCAAAAGGGAATGTAAGCGGTCAGAAAGTTCTCATTGATGATAGAAACTATACGGATGTTTCTATTGATTATAAATCTTCCTATGGTTCTCAACTCCCAACAAGACAGCTTTTGCCTAAAGGTGTTGAGTATACGTATGATTACTATCCGACTGGAGAAATCAAGTCCCAAACCGATGCCAAGCGCAAAACGGAGTCCTATGTGTATGACGCATTGGGGCGTGTAACGAAGGTTACTTATCCGAATGGAACTCAAACGGTTGTGGTATACAAGGATGATACGAACGATGTCACCGTCACCGGACCGGATGGCGTGAGCGCTGAAAGATTGTATAATCCATTCGGACAGCTGCTCCAGCAGCAGATGGATGACGCGATCTACGGATATGGTTATGATGATCATGGAGATATGGTAGAAAGCACGGATGCCGAACAAGCCACCACTCGCTACGCCTACGATGCTTTTGGACGGCCTGTGAAGGCGACCTATGCGGATGGAACAACAGATACCGTGGCGTATAATGCAGTGGATCGTACCGTTACTCAGACGGATGCCTCTGGCTACCGTGTACGTGAAGTATCGGATGCTTTAGGTCGTGTGACTTCCACACAAGAAGCTAAAAATGGATCCTTTCAGCCGCTGGAGTCGTTAGCTTACAATCATGCGGGTATGGTCACTAGCCGGACGGACGGTAACGGCCAACGTATGACCTATGATTACGATGCTCTGGGACAAATGACTTCGGTCACAGATCCATCCGGACAGCAGGTTAGCTATATGTATGATCTGGCCGGAAATTTGAAGACCGTTCAGTATCCTGATGGGCAAAAGAATGTGTATTCCTATGATGAGTTGGGCAGACGCATGTTGCTTGAGAAATCCAGTGGAGGAACGACGCTAAATATTTACGATACGGATGGAAATATCACCCGTATGCTGACAGGAAAATTGCAAGCGATCACCTTTGAATATAATACGAACGGGCTGGTTACGGAAGCGGCGGGACTGGATTTTAAAACCAATTATACCTATGACCTTGTGGGACGCCGAACCAGCATGACAGATGGGCAGGGAACGACCTCCTATGCCTATGATCCAGCAGATGGGTCGTTGACTGGTCTGAAGTACCCAGATGGCACGCAAATAAACTATGAGTACAATAAGCAGTCTCGCACAGGCTATGTGCTGACCGATGCTTCTGGAGCGTCTATGCACGTTCAATCCAAGCTGGACAGCTTGGGCCAAGTGACTCAAATGGACATTAGCAGTGGAGCAGGTACAGCAAACGTACAGAGTCTGGCAGGAGCCAGTGCTGCTTTGGGCGGATCACTGGATAGCATGACGTTTGATTATGCACCAAATGGGTTGCTGAAAGGTCAGTCCTCAAGCCGAGGGCTGAGTACGCGATTCAGCTATAACGGACTGGATTTGTCCGGAGTAACGGTGGAGCAAGGCGGTACGGCGCTGCACCAATTTGGGTATGAGCGGGATGCCAATAAAAACATCATCGGACGTACGCAAAACGGAACGACAGACCAGTTTGGATATGACCCGTTAAACCGAATTGCCAGCGAAGCCGCAGGTGAGAAGAACAAGACCTATGGCTACGATTCCGAATGGAAACCGAAGCGCCGAAGGCAGCGGCAAAGTGTTCGGCATGAAAAACGCTGAATATACGTATGATTCCGTCAGCCGTCTGACGAAGGTGAGCGGTGAGGGCAAAGAGGTCGGATACAGCTACAATGGAGACGGACTGCTGTACGAGCGTACGGAGGGTGGCAAAACGACCCGGTATTACTACAACGAAGAAGCGAAGCTGATGGCAGAAGCTGAGGTCGAAGGTGGAGCAGCGAAGATCACGTACGCTTACGTGTATGACTTGTCCGGTCAACTGTGGGCGAGACAAGACAAGGCAAGCGGACAACTGCAATATTATCAGTTGAATGGCCACGGTGATGTGGTGGGCCTGAGTGATAGTACAGGCAAGCAGTTAAATAGTTACACCTATGACATTTGGGGCGGCCCGGAGTCGGTGAAAGAGACCGTACCGAATGTGCTGCGCTATGCTGGCGAGTATTGGGACGACGCGACCGGACTCCAGTATTTGCGAGCCCGCTGGTATGATCCAGGCACAGCGCGTTTTATGGGCGAGGATACGTATCAGGGAGAAATGAGTGATCCGCGAAGCTTGAATGGGTATGCGTATGTAGCGAATAATCCGTTAATTTATATTGATCCAAGTGGACATTATTTCGAAACCCTTGATTATCAGGAACTTAGAATATTACTAAATGAAGCGAGGGTTAAATCGAGTTCCAGCAAGAATCAGGATTATCAGTTATACAAGGACTTCATACGGAAACGATACGATTTTTCGTCGGTTTTTGGAGGAGCAAACCAGTATAATTACTTATACGACCTGTTAACGGGAACGAGTGGCTATAAGAATAGTGCAGGCAAGTCAGATTGGGCTAGAGGACAGTTGTTAAGTGCATACCAAAAGTGGACCGATGCCGAAGTCCTTGGCATAGCTGCGATGGGGATGATTGGTAATACTGGTGGAAAGTCTGTTAAGGGAAGAACAACAGGTTTTACAAAAATCAGCTTCAAGACAGACTTGTTTAATCGATATCAGAAACATGTATTCTCAACCGACCATATTAAAGACGGGATAATGAAATTAGGAAAAGATAAACAATCAATATTCAGTAGCATAACTGGAAAAATTGGCTCTGTAGATCCCTCTAAGTTAAAACAAGGTTCAAACCAAATGCATACCAAAATTAACGGATATGATGTAACAATAAGATTTTACGTTGAAAATGGTGCAGTTATTAATGTGAATACCTTTATGGGAACTGCTGACAGGGTAATTGGAAACCTCATTAAATAAATTGGAGTGGTAAAATGGAAGATATAAAATTGCAAGAGACTGTATCAAAATTAGTTGCTAGTAGGGATTCTCTTGAGGAAGCAGAAAGACTAATGCTAGACTATGTGAAAGTAAATCCAAATGATGTTGATGGTTGGGCTAGATTGGTCATTTTGGAGACACTTTCTCCGATTGAAGATTATGAACGAGCTACTAAGTATCTCAACAATGCTCTAGCCTTTCACAAGGACAATTTGTTGTTTTTTGTCTTAATGTTGTTCTTCTCCGATTGGTATTTAGGTGGCTTAGATGAAAAGCTGGTAAGGAAAGCGCTCGAACTAAAAAGTACAGTAAATTGTGAAGTTTCCTCCATATTGTCTTACATTCTTGCTTGGCATTACAAGAGTATGGACATTTGTAAATTTGATTCATTATTAAATGAGTCGATACAAGAGTGTCCAAAACATGTTACTAATTTCACTGATTTGGGGATGCACTATCTAGGTAAGGGCGATAAAGAATTAGGAAAAAAATTGATTCGGAAGGGGATATCAAACGTTAAATTAATTTATATAGATTCCAATATTGATTATGATCCACTCGATATAGTTCGCTTTGTAAATGAGAGGATAACTGGAGTATTTATGACTGAAGATACGTATCACTCTCTTAATAAATTGATACAAAACTAAATGTGAAAGGCCTTAAAAAGGGGAATTACGAAATTTCCAAGAGCCTCGCCTACAAGCTCTTTCTTCTCTATACAAGATTTTAAACATTTAGCCACAATGCGATATAGTTTCGTGTTGTGGTTTTTTATTATAATTTATATATATTTACAAATAAATTGGAGCAGTCACCTTTCAATATAACGCGGACAGGCTGGTTACCGAAGCGGCGGGACCGGATTTTAAAACCAATTATACCTATGACCTTGTGGGACGCCGAACCAGCATGACAGATGGGCAGGGAACAACCTCCTATGCCTATGATCCAGCAAATGGGTCGTTGACCGGACTAAAGTACCCGGACGGCACGCAAATAACCTACGAGTACAACAAGCAGTCTCGCACAGGTTATGTGCTGACCGATGCTTCTGGAACGTCTATGCATGTCCAGTCCAAGCTGGATAGCTTGGGCCGGGTTACTCAAATGGACGTTAGCAGTGGAGCCGATACAGCAAATGTGCAGAGTCTTTCAGGGGCGACGACGGCTGCTGCGGGTGGATCACTGGATCGCATGACGTTTGATTATGCTCCTAATGGTTTGCTGAAGGGTCAGTCTTCGAGTAGAGGGCTGAGTACGCGATTCAGCTATAACGGACTGGACTTGTCCGGGGTAACGGTGGAGCAAGGCGGTACGGCGCTACACCAATTTGGTTATGAACGGGATGGGAATAAAAACATCATCGGACGTACACAAAACGGAACCACGGATCAATTTGGATACGACCCGTCAAACCGAATAGCCAGCGAAGCCGCAGGTGAGAAGAACAAGACCTACGGCTACGATCCGAATGGAAACCGAAGCGCGGAAGGCAGCGGCAAAGTGTTCGGTATGGAAAACGCCAGTTATGGCTATGATTCCGTCAGTCGTCTGACAAATGTGAGCGGTGAGGGCAAAGAGGTCGGGTACAGCTATAACGGAGACGGGCTTCTGTACGAGCGTACAGAGGGCGGTAAAACGACCCGGTATTACTATGACGAAGAAGCGAAGCTGATGGCGGAGGCCGAGGTCGAAGGTGGAGCAGCGAAGATCACGTATGTCTATGTGTATGACTTGTCCGGTCAACTGTGGGCTAGACAAGATAAAGCAAGCGGACAGTTGCAATATTATCAGTTGAATGGTCACGGTGATGTGGTGGGCTTGGGTGATAGTATGGGCAAGGAACTGAACAGCTACAGCTACGACATTTGGGGCGGCCCGGAGACGGTGAAAGAGACCGTACCGAACGTGCTACGTTATGCTGGTGAGTATTGGGATGACACGACCGGACTCCAGTATTTACGAGCCCGCTGGTATGATCCGGGCACAGCGCGTTTTATGGGCGAGGATACGTATCAAGGCGAGATGAGCGATCCGCGAAGCTTGAATGGGTATGCGTATGTAGCCAATAATCCGTTGAAGTACACTGATCCAAGTGGGCATAAAGTTTGGCTAGTTCACGGTACTTTTGCTTATCTAAATACATGGAATAATAGTAAAAATTACATCGAAAAGGAACTTTTTCATGAACCGATTGATACTCCGCGATGGAGCGGTAAGAATAAGAATGGAGCCCGCGTTAAGGGTGCAAAAATTGTAGCAAATGAAATTTATAATTATCATCAGACTCATCCAAAAGAACCGATACGAATCATGGGGCATAGTCACGGAGGTAATGTTTCCATCATGGCAACTAACATCTTGGCTAAACGTGGGGTGCACGTTGATACTCTTATCACCATTGCGACACCAGTACGAGGGTATAAGCTGAAAACGGATGTAGGACAACATATCAATGTATATAACGATTATGATTTAGTACAAAAAGAACTTGGAGGGAGTATTTGGACTTTGGGGCAAGCGATGCGTACATTCAGTGGCGCTGAAAATGTTAAAGTTAAATTATCTTCATATTTTTCTACACATCGAATTGAAGCCCATTCTGTAATGCATAATAATCCTAATACATTGGATAAATACGTAAAGCCACTTTTGTTACAACATAATTTTTCTGAAGCAAGGTATAAAAATTCAATGAAAAACTGAGCAACACTTTAAAAGGATAAGCGCTATTTAGATATGATATAAATTGAAAAGTAAAAAATCAAACATAGACAGGAGGGAGTAAATGAGTAAAATGCCTATCTGGTTCAAAATAATATGGATGATACCTATTCTTATAAATATAGCGGCTTTCATATGGTTTATTTTAGGCTCAACGGGGGGCTTTCAACATGGACATGATATCTTGGGAACCGCTACATTGGTTTTATTTGGAGTTCCGTCAATTATAATTGTATTAATATCGTTAACGTATATTTGGCAGGGATGGGCACCATTTAGTGGGATAAAATATTTGGTGTCAGCAATATTGATGTTATCTTTACTATTTTTTTCTTATTATTTAGTAGATGGAACTCCCACTCGAGGATGGCTATATGATAATGTTGATAGTGATCCAATACGCTTAACTTCAGATCAAAAATATGAATATCGCATTGATTTAATTAATCCTTTCCAGAGGAATAGTAGGGAACAATTGCACTTGAAAAATATTTCAACAGGAGAAGAAAAAAATATCGCTATTTCAATTAGAAAGGAAAATGAGGGCTATTCAGGTGGAGGTAGCGAGGACTGGGCTTGGGGGATTTTAAAACCGACAAATGTACCGAATCAATACGAGTTGTCTACACTGGACGAACATAAAAATGGGAGGTATGGTATGGATCCCAGAGTTTTTCTAATTGATGTAGAGGCGGGGACTGTGCAAATATTGAAATAGGATTTTTAAACATTTTACCACAATGCGATATAGTTTCGTGTTGTGGTCTTTTTTTAATTATCAGTCCTTAATTGCTTACTTCATGCTATTGTAAATAAATATTATGGTGGGCTGGTTACTGAAGCAGCGGGACCGGATTTTAAAACCAACTACACCTATGACCGTGCGGGACGCAGAACCAGCATGACAGATGGGCAGGGAACGACCTCTTATGCCTATGACCCAGCAGATGGGGCGTTGACTGGTCTGAAGTACCCGGAAGGCACGCAAATAACCTACGAGTACAACAAGCAATCTCGCACAGGCTATGTGCTGACCGATGCTTCCGGAACGTCTATGTATGTCCAGTCCAAACTGGATAGTTTGGGCCAAGTGACTCAAATGGATATTAGCGGTGGAGCCGGTACAGCAAACATGCAGAATCTGGCAGGGGCGAGTGCTGCTGCGGGCGGATCACTGGATAGCATGACGTTTGATTATGCCCCTAACGGGCTGCTGAAAGGTCAGTCTTCAAGCAGAGGACTGAGTACGCGATTCAGCTATAACGGACTGGACTTGTCTGGGTTACGGTGGAGCAAGACGGTACGGCGCTGCACCAATTTGGTTATGAGCGGGATGGGAATAAAAACATCATCGGACGTACGCAAAATGGCGAGGATACGTATCAAGGTGAGATAAGCGATCCGCAAAGCTTGAACTGGTATGCATGTGTTGCGAATAATCCGATGGGGTATGTTGACCCGAGCGGGCAAGAATTTATGCCTGCGACTAAAGACGGAATATTTTATACTAACCAGAAGAACATTATACATTGTGAAAGAGTAGAGATTTTTGGTTCAGAGTAAAGCTAAATTCGCCTTGAGGGATAAATTCCTTCAAGGTTTTTCATTTGCATTGGACTCATTGGGGTATTTTATGCAGATGAATTGAATATGGGAATTTCATGATAGGGAAGTATAAGAGTACAATGGGTACAGCTATAAAGCTGAATTAAATATATTTAAAACTATTGCCGTAGAGTCACGTTTAATTACAGAGTATAATGCAATTGATGGTGAAGGAGTTCTCTACAACTTGGAAGCAATAAGGAGAATTAAGACTAGGGAATCTCTTTCTTTTATGAAGATAAGAGCAGGTTCGGAAAAAAGAAGTTATCTTATTTTCAGAAGAATGTCTTAATGCCGTTTCAATAATTATTGTATGACTGTAAAGGGCAAGTGGTCTGTTCTAGCCATTAATACTGTGTACGAAATTCATGAAAGGCTTGTTTCATAAGCTCTAGTTCAACTAAAAGAATTTATTAATAGCTTGCATTTTAACTCAGCCAATTTATTCACAACTTTGTAATCTCGATGGTCGGGGAGATTGCAAGATTGTTGTCGAATTGTTTCACTATATTTACATACTATACTCTGGTAATCTATTAATATATATAGGGGGAAAGGAAAGGCGTTCCGATTCAATCGGTTGAGATGCGTTTATGTTCTATATGTTTAGTGAATGTCTATATTGCCATGTCTATATCGTCATGTCTGTATAACTTCATAGACAAGCTAGAGATAGCTCCCGCACAATATAAAATACAGCACAGGATGGTGTAAGTAATGAAGTTTTTGAAAGTAAAATGGATGGCTGTATGTTTGATAGCAATCTGTTGTTTGGGTCTGTTGGGCATACATACGAATACGGCAAGTGCTCAAGCGAAGGCTCCTTTGCTGGGGGTCAATGATGTATTACTGGACTCTAATACGATTCGGCCAGTGATGGAAAATGACAAGTTGTATGTACCTATCGTTACATTAGGTCAAAAGATGGGGATCTCCACTTCGGCTAGCGGACGTACATTGGTGTTGACCGGACATAATCGCAGCTTTACGCTGGATCTGACCAAGGGTGATGTTTTTGAGCGCGGAGGACGTACGATGGTGCCAATTCGCACATTGGCGGATGCCTTCGGTTTTACCATCACGATACCTTCAAGCAATCTATATCGGATTCAGAACGCGAATGCGAGCTTGTCTGATACACAATTTTTGAATAAATTTGCCGCAGAAATTAAACAGTATGCAGCCGTGAAGCCCGGCAAAACTAGCAATGCAGGAACCAAGGGGAACGCTTCCTCATCGAGCCGAACGATTTATTTGAGCTTTGATGATGGTCCTACGGCGCATACTTCACAACTGTTGGATATTTTGGATAAATATAATGCCAAGGCTACTTTCTTTATGCTGGGACCGGAAATTCGTGAACATAGTGCAGTTATGAAGAGAATGGTAGAGGCGGGTCATGGCTTGGGCTTGCACGGGATGTCGCACCAGGTGAAGAAAATCTATGCTTCTCCGGCAGCGGCGCTTGCAGAAATGAATCAGGATAATGAGATTTTATTCCAGGCAACTGGGCAACGCACTTCTTTGATTCGTACTCCTTATGGCAGCAAACCGTATTTGAAGAAAGCATTCCGTGATCAGCTGACGGGTGCGGGCTATCATATTTGGGATTGGAATGTAGATTCCAACGATTGGCGTTATACCAAAAATCCAGAGCATTTTGAACAAACTGTTCTGAGTGATATTAGAAGATTGAAAAAACAAGGCAGAACACCTGTCGTTCTTATGCATGATAAGCCATCTACGATCAAGGTACTTCCACAGATTATGGCGGCTTTGCAGAAGGAAGGCTATTCTTTTGAGCCGTTGAATGGCAATCTGACTCCACTTAATTTTTGGAATGATCATCGTTAATTGAATAGCTTGTCAGAAAAACAGGCTACCCTACTTTATTTTTTGAAGAGGGGGGTCTGTTTTTTTATATAAGCGGTAAGCAGAAATCAGGTCTTGGATAAACAAGCGTTACAATGCCCAATGAAGGAAGTAAAGGCACCTTTAAAACTATTTATTAGGTTTTTTAAGGTGTTTTTTGTCGTGTTTGCACATAAAATCATGAGGTTTGCAGCTTGTTTTATATGAATCTATGAATTCAGTTCCCTCTTCAGGTCATATGACTTTACGGGTTGCCACGTCGCTGCATATATTGCAGTAACCGCCCCGAGAGGAGGAACAGGTATGAATATTAACCCCGCTATGTTTAGTATGTTTTGCGCTACCACAGGTGCCATTATTACCTTTGCATTTGGCGGCTGGAATCAGCTTATGGTGCTGTTCACGATTGCCATGGCTGTTGATTATGTGACTGGGGTTGCCGCAGCGATTAAGACTGGGGAAGGCTTGAGCAGCAAAGCAGGGTTTTGGGGATTGACGAGGAAGGCTTTGATGCTGATGGTGATTTCTTTGGCACATCATGTAGACCTCCTGATGGGCACTGAAATCATGAAAGGAGCGGCGACGTATTTTTATTTATCCAATGAATTAATCTCGATTACGGAAAACTGCTCACGCATGGGCTTGCCGCTCCCACCGAAGCTCAAGAATTTTTTTGCTCTGCTGAAGGACAAGGAGTCTGGTGGGAAAGATGGTGGAAAAGATCGCTAGAATTACGAAGTTTCTTTCCGTATGCGGGGCGTTATGATAAAATTTTCAAGAGAACATTTTAAGATAAGGAGCCTATACGCATGATTAAACATATTGTTTTGTTCAAATTGAAAGACCGCTCCCCTGAAAGCATTGAGCATACGGCATCCGTCTTGCGCAGCATGAATGGCAAAATCAAAGAACTTCTATCACTCGAAGTAGGTACGGATGTGATTCGTTCGGAACGATCTTATGATATTTCCCTTACGGCTGTTGTCGAAACACTGGAGGATCTGCAGACGTATCAGATACACCCTGTGCATCAGGAGATCATTGTACACATGAATGAAGTGAAGGATGTATCGAACGCAGTTGATTATGAAATTTAAAAGCGGTTACGGGGAGGTGAAGGACCTTGTATTATGTCAACCGGGAGCAAATTGAGCTTCGACTAGGTGCCGTTCCCGACATTGCTGCAGGACTCCGCCGCATAACGGCCGCTTGGAACGGAGATTTGTTGCAGGGACTGGTGCAGGAGCGCTGCCTACATCTGGCGATTGAAACGGTAACGGACGTAGGAAGCTATATCATTGATGGATTTATTATGCGCGATGCCAGCAGCTACGAGGATATTATCGGTATCATTCATGAAGAGGGCGTACTGGATGATACCGTGTTTAATCCGATCATGGAGCTGGTCGCCTTGCGGAAACCCTTGGTGCAGGAATATTTCCATTGGGACCGGACGAGCCTTCATCCGCTCACACCTGAGCTGCCCGAGCTATTGGAGCGTTTTGCATCCAGTGTGCATGACTATTTAAATAAGGAATTGGGTCCGCAGCCCGAGGGAGTGTAAAGGCTAAAGTGACGGATAAGTATATCGTTCCCGAAATGCCCACCAGGCGCATGATTATGACATTGTTGAAAACCAAGGGACCTGTGGGCGTCGGAAGCTTGGCAGCTCAATTGGGCATTACCGAAATGGGGGTGCGCAGGCATCTCAAATTGATGGAGCAGGATGGTCTCATCGTCGCTACCGTAGTGCGGCAGGCGATGGGACGTCCGACGTTTTTGTACAGTCTGAGCGAGCAGGGAAGTGAGCAGTTTCCCCGCAATTATGATCATTTGTTGCTGGAACTACTGGGGGAACTGGATGAAGAGCAGGGAATGGAAGCTGTTTACTCTCTGTTTGACGGCAGAAAACGCAAAATGATGAAGCGTTACGCCCCTCAGATAGAGAGCGAGACCACGCTGGCTTCACGTGTGGAAAAGCTTTCCGGCATTCAGAACGCCTCCGGTTATATGGCGGAGTGGCGGGAAGAAGAGGACGGGAGCTACTCTATTGTGGAATACAATTGTCCGATTTCTCAAATCGCAGGCCGTTACCGCAAGGCATGTGAATGCGAGCAGCAAATGTTCGAGGAGCTGCTTGATGCCGAGGTTGTTCGTGAGGATTGCTTGGCGGATGGAGGACGTTGCTGCCTGTATCGTATCCGGTCCCGAAAAAAGTAGGAGCTTTTATGGTCGTTCGCTGTGTCATGACAAGCTCTCCCTGCTTATAATGCATTAACAGATGGGCATTCGCCCGGGCATAAGGGAGAGATGATGATGAAAGAAAACCACAAAAGCTTTATCCGTGGTGCGGTGGCAGGTAGCATTGCCGGTTCGCTCGCTGCGCTGTTGTTTGCCCCCAAGTCAGGTCGTGATCTGCGTCAGGACATTACGGATCAGGCACGTCTAGTCAGTGATAAGGGGCAGGAACTGGCCGGGAAAATTACAGATGCCTCTATTGAGTATACCGATAAAATTAAGGATACGGCCTCAGCGGTTATTCATGAAATCGGGCAATTTCGCAAAAAAGGCGGAGTTCTTCCTGAAGTCAGCATTTCATCCGATCCTGTTCAAGAAGATATCAAAAAGGATTCCCTGTAAGCAACTCTAAACCAATATAATTTAACTGAATATGGATTCGCTTCGAGGCTTCTCCTGTTGGGATGAAGCCTCTTTGTTGATCGCTTTCCCTTTTTCGGGTAATATTTTGGGGTACCTTTTACTCGAATACAACATAAGGTATGTAGCAACGGATAGCTTCCCAAGAGGGAACGACTCATACTTGAACAAAAAAGGAAGCGGTGTGTACGTGCAGCAAGCGATTGCAATATTGGATTCCGGTGTAGGAGGTCTGACGGTTGTTAAAGAAGTCATGCGTCAACTTCCAAGGGAAAAAATCATTTATTTTGGAGACACTGCGCGCACCCCGTATGGACCCCGGCCATCGGAAGAGGTTAAGAAATTTACAGAGCAAATGGTTGATTTTCTGATTCAATTTGATCCGAAAGTCATTATTATTGCCTGCAACACGGCAACAGCCGCGGCATTGGACTATATTAGCCAAAAGGTATCCATTCCGGTGATTGGAGTCATCCACCCCGGGGCACGTGCTGCAATTAGCGCAACAGCCACCGGGCATGTCGGGGTGATTGGGACTGTAGGTACAATCCGAAGCGGAGCCTATACGGCTGCGCTGAAGCAACTATCCCCCTATGTAGACGTGGTGAGCCATGCTTGCCCTTCGCTTGTTCCTTTGGTGGAACAGGGATTGTTCCGTTCAGAGACAACATCAGAGGTCGTAGAGGAGACATTGAGACCGATTCAAGCGTACCCGATTGATTGTCTGATTCTTGGTTGTACGCATTATCCTTTTTTGAAGGAAACGATTCAGGAAGTGATGGGCCCCAACGTGAAGCTGATTAGCTCCGCAGACGAAACGGCTCGTGAGACGAGTACGATTTTGTATAACAAGGGCAAGTTGGAAGCCGGGGATGAGACACCGGTGCATCAGCTTTTTTGTTCTGGTGATCCGGAATTGTTCCAGAGTATTGCAGCACAGTGGCTTGGGGAGCAAATTCGTCAAACGCCTGTTGTTTGGCAGGTCACCAATCTCGATTGACGAGACGGCCGATTTTTTTGTCATTAGACAAAAGAATCGGCTGTTTTGGTATTCGCTTCATCAAGACACGCCGCGTCTGCATAACATGCAGTAAGACAGATGGAAGGGGCGTAGAAGATGAGGGAATATATCGTACAAAAAGGAGATACTTTGCACCGGGTCGCCTCGGCTTTTAAATTATCGGCAGATACATTGATGGCAGACAATCCATGGACTGCCGCGCAACCCTATCTGGTTTGTGGTCAAGTGCTGTACATTCGTCCGTCAATGGATCGTAAATACGTTATTCAGCCCGGTGAGCATGCCAGACACATTGCCAAGCAGTTTGGTGTGGAGCTTGATGAACTGCGGCAGGCTAATCCCGAACTTGCGGAGCATGATTTTGTGGAAGGAAAAACAATGATTATCCCTGAACACCATCAGGATCAGATTATACGTTTGCGCGGGGAGTATGGGTACGAGGACTTGAGACAAGATCTTGCGGCACTGGCTCAAAGGTATCCGTTTATTGAAGTTGGCAGCATCGGCACCAGTGTCATGGGAAAGGATATTCCCTATGTACGTATTGGACGGGGACCACTGAAAATTCACGCCAATGCCTCCGTACATGCCAATGAATGGCTGACGACACCGTGTTTGCTGCGTTTTGTAGAGCGATATGCGCAAGGAGTCGACAGGATGAATGGAAATGAAGAGGGGGAGCATCACGATGAGCGAGAGGATCAAGGTAATGCTCCTCCATGGATATATGGCGTTTCTCCACAGACTTGGCTAAACCGTACTTCCTTATGGGTAGTGCCCATGGTCAATCCAGATGGGGTGGAACTGGTTCAACAAGGTGTCCTTCCGTCTCATCCCCTGTATCCTGACTTAAGAAAATGGAATGATGGCCGCGCTGATTATCGTGGGTGGAAGGCGAACATTCGCGGTGTAGATCTCAACGATCAGTTTCCGGCGCATTGGGAGGAAGAGGTGCGAAGACGCGGCAAAACAGGTCCGTCCAGAAGGGATTATGCGGGTCCTGCACCTTTGTCTGAGCCAGAGGCTAAAGCGCTTGTCGATCTGACGGAGCGGGAACAGTTTGATATGGTGTTGTCCATACACAGTCAGGGACAGGAAATCTATTGGAATTACCGGGATTTGGAGCCAAAGGAGAGTCGGGATTGGGCATCACGGCTGGCGGCTGCGACAGGATACCGGGCGGTAAAGCTGGGGGGCAGTGATGCAGGGTATAAGGACTGGTTTATACAGCGCTTTGGCAAACCTGGTTTTACCGTTGAAGTCGGGCTGGGCGTAAATCCGCTGCCTATGCGTGATTATGACGATATTGCGGCAGAGGTGGGCATGTTAATGGCAACGGTGCTGTCATGGTAAAAGGGTCGACCTGAAACGCCATAGTTTATCAGTACGTATTAGGAGGAGCACGTGTTTTTACAAGTGTTCCTCTTATAAGTCCCCTCTAATGGGGTATATATACTTAGGAGCATTGGAAATGGAGTGAGCAACCTATGAAGTGGAAAAGATTACTGTCTCTCCGTCAATGGTCACATGTGTTTCGTCGCATGCCCCGGTTTATTACGTCGTCGAAGATTCCATTGGGTGAAAAATTGCTGTTTGTCGTTCCTGTACTGCTCTATTGGGTACTGCCGGATGTCATGCCCTTTATGCCCATTGACGACATTGGGGTGACGCTGCTGCTGATGAACTGGTTTGTGACCCGCGCTGAACGAAAATATCCCGATGTGCTTGAGAAGCAGCGCGTACGTGTCCGGTAGGAATATAAGCTTGTGAATTTCGTGATTGCGATTTTTCGCAGTTTTCTTTACAATAGGAATATTGCCTTTCTAGTATAAAGGCTATTTTGTAGTTTATAGTTGTTGAACTTACCTGTTAAATTGTGTGGCACGGATATTCATGCTCCGTTGGACCACACTTCATTTAATCAATATGAAGGAGATGAAGTTGATGAATTGCAAAATTACTCGCAACGCTGCTAAAGTATTGAAGCTTGAATTGGATAAAGAAGAAAACCAAGGGAAGAGCCTGCGGGTTGTCATTACTCATTCCCATGGAGATCATGCTCATTACGGGCTGGATTTGGACACGCCTAAAGAAACAGATACCGTCGTATCTACAGATAAAGGCATTGATGTTATTTTGGAAAACGGCCAGCCGCTGCTGGATGGCGTGAAAATTGATTACTTGTATTTCCCCGAAGAAGGATTTGTCATTACTAACCCTTCCCAAGGTAATCACGGCGACCACTAAGCCGGAGCACGGAGGGACGACAAATGGCCAATGATATTCGCGTATGTGATGAATGCAATCATATTCGCTTGAAAACAATCTTACCCAAGCTGCAAAAGATGGCACCGGATGCGGAGATCAAAATCGGTTGCAAATCGTATTGCGGTCCTTGTGGAAAACGGGCGTTTGTATATGTGAACGGACGCTATGTAAGTGCAGCTACAGAGGACGAAGTATTGGAGAAGGCTGCGCGTTTTATAAAATAATTCCAGTACGCAGCATTCACAGCTTTGTATAGTTCCCCTTCTTTTGATCCATGCTAGTGGATGCAGACCACTGCCCAGAAGGAGGAGTGACTCATGGCCCAATATGATTCTAATCTGGACAATCACAGTGTCGAGGCCCAAACGCAAAACTCGGTGGACAAGCTTCACCATGCCGTTTCTCAGGCATTGTCACATCCGGCTGAGCAACTGATTGAGCAGGCGGAGCAGTCCCGTACTCATGTGGAGCGTGCCATAGAGCAGGCGAAGGACAGCCTTGGCGACGATGCGGTAGAGGTTGCCGAGGAAATGCTTGGTGAAGAGACACAACGGCTGGAGCAGGCCAAAAAAGCATTGCGCCCATAAGCATTCGTAAAGGTATATGAGCGCGGTTTACTAGCTCAAGAATACCAAAAGCCCGATCATCAGCATGTTGCTGCTTGATCGGGCTTTTCTTGTAGGTACTCATCCTTCTGGGAATCCGGGAAGGGTGCTGTGCAAGCAACCTTCCTCAGAAAGTCTATTTGGATGTCGAAGGAGTTGTAGTTACTTCTTTGATTTGCGGTTCCCATTGGCGAATGAGATCATACGTGATCACCTGATCGGAAATGTTCAACCGATTGAGAGCTTCAGTATACCCCGGTCCGCAGGCGTTCACATCCGAAGGCTGGCCTGTGGTGAGGTTGTAACAGGTTCCTTTGGAGAATGTGCCATCCTCGGATGGAATGTAGTACACACGACCATCAGTGAAAGCACCGCTGCGCAGCACGACCATACGAGGCTTCCCGCTGAACAGATCATTTCCCATAAAGTGATACGGTTTCGTTGAAATGCCGAGCAGATGCATCACCGACGGTGTCAGATCAAGCTGTCCTGCCGGTTCAGTGTAAGTTCCCGCATGGCTTCCATCGGGAAGATGCACAAGCAGCGGCACCTGGTTCATGATTTTTTGCATATCAAGATCTGTGAGTGGTTTACCCAGAAATTTCTCATACAGGGTCTTATCTTTAATGGAATTGTCGTGATCCCCGTAGAACATCAGGATCGTATTATCCCACAATCCGTCTTTCTTCATTTGATCCACCAGTTCACCTAGTGCTTCATCCACATAATGCACGGATTTCAAATAGTCTCCGAACATGGTCCCTTCAAACTCGCCAACATCCAAATCCACAGCGTCAGGTGACAGATTGTAAGGGTGGTGGCTCGAAATTCCGACCATATAAGCGTAGAACGGCTGTTTGACCTCAATGGTGAGATCATTGAGCGTTTGCCGGAAAAAGGATTTGTCTCCCAGCGACCATCCAAGCGGCTCGTCTATTTTAAAATCTTTTTTACTGTAGAACTTGTCATAGTTCATCGCCTTATACATCGTGTAGCGATTCCAGAAGCTGCTGTCGTAAACGTGAAATGCATTAGGGCTGTAGCCAGTATCTTTTAGAATAGAAGGCAACGTATCGAATTTATGGTCCGCATAACGGATGAATACCGAGCCTGTAGGGAGTGGATGCAGTGAAGCATGTGTAGTGAAATCCGCGTCTGAAGTACGGCCCTGCGCAGTCTGGTGATAATAATTGTTAAAATACATGCTTTCCTTCGTCAGCTTGTCAAAGTTAGGCGTTATGGCCTGACCGTTGATCTCCTTGCCGATGAAAAAGTTCATATACGCTTCGGCTTGAATGACCATCACATTTTTGCCTTTATACTTGCCGGAAAGGTCATTTTTCACCTGAAGCAGCTTTTGATGCTGATTAAACCATACCTTATCCTTATCGGACTCCGCCTGAGCCAGCGTAGGCTGGGGTCCCAGATGGTCCTGGCCATAGCGGTAAATGTCGTACCCGTGAAATCCGATCAGCCCGGTTACATTGTACAGGGCCATCGACCACCAGTTACCGACGAATATGCCGGTTGCCCACGTGGACGTATAGTATTTAATCGGTCCAAAGGTAAAAATGTAGCCGATCAGGAAGGCCAACGCACCTTTGGAGAAGCGAAGCAGAAACCTTTTGCTGAATGAACCGCGTGACGTTTCGATGTAAGAATCACTTGTTGTATACCGACGCCGCAAGGAAGCCACAAACATCACATACGGAATGAACAGAATCCAGTCTGCAAAAAAGAAAAGATCCCACCAGTACATCAGAGATACGATACTTCCACCCAGGGAATCAACTTGTCCGGCTTGAAGCAAGACGGGAATCGTAATGAAATCCTGAAAATACCGATAATAAACCATGTCAGAGTAAATGAGTGCGGTAAGCAAAATATCAAGCACCACAAGAGCGATTAAACGTCCGCGCCGTGACAGCCATAAGGTCCAAAAACTCACAAGCAAGAGCGAACCGATCGCGATGACATAATCCAGCGGATTCATGTCAACATTTTGGGCATGCAGGTTATGGTGGATCAGAACGAGCTTGCCAATCATAAGTACAAAAAACAGACCAAACCCGAAATATCGGGACAGCAGCATTCTGCTGAACATGTTTCCAGTGCGATTTGTACTGGCCGTGCGAATAACCAACACTTTACCCCCTTCGGCAGAAATGTTCGGCTAGTATAAACTAAATATTAACGTAATGTTAAAACCGAAATCGCCTTTAATTATTATAGCGCTCATCCCGCGCATTTCAATGATTAAGTAAAGAAAATACAGCATTTTCCTTCCAGTACAGCAGGGGAAAGCTACATTTTTATCCTATGAACAACACAAATCAGGCCAGAAGGCGAACGGATGGTTCGCTTCCTGGCCTGAGCATCATCTACTTAAGACTACGACGGCGGAGTATCTTTGCGGCGCGGTGGTAGAGGGCCCAGATACTGATAGTATTGGCATTCGATCCGGCCATTAAACAGCTTGCGGCGCTTATCAGCTTTACGGCCCCAATAGTGCTCGAATTGCTTGGTGGAGCTGATGGCAAAGAAGGACCATGTCTTCATTTCCGCTGCCGTGCGTGCGATTGACCGGATCAGCTTCTCCACCTCGGTTTCCTCACTCAGTCTCTCACCATAAGGTGGATTGGTAATCATCACACCATATTGGCCTTCAAGTCTGACTTTCGTTACAGGCATCACCTTTAATGAGATATCTTTAGCGAAGCCTGCCGCCTTTACAGCAGCCTCAGCGACTTCGATGGCACCTGGATCAATATCGCTGCCTGCAATCTCGAAAGGAATGTCATCGCGGGTCAAATCCATCGCTTCGTCGCGAGCCTGATCCCATAGCTCGCGACCAATGACAGGCCAGTCTTCCGAGTTAAAGGTACGTCTCAGTCCCGGAGCAATATTCCATGCCTGCATTGCTGCTTCTACCAGCAGAGTACCGGAACCGCAGCACGGGTCATAGAACGGTCGATCCGGGGTCCAGCGGCTAAGCTGAATAAGAGCCGAAGCCATCGTCTCTTTGAGCGGAGCCTCCGTCACGAGCTTGCGATAGCCGCGCTTGTGCAGTCCCGGACCTGTCGTATCAAGCGTTAGCAATGCACGGTCATTTAAGAGAATGACCTCTATAACGTAACGAGGGCCGTCCTCTTCAAACCAATCCGTGTGGTAGGTTTCCTTGAGCTTTTCTACAATCGCCTTCTTGACGATTCCCTGACTGGCTGGTACGCTACTAAGCTGTGATTTGTGCGAGCGTCCCTCTACCGGAAATTCACCATCCATAGGAATCCAATCCTCCCATGGCAAAGCTTTGGTGCCCTCGAACAGCTCGTCGAAGGTGGTTGCGGCAAATTCGCCCATTTTAATAAGAACGCGGTCTGATGTGCGCAACCACAGGTTACACCGGCATATATCCATATAATCACCGGAAAAAACGACGCGGCCATTCTCGACGGTCAGGTCCTCATATCCGAGTTCTCTGAGCTCCCGAGCCACGACGGCTTCAAGTCCCATCGGCGCAGTTGCAATTAGTTGCAGTTGAGTCATTAAACGTATTCACTCCGTCCCCATAATCATATAAGCTTGGTTCAATCCCTATAGTATAGGTCATTGTACACGAAGAGACAAATAATTAAGGCAAATAATTTACGAAGGACATCGCGTCCAACCTGCGTTATGATAAAGCGAGAAGGAGAGATGAAACGTGGAAATTACACCCAATATGACGCCTGAACAATATATAGACCAACTGGTACAGGAAGATGAAACGCTACGCGGCATCAGGGAGGCCATTGTTGCAGAGGGGATGCCTGAGGTATCGGTGGCTCATCCTTATGGAAAGCTGCTGACCTTTCTAATTGAGGTATCCGGCGCGCAGCAGGTACTGGAGATTGGCGCATTAGGCGGATACAGTGGATTATGTCTGGCCCGTGGATTGGGAGAAAAGGGACGCATTGTATCATTGGAGCTGAAAGAAGCGTATGCGGCACTGGCACATAGACATATGGAGGAAAACGGCTACGGTGACCGTGTCGAATATCGTCTCGGACCTGCAGCGGACAGCCTGAAGGAGCTTCAGGAAGAGGGGAAGACCTTCGATTTTTTCTTCATCGATGCCGATAAGGAAAATTACCCGGTGTATCTGGAATATGCGATTGCTCTGGCGAATCCAGGTGCCATTATTGCGGGAGATAACTGTTTCCTTCGCGGACGGACGCTCAATACCGACAAGAACGGTCCTGCCGTACAGGCCATGAGACGCTTTAACGAAACGATAGCTACGGACCCGCGGCTAGTCAGTACGCTTTTGCCAGCCTATGACGGATTGGCATTGGCCCGTGTAAAATAGGCTGTAGTGTTACTTATATAGCTATACAAAAAGTAGCTATACAAAAAGAACCTCCTTGTCCACAAAATTGTGGATCGGAGGTTCTTGTCTGTTCTGGAAGGCTGACCTTACCAGAAGGCTATCTTACCTGAAATCAGGTGCAGGCTTACGATCATAGAGCTTCATACGTACCCAGAATATATTGACGATCAGCAGGACACCTGACATGATGAACAATCCTTCGATGCCGATAAACCCGGACAGTACCCCGCCAATAACAGCGCCCAGCATATTACCAAGCGCCAGCGAGCTGGTATTGAAGCCGAACGAACGACTTTCCATTCCTTCCGGTGTATACGTGCGAATCAGCGCGTTTACGCTTGGCAGCAGTCCGCCCATAAATATACCCATGAAAAAACGGATCGTGACGAGCTGCCATACCTGATTGACAAAAGCCTGCGGAATGAGCATGAGCGCGGTTCCGAGCAGAGCGAGGGTCAAAATGCGGTGCGCCCCGATCTTGTCACTCAATCTTCCAAGCAGCGGCGCGGCGACCATATTGGATACGCCGGTAATGGCTGTAACAAACCCGGCAATGAGCGCAATTCCTTCTGCTGAACCATAGAGCTTTTGCACATATAACGGCAGCAAAGATACCGTACTGATCATGGCAAACTGGAGCAGGAACGTTACGGTGAACAAAGCCGGAAGCTGGGGCGTATGGCTTAGCTCCTTTAATCCGGCAAGAACCGAAATTTGCGGTATTCGTGCAGCTTCGGCTTTGCTGAAATCTTCCTTAACCAGAAACATTGCGATGAGAGAGGCTACAAGAATAAGAGCGCCTGTAATGTAAAAGATCGGTCTGAATCCAACCCAGTCAGCCAAAAAACCGCCCATCAGAGGGCCGAGAATCGTACCCGCCATCTGACCGGATTGCATAATCCCCATAGCGAAACCGGTCCGTTCTTTGGGTGTGGTACCCGACACCAGAGAAATCGAAGCCGGATTGAAGCCCGAAATCGTACCGTTCAGCAGACGAAGCGCCAACAGTTGCCACGGATGGGTGACCAAACCCATGCAGCCGATCACCAGAGCCATACCGAAACCCGAGCGGAGCAGCATTGCTTTGCGCCCATATCGGTCAGCCAGCTTGCCCCATAGAGGCTGGAACATAAATGAAGTCAAAAAGTTTGCGGCAAAAATAACTCCGGCCCACAGCCCGATATCATGTTCTCCCTTCACATGAAGGTCTTGAGCCAGATAGAGGGCGAGGAATGGAGTAATCATCGTAATACCCGCATTGACTAGAAACTGACCGAACCAAAGCACAATGAGATTGACTTTCCACGTCTCCCATGTTTTCAATGTGCTTTCACTTCCTTTCTGTCATTTCTTGCTGATGCAAAACTACTTATCCTAAGTAGAACTTCCCGGAGCTTTAAAAAAGCCATTTCTCTAGTATAGCACACTTCATTGAAACTTTATCCAAATGTCATGGGTTTGTCATGGATTGTCCGCTAGCGGCAGTTGTTACGACTCCTGAAAAAGGGCATAATAAAATACAGTAGTTACGATTCGAACTGGAGGCTGAAGTCATGACCTACAACGATACCTTTATCCGCGCTTGCCGCAAGCAGGCTGCGGATCATATTCCCGTATGGTACATGCGGCAGGCCGGAAGGTATGATCCTGAATATCGCAAAATTAAAGAGAAATACACGTTGCTTGAAATTTGTCGTCAGCCTGAGTTGGCCGCAGAAGTGACCTTAATGCCCGTGCGCAAGCTAGGGGTGGACGCTGCTATTTTATATTCTGATATTATGAATCCGGTGGCCTCGCTGGGGGTTGATTTTGATATTGTCAAAAATATTGGTCCGGTTATTGATAATCCGATTCGTACAGCAGCGGACGTGGACAAGCTGCGCCCGATTGATGTAGAACGAGATCTGGGTCATATTTTGGAAACGATCCGTATTTTGGACCGTGAGCTGGAGGTACCACTGATTACGTTCGCCGGAGCTCCTTTTACAATTGCGAGTTATTTAATAGAAGGCAGACCGTCCAAGGGGTATATCCGCACTAAAGCCATGATGTATGGAGAGCCTGAATTATGGCGTCGGCTGATGGACAAGCTTGGAGACATGGTTATTACATACGTGCGTGCCCATATCGCTAACGGTGGCAAGGCATTTCAACTGTTTGACAGCTGGGTAGGGGCGCTTTCGCCTCATGATTTCCAAACGCTTGTGTTGCCGACGATTACACGTATTTTCCATGAGCTGTCCGATCTGGACGTACCGAAAATTTATTTTCCAGGTGTAAGCTCCGGTGAGTTGCTTCCGCTGCTGGGCGGGGTAAAAGCCGATGTGATCGGACTGGACTGGCGGGTGAGTATACCTGAAGGACGCCGTCGTTTGGGGAATGCTTTTGGTGTGCAGGGAAATCTGGATCCTTACGTGCTCACAGCGCCGATAGATGTAATTAAACAGTACGCGAAAACGATTGTGGATGAAGGAATTTTGGAGCCGGGATATATTTTTAATCTGGGTCACGGTTTATTTCCAGAAGCTTCGTTAGATAAGCTGAGAGAGCTTACAGAGTATGTGCACGAGTATTCCCGTTCCGTTTTGACAAAGAAGTAATCAATCCAAAATGTTAAGAGGTGATGAGCTGATGAAAACCAAAGTGGGTGTACTGGTTATGTCCTACGGGACACCAGAAAGTTTGGATCAGGTGGAAGCCTATTATACGCATATTCGTCGTGGTAACCCTCCTTCCCCGGAGCAATTGAAAGAATTAAAGGACCGTTATGAAGCCATTGTGGGCGGTGTATTTCCGTTACGTCAAAATACGGATCGTCAGGTTCAAAATCTGCAAGAAACCTTAAATCGGGAAAATCGTAATCCGGATATTGAATTTGTCTGCTATCAGGGACTTAAACATGCCAAGCCGTTCATTGAGGATGGCGTGGAGGCTATGGTGCAAGACGGTATCCGTACAGCGGTAGGTGTCGTGCTGGCTCCGCATTATTCCGTAATGAGTGTAGGCACTTATATTAAGCGTGCACAGGCCAAGGCACAGGAACTGAATCTGGCTATATCGTTTGTGGAAAGCTATCATCTTCATCCAAAGCTGATCAAGACGTTAACCGAGCGTGTAAATGCAAAGCTGGCGCTTTTCGAAGAGGCAGGGGCGAATCGGGACGAGGTACGTGTATTGTTCAGTGCGCACAGCTTGCCTGAGCGGATTCTGGCGATAGGTGACCCTTATGTAGAGCAATTGATGGCTACTTCGCAAGCAATTGCGGATAAGGCAGGAATCACCAACTGGCAGTTTACGTGGCAGAGTGCAGGCCGCACAGCAGAGCCTTGGCTCGGTCCTGACATCCTGGATACCATGCATAGTCTCAAGGAAGACCAGGTTGAATATGTGCTGGCTGCGCCAGTCGGCTTCGTTTCCGATCATCTAGAAGTACTGTACGATCTGGATATTGAGGCGCAGGCTTTGGCGAAGGAACTGGATATGCGTTTCCAGCGGATTGATTCGCTTAACAGTGATCCATTGTACATGGAGACGCTTAGCGATGTCATCATAGACCAATGGAAAAAGGGATGAGGACATTATGGAGCAAAAATTACGCAACATTGTGATTGTAGGCGGAGGATTGACCGGACTGAGCGCAGCTTTTTATACACGTAAAATGTACAAAGAAGCAGGCTACACACCACGGATTACGCTGGTGGAGAAGGCCCCGGTGCTGGGCGGGAAAATCGAAACGTTGCATAAAGACGGATTTGTGATTGAAAAAGGGCCGGATTCTTTTCTGGCCCGTAAAACGGCTATGATCGAGCTGGCACAAGAGCTGGAGCTGGATCATGAGCTGGTAAGCACGAATCCAGAGGCGAAGAAAACATACATTTTGCATGAAAGTCAGCTTCATCCAATGCCCCCCGGTCTGGTACTGGGAATTCCGACGGAGCTGAAACCTTTTCTGCGAAGCGGGCTCATCTCGTTGGGCGGCAAGCTGCGGGCCATGATGGATTTTGTTATTCCGCCTCGTCGCATACCCGGTGATGAAGCCTTGGGTGATTTTATCGAACGCCGACTGGGCAAAGAAGTGCTGGAAAATGTAACCGAGCCGCTGCTGGCTGGCATATATGCTGCCAATATGAAGACGCTGAGCTTGCAGGCGACCTTCCCGCAATTTGCTGAAGTAGAGCAGCAATATGGAAGCCTCATTCACGGGATGATGACCGGAAGAAAGCCAGCCGAGACGCATACAGGCACGAAAAAAAGTGCTTTCCTGACCTTCCGTCAAGGACTGCAAAGTTTGGTACATGCGTTACTAAATGACTTGCATGACTGTGATTTGCGTACAGGCGTTGCTGTTACAGAATTCACAAAGACAGCAGGCGGTGAAGGCAGTGTCTACCATGTTGTATTGGATAATGGGGAGACGTTGGATGCGGACGATCTATTTATCACGACTCCGAATTTTGCTGCAGCGCCGCTGTTGCGAGGACATGTGAATGTGGCGGCACTGGAAGCCGTTAATTATGTGTCCGTGGCGAATGTGGTCATGGCCTTTAATAAAAAAGACATCGAGAATGTCTTTGATGGTTCCGGTTTTCTGGTACCCCGTAAAGAGGGACGCAGTGTGACGGCATGTACGTGGACGTCCGCCAAGTGGTTGCATACCAGTCCGGACGATAAAGTACTGTTGCGCTGCTACGTGGGGCGTGCTGGAGCCGAAGAAACGGTAGAGCTACCCGATGATGAACTGACTGCGCTGGTACGTAAGGATTTGCAGGACATGATGGGGGTTACGGCGACTCCGCTATTTACGGAAATTACCCGTCTTCGCCACTCTATGCCGCAATATCCGGTAGGACACCCTCAGGCTATCGCCGATCTGCGAGAAGAACTGCGTACAACGATGCCGGGAGTGTATGTTTTGGGTGCTGGCTATGATGCCATCGGGTTGCCGGATTGTATCCGCCAAGCCAAGGAATGGGCCTCTGTCGCCGTCCAAGCTGCGGAACGGGAAGCGGTCAAGGTACAGGCATAATTATAAATGGTTGGAGCACTTGAATAACGAACCCTTCGCGATCCCAAGCGAGGGGTTCTATTTATACCGAAATTTGATATATAATGGAGAAGGTGTTAAAATCGCCGGATCATTTAAGAATGTAATGCATATGCAACAGCATAGAAGGAGTGAAGAATGTACCCTCCCAGATCACAGAAAAATGAAGGTCGAAAGAAAGCAAGGAAGCGAAAAATAGGCAAGGCTTGGATCATCACGAATCTGGTCCTGCTGCTTATGATCGTAGGTCTTTTCGGATATTATTACATATTTGAACATGGGAAGAATAGCTCTCTTGCGGAAAACGCCGGACTATTGCAACAGGAGAACAAGGGCAAAACGGATTCAGCGGGTGGAGGACAGTCTTCTAGCCCGATAAGAGAGAACGTTACAGCCGTTTCAAATGAACAACCGGACGACAGCTCCAATGGAGATGAGCACGCTGCTGAAGATAAGACAGAGCAACCTTCTGATACTGCTACAGTTACAGACAGCCGCCCCGCGACCTCATCTGACACAAGTGCTGCCGAAGGCAAATCGTCAGAATCAGGATCATCTTCGGAGAAAGACGGGCAATCACCGGACAGCTCTTCAAATAAGGATGCATCGGACAGTGGGAAATCTACTGACCCCAACGAATCGGAGCAGGTGAGGAAAGCCGCATCGGATGGAACAGCTTCACCGACAGTCACGCTTCATTTTGTAGGGGATGTGCAGTTTTCCGGTAAGGTTGAGCAGCGGTTGGAAAAGAACGGATTTGATTTTCCATATCAATATCTCGGTAATCTGTTTCGCAAGGACGATCTGACGATAGCCAATCTGGAAACGCCGGTTACAACCGCGGGCGTGGGTGCGCTGAATAAAACGTATGTGTATAAGTCTTCTCCCAAGGCGTTGACTGCGTTGGCTGCGGCAGGAATAGACGCTGTAAATTTGGCCAACAATCATATTTTGGATCAGGGCACAGACGGTTTACTGGATACGCTGAAATATTTGAAGGAAAACGATATAGCGTATACCGGAGCCGGGCGTAATGCAAAAGAAGCGTATGCTCCGCACTATTTTGAGCGTAAAGGTATTAAAATTGCATTGCTGGGCGCTACACGGGTTATGCCCGAGGCCAACTGGAATGCAGGCGCCAAACAGCCCGGTGTTGCAGGAGCCTACGATTCGACCGCGATTGTGAAGGCGATTCGCGAAGCGCGCAAGCAGGCTGATTTGGTCATTGTCATTGCGCATTGGGGCAAGGAGCGCGCTACTGCACTGGAGCCTCATCAAACCGAGCTATCGCACGCTTTTATTGATGCAGGGGCAGATCTCGTAATCGGAGGTCACCCGCACGTACTACAGGGCATGGAGCAGTATAAAGGCAAATGGATTGCATACAGCACAGGAAATTTTATTTTTTCTAAATCTACAGTACCAGCCACCTGGGATACAGCGATATTTCAGGCAACTTGTACCCGAGCTGGGGCTTGCAGGATGAAGCTGACTCCTTACCGGGCGGAGCTGGGGCAACCAGTTCCAATGAAGGATGCGGAGGCCAGCAAAATTTTGCAAGGAGTAGCGGCGATGTCACCGACTAATGTTTCTGTAGGCGCAGACGGTACAGTAACCGCTCGATAGTTGTCGAAGGAAATCTTTTACACGAGGCTGGTCTGTATTGAGGCTACCACTTGTGGATGGAGGTCATTACCGGAATGGACAATTTGTGCGTGGCTCACCGCGGTTTTTCAGGAATTGCTCCCGAGAACACGTTGGCGGCTTTTAAGCTTGCAATAGATCAGCCGTTTGTGCGCTGGATTGAGCTGGATGTACAACTGTCGAAGGACGGCGTTCCGGTGGTCATTCATGATTTCACGCTGGAGCGCACGACTAACGGCACAGGTCGGGTGAAGGATACGGACTGGAAAGAGCTGAAACGACTGGATGCAGGTGGCTGGAAAAGCACGGAATATCAAGGTGAAAGCATTCCTGCTCTCGCACAAGTGCTGGATCTGTGTCGTGGCCGCGTATCGCTCAATATCGAGCTAAAAACCGCAGGAGATATGTATCCAGGGCTGGAGAAGGCCGTACTCCGTGAAATTGTGGCGCGAGATATGGAGAATGAGGTGGTATTGACCTCTTTTGAGCGTTCGGCTTTACGTCGGGCCAAAGAGCTGGCTCCAGGTATCCGTACCGGGCTAATTATCGATGCTCGTCCGGACGATCTGGCAAAGCAGTTGGAAGGGCTGCAATGCTCTTTTCTATCCATGGGCTACCCGCGTTTGGATCGAAAGCTGATGAAAGACTTGACCGGACGCGGTATCACTGTCATGGCATGGACGGTGGATGACCGTAGCATGATGCGGAGATTGGCCTCGTTACATCCTGAATTGATGATTTGTACCAATTGGCCGGATCGCTGGGAGCAGGTTTTTTTGCATTCCAAGCACCGGATGTGGCACTATATACGTAATCTATTTATTAAATAATGGGACTATATACGCGGGAAGGGTGACGGGTCGTAATGAACGTGGAAATTCGTAATGTCTACTGTGTCGGGCGCAATTATAAGCTGCATGCCGAGGAACTGGGAAATGAGGTTCCTACAGAACCGATGATTTTTTTAAAGCCTTCTCATGCGGTAGTACCGCTGGATGAAGCAACACTGGAGCTTCCTAAAGATCAAGGAGACATTCATTACGAGACTGAGCTGGTTGTGGCTGTGGGTCGTAATTACGAACCGGGTATGTCTGCGGAAGCGATTCTGAATGCTTTTGCCTTCGGAATTGATTTTACCCTGCGTGATGTACAAAGCGTTCTTAAGAAAAAGGGTCACCCATGGACGGCGGCTAAAGGGTTCAAATCTTCTGCTCCCGTTACACCGTTCTTGCCTTTAGAGAAACTGGACACACTGGAGGAGCAGGATTTTTCATTGCTCAAAAATGGACAGGAAGTACAGCGCGGTCATATCAAGGATATGATTTTTTCCATCCAGCATATCATTGATTACATAGGGAGTCATTATGGACTGGGTGAGGGCGATATTATTTTCACAGGCACTCCGGCAGGTGTAGGGCCAACCACGAGTGGAGATCGTTTCGAGCTATTTTGGGGAACTGACCGTCAAGGAAGCTGCACAATCGGTTAAGCTGATGCGTGGATAGTATGAATGAAGATGATTAAAAAGGGAGTTCTTTTGGTAGTTGGGCAGTATGGAGTGATTCTCGTACGCAAGAATGTAAGGGCCGTGTCCTGTGCCATAGCATGGGACACGGCTTTTATATAAGTGTAGAGCGTTGTACAATAATATACGAACTGAAAAATGAAAAACGAGATTCATTTCAAAGTGGGGGTATATCATGGATTGGATCATCGGATTGCTTGGCGCTGCTATAGTGGCGGGGGCTGCTTTTTATAAAAAATCCTTAACCTTATCGGGCTTTGCGGCAGCTGTGCTGATGGGAACCGTGTATTATGGTGCAGGTAACCTATTTTGGTTTGGGACCTTGCTCCTATTCTTCATTACATCGACCTTGCTGTCGAGGTTCAAAAAGGAGCGCAAGGCAGAGCTTGAAAAATCGTATGCCAAAACCGGAAACCGGGATGCAGGACAGGTATGGGCCAACGGGGGATTAGGTATGCTGCT
This sequence comes from Paenibacillus sp. 23TSA30-6, assembly GCF_014858585.1. Taxonomy (NCBI): domain Bacteria; kingdom Bacillati; phylum Bacillota; class Bacilli; order Caryophanales; family Paenibacillaceae; genus Paenibacillus; species Paenibacillus sp. 23TSA30-6. Next base: position 176,823 of record NZ_SLTL01000007.1, on the reverse strand, counting down.
GTGCCTGGGATATGCGATCTGGCCTCATGTTGCCTGGCAGTTGGCTTTTGTTGGCGTCATGGCTACAGTCACGTCGGATACGTGGGCAACGGAATTTGGCAGCCTGAGCCGCAAGCCGCCTCGCTCGATACTGAATGGCAAGGTGCTGGCACCTGGAACCTCGGGAGGTGTATCTTCTCTGGGGACGGCTGCGGCTTTGGCTGGGGGCGTGCTGATTGGAATAGGGGCATGGGTCTTTGGATACGCCGCAGGAATGCCGGGCCTGCCACTGTGGCTGTGGGCACTGATCGGAGGAATATCTGGCAGCGCGGGGGCTTTTGCCGATTCCTATCTGGGTGCTACGGTGCAAATGATGCGCTTCTGCACGGTTTGTGATCGGGAAGTAGAGGTAGACTCTCATTGTGGACAACCGACGGTTGATGTGCGGGGATGGCGCTGGATGAGCAATGATCGAGTGAACAGCATTAGCTCCATCTTCGGGGGGCTGGTCGCTCTGGCAGGAATTCTGTTTATACTTTAATACAGGGAGGTGCGAAGATGGGCGGTATACATGGAGATAAATATGAGGCTATTTTGGACGCCGCTTATACAATCTTCGGCACCAAAGGCTTTTATGAAAGTAAGATTTCCGAGATTGCAGAACAGGCGGGTGTTGCCAAAGGCACGGTATATTTGTACTTCAAAAGCAAAGAACAGCTTTTTACAGCGGTTACGCGCAGAGATTGCGAGCAATACCTGGCCGAAATGCAGGGCGCACTGGCTAACCGCGCTTTGGGAGAGGGACTGCTGCGAATGGCAAATCTGCACTTACATTACTACTACAAGCGCAAGCAGCATACTAAGTTGTTTTTTATGACTCCGAACAATGACCCTGATTTAATGGAGTTTATGCGCGGATTTATTCAGGATTATACCGATATGGTCAAAAACAAACTGGCTTTGGAGGGTGTGCAGCAGCCTGAGCTTCATGCGAAGGCTTTCATTGGCATGATGGAGCGCCTCAAAATGGACATTTTACTGGATAAAGATTTCCGTGAATGCGATGTGGATCAGACGGCTGAATTTGCGACTAACTTGTTTATGTACGGCTGTGAAGCCGGGAGCGGGATACGCAGACCGTGATATTGTAAAGCTAGAAACCGTACTGACCTCGTTCAGATCACGGTTTTTTTAATCATTTGGTGTGACTGTGTTAAAATAAACAAGATGCATCACAAAATAGGGGAAGAGTAGGGAATCCGTATGAATATTATGACCGTTGAACATATAACGAAAAGCTATGGTGAAAAAATGTTGTTTGAGGATGCTTCCTTTGGCATGGATGAACGTGACAAAATAGGGGTCGTTGGTGTGAATGGCACTGGTAAATCAACGTTTTTACGCGTGATTTCCGGCTTAGAGCCACCGGATGATGGCAATATTGCGGTCAACAACGGTGTACGCATTCAATATTTGGCGCAAAATCCGGAGTTTGACCCCGAGGTGAAGGTACTCCAACATATTTTCCACGGCAACCAGCCAGAAATGAAGGCGGTGCGCGAATATACAGAAACGATGGAGATGCTGGAGCTGAATCCGGGCAGCGAGGAGCTTCAAAACCGCCTGTTGCGGGCAAGCCAGCAAATGGATACGCTCCAGGCATGGCAGTTGGAGAGTGAGGCCAAAAACATACTGACCCGGCTGGGTATCACGCAGTTTGAGGCACGTATGGGAGTGCTCTCTGGTGGACAGCGTAAACGTGTTGCTTTGGCAGCAGCCTTGATCCAGCCCTGTGAGCTACTCATTCTGGATGAGCCTACCAACCATATTGATAATGAGTCGGTTGAATGGCTGGAGCAGTATTTGCAGAAAAGACGCGGCGCGTTGCTGATGATTACGCATGATCGCTATTTTCTGGATAGAGTGGCAACTGTCATGCTAGAGCTGGATCATGGTCGACTTTTCCGCTATGAGGCCAACTATACCCGTTTTCTGGAGCTAAAGGCAGAACGCGAGGAACGGGAATCATCTTCGGAGCAAAAGCGGCAAAACCTGTTGCGCAATGAACTAGCATGGATTCGCCGGGGGGCAAAGGCCCGTTCGACCAAGCAAAAAGCGCGTATTGAACGATTTGAACAGCTTAAGGATCAGCAGCCGGAAGCTCGTTCCGGGTCTGTAGACATGTCGGTTGCCTCAACGCGTCTCGGTAAGAAAATACTGGAGCTGGATCACCTGTCCAAATCGGTAGGTTCCCGTAAGCTGATTCAGGATTTGAGCTATATCGCTGTGCCCGGTGACCGGGTCGGGATTGTGGGTCCCAATGGTAGCGGAAAATCGACTCTGCTCCAAATGATTGCACAGCGTGTAGAAGCGGATTCAGGCAGTGTGATCGTGGGACCGACCGTGAAGCTCGGTTATTTTACCCAGGAACATCAGGAAATGAACGAATCGCTGCGTGTCATCGAATACATTAAGGAAGAAGCCGAAGTGATCCGGACAGCAGATGGTTCGGCTATTACAGCCGCGCAAATGCTGGAGCGTTTTCTGTTTGCGCCAAGCGCGCAATGGACGGTCATTTCCCGGTTGTCAGGGGGCGAGAAACGGCGCTTGTACCTGCTGCGTGTGCTGATGTCCGCACCAAATGTATTGTTACTGGATGAACCGACGAATGATCTGGATATTCAGACTCTTTCCGTGCTGGAGGACTATCTGGATGAATTTCCGGGTGTTGTTTTTATCGTTTCCCATGACCGGTATTTCCTGGACCGCACGATAGACAAGGTACTGGCATTCGAAGGAGAAGGACAGGTGCGTGTGCATGTGGGCGATTATAGCGAGTATGCAGAATGGATCAGTAAAAATGCTCCATCCGCTGCGAATTCGTCTGTCTCGGCGGGTACTTCTTCTGCTCAGTCTTCCACGTCTAAGTCTGCGGATGCTTCGGATTCAGTTAAGGAGACAACCAAAACCAAGCTTAAATTCACCTTTAAGGAACAGCGGGAATATGAGCAAATTGACGAATTGATCGAACAGGCTGAGGAGAAGTTGGCTAGCATCCAGCGACAGATGGAAGAGTCTTTCAATGATTCCGCACGACTACAGGAGCTTATGGCTGAGCAAACGAAGGCCGAACAGCATTTGGAGCATCAAATGGAGCGCTGGACCTATCTGAACGAGCTGGCCGAGCAGATCGAACAAAGTAAATCTTAAAATACGAAAAAAGTATATTGCGTGAATCGTTTTTTCGTCGTTACTTAAAAAAGCAAGTCTCTGTAAGCAATGGAGACTTGCTTTTTTGTGTTTATTCCAGTACATCGGTCGTGGAAATAACTCATGTCCTGACTTGGAAACTCGAAGCTACCTAACATTATGCAAATGTATGAATTTATTAATATGTTTTTCATATTATTAAGAAGTTTATTATATATTTCTAATATTAAAACTTGCTTGCTATAATCAAATTTATATAGAAGGGAGGAATTCAAAATGGAATATCGTAAACTTGGAAAAAGCGGTTTGGGGGTAAGCGAGATAGCATTGGGAAACTGGATAACCCACGGTGCACAAGTGGATGACACCACAGCGAAAGCATGTGTCCATGCTGCATTAGATTCAGGAATCACAACGTTTGATACTGCTGATGTTTATTCAGAAACGATGGCGGAAACGGTTTTAGGTCATTCTTTAAAGGGAATACGACGTGAAAGTATTGAACTATGCACAAAGGTTTTTCATCCAACAGGTACCGGACAGAATGATAAAGGGCTATCCCGCAAGCATATTATGGAGGCCTGTCATGCTTCCCTTCGACGCTTGCAGACGGATTATATTGATGTTTATTATGCACATCGTTTTGATCCAACCGTATCGCTTGAAGAGACATTTTTGGCATTATCCGACTTGGTTCGTCAGGGGAAGGTTTTGTATGTAGGGGTGAGCGAGTGGACAGCAGACCAGATAAAGCAAGGAGCGGATTTAGCGAGAGAGCTAAAGGTCCCCTTCGTGGCAAGTCAACCCCAATATTCCATGCTATGGCGTGTCATTGAAGCTGAAGTGATTCCCGCTTGTGAGCAGGAAGGAATTGGACAGGTCGTTTGGTCACCTCTGGCACAGGGTATTCTTTCAGGCAAATATGCAATAGACAAGCCGCTTCCTGAGGGTTCACGTGCTTCTACGACAGCAGGTTCACCATTTTTCGCACGCTTGGCCGGACAATGGTTACGTAAAGAGGTCCTTAAGGCAGTGGAGAAGATCCGGCCGATTGCACAGGAATATGGTTTAACGCTACCACAGCTTGCAGTAGCATGGGTTTTACAAAACCCGCAAGTGTCCTCAGCTATTATCGGTGCTTCCAAGCCAGATCAGGTTAAGGAGAACGTAAAAGCTACGGGTGTTCGTCTGGATGGAGAGGTTATGAGACAAATGGATAGTATTTTAAACGGTGTTGTTGAACGTGATCCGAGTAAAACAGGTTAAGACTACGCGCTGACGGTAGTTTACATGTCTAATTACTATTACACACTGTTTCTTCAACCACCTCCAGAAAATGAGTCAGAACAGCGTCATTCGCATCTGTTTTCCATGCAGCGTAAAGCGGGATGGACGGAGAATCTTCGTGAAAAGAACGAAATACGACATCACTACGTTGGAAAACAGAAACGGAAGAGGGAACAATGGAGATGCCTATACCAGCAGCTACCAAATTAACGATTGTATACATTTGAACGGCTTCCTGTACGATTTGGGGCTGGAATCCATGTTGTCCGCAAAAGTCTAATATGAGGTCATGAAAAGATGCTCCCATATGAGGTGGAGACAGGATAAAAGATTCTTCCGCTAAAGAACGTAAAGACAAGGTTGGATGGAGGGCTAGCGGATGTGTTGCGGGAAGTACGGCGATGAGTGATTCGTTGGTGTAGAGCTGAGAGGTGATATGTATAGATGGATCTGCCCAGCGCAGGAAGCCCACATGAACTTTGCCTTCGTGTATAGCTTTCAGTTGTTGGGCAGATGTCATTTCAAACAACGTAAGCTTCACGTCTGGAAAACGCTCCCGGAATTTCTTTAAGGCGTTAACCATCAGACCGCCAGATGCCGAATCAACAAAAGCGATGGATAAATGTCCGAATTTCCCCTGACTTGCAAGCTGTGTCATTTTAATGGATTTTTCCAATTGAGAAACCATGTTTCTGGATTCTTCTAAAAAGATGGCTCCTGCGGACGTAAGTCGAACTTGCCTTTTGGTTCGTTCCAAAAGTTTCACGCCAAGCTCTTCCTCAAGGCTTTGGATTTGTTGGCTCAAGGGGGGCTGGGTGATATTCAGTTTTTTTGCAGCACGATTAAAATGTAGTTCTTCCGCCACTGCGATAAAGTAACGTAGTTTTTTCAGATCCATAGCTGTGATTTCCTTTCGCCAAGCCTTCGCCGGCCTATTCTCAGTGGAACAGGCCGGTCGTCATCGTTCGGATTAAACCGTTACATAAGCCGCAAGCAGACGGGCGGTGTTCACTACAGCCTGCTTGTGCGTACGCTCCATCGCATGGGAGGCGTGTACGCCAGGGCCGATCAGCGCAGCGCGGATATTGTTGCCTGCTTTCAGCGCGGCCGAAGCGTCCGAACCATAGTGCGGATAAATATCAACCGCATACGGGATATTCAGCTCCTTGACCAGCTCAATCAGGCGAGTCGTCATGTCATAATCATAAGGCCCGGAAGAATCCTTGGCACAAATGGATACATCCGTCTCCTTGCAACTCAGATCCTCGCCTATGCAGCCCATATCGACGGCAATCATCTCGCTGACACCCTCGGGGATGTAAGCAGCCCCGTGACCGACTTCCTCATAGTTGGAAATGAGCAGTTTAACGGTATGACGGGGCTTCCAGTCTTCGCGTACAGCGGATTCCAGTAAACCAAACAGTGCAGCCACGCTGGCTTTATCATCCAGATGCCGTGACTTGATAAAGCCGCTGGGTGTCACGACCGGACGGGCGTCGAACGAAATAAAATCGCCTACCGCAATGCCGAGCTGGAGCACGTCTTCTTTAGATTCGACAAGCTCGTCGATCCGCACCTCCATATGACTTTCCTTGCGTTCAAAGCTACGTGCATCATCATAGACATGCACAGACGGATGGCTCGACAGAATCGTGCCTGTATATGTTTGTCCGCTTCTGGTATGAATCAGGCAGTATTCGTTCTCGATGCTGTTCATCATAAAACCGCCGACAGATGTCAGCCGCAAGGTACCATGACTGGTTATTGAGCGTATCATCGCACCCAATGTATCCACATGCGCGCTCAGCGCAACGGTACGGTCTGTTTGCTGGCCCTCCAGGGTCAAGATGGCCCCGCCCTTGGCGTTCCATTCTATGGGTACCCCAAGGCTTGCGGCTTCCTTACGGATCAGTTCCATCACATGATGTGTGTAGCCGCTGGGACTGGGGGTGTTCAATAGTTGATTCAGAAAGGTCATGATATAATTTTCGTTCAGATGAATCGTCATGTTGTTGCTCCTCCTCATTTGGACAACCGGTCAAGGTCAGAGGACGTTTGCTCTGTATCCTTGTCAGATGTAGACACCGCACTGGACGAACCAGACGTGTTATAGGCCGTATCCGCATATGCTTCCACAGCGGGTGTATGTTCTTCTTGCAGTGTATGAAGCTGGGTGTTCAGACGTTTGAGTTCTCTCTGAAGCTTATATTGACGGAAAATACCGAAGGAACCGACGATAAGCCCTCCAAGAAGAGTGCAGCCGAGAATAAGCAAAATCAAAGGAACATTGACCGTACGAAATAGTAGATTTACTTGGACCGATTTCACGTTAATGACAGCGAATACTGCCGTTAACAAAGCGATAACAAGAGCTGCGATCAGAGACCATTGTGTTTTCAAAATGCCACCTCCTTCCGCTACATTATAAAATCCCTTGCCCGTCATGGACAAGGGATTTATCCGTGCATCGTTTTAATGCCGGATTTTAATCGTGTATAGTTTTACTTTCCGGCGGTCAGCTTTTCCATTTCCGTAATAACTTCCTCGAATACGCTCATCGCTTCGCGGATCGGTTGCGGAGAGGACATATCCACGCCGGCCTTCTTCAAAATATTAATCGAGTAATCGCTACCGCCGCTCTTCAGGAATCCTAAATAACGGTCAACGGCTGGTTGGCCTTCTTCCAGAATCTGTTTCGAGAAACTGGTTGCCGCAGAGAAGCCGGTAGCATATTTGTAGACATAAAAGCTGTTATAAAAATGGGGGATACGGGCCCATTCCATTTCAATGTCTTTGTCTACTTTCATACCAGAGCCGTGATATTTCACATTCAGATCATAATAAATCTCTGATAGAAGCTGCGGTGTAAGGGACTCTCCCTGTTCTGCCCGCTCATGTACGATTTTCTCAAACTCCGCAAACATCGTTTGACGGAATACCGTCGTGCGGAATTGGTCCGCATAGTAGGTGAGAAGGTACATTTTCTCTTTTGGATCGTTAGACTTTTTCAGCAAGTAATCCATCAGCAACGCTTCATTGGTTGTAGATGCTACTTCAGCCAGGAAAATAGTGTACTGGGCATCCCGATATTTCAACGCATTATCCGAGTAATACGAATGCAGCGCGTGTCCCATCTCATGAGCGAGCGTAAACATGCTGTTCAGGTTATCTTTATGGTTCAGCAGCACATAAGGATGAGTACCGTAAGCACCCCAGCTATATGCGCCTGTACGTTTATTTTCATTTTCGTACACATCAATCCAGCGATCATCGTAGCCTTTTTGCAACGAAGCCAGATAGTCCTTGCCCAGCGGCTTTAGACCTTCCTTCGTTTGCTTTTTAGCATCTTCATACGAAATGTCAAGCTTGTATTCGTCCACAAGCGGAGCGAACAGGTCATACATATGAAGCTCATCCACGCCCAGCAGCTTTTTGCGCAACTTGATATAACGGTGCAGCAAAGGTAAGCTCTCGTGAATGGTATCAATCAGATTGGAGTACACTTCCTTCGGAATATTGTCACCGTATAACGACATTTCTAATACGGAAGGGTATTTGCGAACACGGGAATAAAAAACATTTTTGTTCACATTGGCACTTAATGTGGAAGCAATCGTGTTTTTATTCTTGGCATAAGTGTCGTACACCGCTTTAAAAGCACGCTCACGTACTTCCCGGTGCGGACTTTCTAGGAATTGAATATAGCTGCCATGCGTCAGTTCAACCTCTTTGCCGTTCTCGTCCTTTATCTTTGGAAATTTCAGATCCGCATTGTTCAGCATACCGAAAATAGTTTGCGGTGCTTGAGCCAGGTTACCCACCTGAGCCAGCAGGGCTTCTTCCGATTTACCCAGAATATGCGCTTTCTCCCGTTTCATTTCCTGAAGTGTAAAGCGATAATCTGCCAGCTTCGGATCTTTAATCAATGCATCGAGCTGATTGTCGGGCAGCGCCAAAATTTCAGGTGTCACGAAAGACAGGGATTCACTGACCTCAACGCCTAATTTTTTGGCTTTTTGCGAAAGGCCCTGATATGTAGGTTCAGCCGTATCCTCGTCATGATGCAGGTGGGCGTACACATATACGCGCTCGGTTTTAAGCGATAGTTCATCTTCCAGCTTAAAGCAGTTGACAATTGCTTCCGCTGAATTCAGCTTGCCTTGGAATTGTGTAGCTTTTTTGGCTAGTTGTTTGACTTCTTCGTACTCTTGATCCCATGCTTTGCGGTCTGGAAACAGGTCTTCAAGCTTCCAGGTATTTTCCACAGATGCGTCTGCGCGTTTTACGATTTCACTCATTGAGAGCCTCCTCTGATCGAACGAAATGTGGGGTGGGGCTGCGGCGGTACGGGGCGGCTGCCAAAACGAAGAAACCGCCACGCTGACCGTGAGCAGCAGAGCAAGAGGTTTTGTGGCATGCATGTAACGGCATATCCTCCTTATACCATGGCTTGTTATGCCATAGTATGACCTCCTGCGCCCAAAAGTATAATTTTCTTTACCTTGGGTCGGAACCTATATTTAATAAGCTGTATACAATAAGATAAAAGGCAAAGCAAACCATGATAACGGCAGTGAGGGCCATCCACTTTTTGAGAGGAGCCGGTAACGTATCACGTTTCATGATCAGCACTCCGCCCAGCGTAAAAGCCAGAATAATGAAGATGAGAAAGCTATTGGATACCATGAATGCGCTATACCTGTTTGAAAGCGTTCATGATCTGCTGCCACTCTTCCTCGTTATCTTGAAAGGACTGCTTGGGAAACCGATTTTGAGCCCAATGCATCAGCGCTGGACGGCTCAAAAACGTGTGAGCTTCTTCGCCCCAGTCATCGGATATTTCCCGTAGAACGATGTAACGGCCCTGCACCTCGACAGTCATCATGTTCCAATTGTCTTTTTTGTATATTTCGTGTTTTTTCATCATATGCATGTCTCCGATTTTAAAGATGTTTTGGTTCATGATACCGCAGTTTCCGCCGCAAAAGCAAATCATTCCAGCCTGTAAAAGCCCTCAAAACATCAATTGCATTGTGAAAAAGCATGAAGTATAATATGGATATTCGCCATAGATGGCGGTATTTTTAGGAGGTTGTTCACTTGAAAGGTACAGTAAAATGGTTTAACGCAGAAAAAGGTTATGGCTTCATCCAAATGGATGGTGGCGAGGACGTATTCGTACATTTCTCCGCAATCCAAGGCGACGGCTTTAAGACTTTGGAAGAAGGTCAAGCGGTTGAATTCGAAATCACTGAAGGTAACCGTGGACCCCAAGCAGCTAACGTAAATAAACTGTAAGTGTAACTGAATTGTAAGAATTGTTCCGTCATACGGATGTCTTATATATTACGGTTAAACGATGAATTGAGAGCGCAGTTCCTTATAATTTAAGGGACTGCGCTTTTTTGCGTAAAAAAGTTTATGATATGAGAAGGCTGAACTGGAATAGGGTATTATACCGTAATGGAAAAAAACATTAGTCATTATTGTAGAAGTTGAGAAGATGAGCGCAGCAGAGGCGAGTCGTAAACCTTCCTTGACCAAGGGTCCAATTACCAAAACACTGTTATCTCAGCAGTGGCGGTCATTTTCTATTATGCTTTTGGAAAATGGAAGCAGGCCAACATGGGGGATGCCTTTCAAGGCTTGAAGCCCGTAGAGGATGAGGGATAGGCAGGGCTTTTAACCTATTTTGAGATTAATAATTTTATCAGGGTAAATTTTGTTTAATTTCAATTTTTGTGCATTTGGTTATGACAGGTATAAAGATTTTTTGTGAAAATGGCTCATTTTTCTTAAATATTAAAGAAAAAGTGAGGTTGTTCATTTGTGCTAAAAGGACGATCATATTATAATGAGTATGGTTTGGATAGGTATAATTACGTAGACAACAATGTGGAGGCACCGTCATTTGAGTTATGTTGAGCAAGGACGTTATCAAGTTCCGAGAGGCCCCATAGGTCTAATGAGCCGAATGTACAAGCACATTCTCCCTGAAACGAAGCAGGAATTGGGAAATTGGAAACACAAGGCTAAACAGATTCCGGATCCCGAGCTGAGAAGTCAGGCACTTGCAAGCATAGCAGAAAAGACGTTTCACTGTGTAGGCGGGGCGGTTTATGCCGCAGGGAATATGTCTGCCCGGCAGACGTTAATTCCGCTTATTGTGGCGTACCAGACGATTAGCGATTATCTGGACAACCTGTGTGATCGCAGCACGTCCATGGACCCGGATGATTTCAGGCTGTTGCATCAGTCTATGCTGGATGCGGTCAACCCCGCAGCTAAGCCAGTGAATTATTACGCTTTGCGTCGTGAGCAGGAGGATGGCGGTTATTTGACCGGGCTGGTGACAACCTGTCAGTCTTGTGTAAGCAGGCTTCCTGGCTATGAGGCGGCAATGCCTTACGTTCAGGATTTGGCGGGATTATACACGGATTTGCAAGTTTACAAGCATATTAAACCCGAATTGCGCGAACAAGCGCTATTGGATTGGTGGTCGGTTCATAAGGACCGTACACCGGAGTTGCGCTGGAACGAATTTGCTGCTGCTACCGGTTCAACCCTGGGGGTATTTATGCTGTTTCTTGCTGCTAGCGACCAGCATCTCACGGATGCGGGGGCTGCCTCAATACATGTATCGTATTTTCCACATGTGTGCAGTCTTCATATTTTGCTGGATTATCTAATCGATCAAGACGAAGACCGGAAGGGCGGAGATCTTAACTTCTGCAATTATTATGAAGATACCGACATGATGCTGGACCGGATCGCCTATGTTGTGAATCGGGCGCGGGTTGATATTGCAGATGTCCCTGCCAGCTCCTTTCACCGGATGATTATCGAGGGATTGCTGGCGTTATATTTATCCGACCCCAAAGTTAGCGAGCAGCAAGAAGTGCGCGCGGTTTCGAAACGTTTAATGAAAAACAGTCCGCTCATGCGTTTGTTTTTCTTTTTAAACAGTCGATGGATAAGAAGGCTTTTATGAACATTTTGAGGAGGTCATAAATCATGACAGCAGTTAAGAAAATCGCAGTATTAACGAGTGGTGGAGATTCACAGGGGATGAACGCCGCAGTTCGCGCCGTTGTGCGCAGCGGCTTGTATTTTGGACTTGAAGTATTCGGGGTTCAGCGCGGATATCAGGGACTGCTGAATGATGATATTTTTCCGATGGATCTGAGAAGTGTCGGAGATATTATCCAACGTGGGGGTACTGTACTTCAATCTGCCCGGTGTCTGGAATTTACGACCGAGGAAGGACAGAAGCGAGGCGCTGAAATTTTGCGTAACCGTGGAATTGATGGCTTAGTCGTGATCGGTGGCGATGGTTCCTATCAAGGAGCTAACAAACTGACCAAACAAGGAATTAAAACAATGTGCCTTCCAGGTACGATTGACAATGACATTTCCTTCACCGACTACACGATTGGTTTTGATACGGCGGTTAGTATCGTAGTGGACGCCATCAACAAACTGCGTGATACGATGTCATCCCATGAACGTTCTTCTATCGTAGAAGTTATGGGACGTCATTGCGGCGATATTGCTTTGCATGCAGGTCTGGCTTCCGGCGCAGAAACGATTTTGGTGCCCGAAGTAGAGTTTGACCTGAATGAAGTATCTGATCGGATGAAGCAAAACTTTAAGCACGGCAAACGCCACAGTATCATTATCGTTGCTGAAGGCGCAGGCAAAGGTGAAACCGTAGCACAGGTAATCCAGGAAAACTGTCCGGATTATGAGCCGCGTGTAACGGTGCTTGGACACATTCAACGTGGAGGCACACCAACCGCATTTGACCGTAATCTGGCAAGCCGTTTGGGTGACTTTGCTGTTCGTCAATTGATTGAGGGTATATCGGACAAGGCTTGCGGAACGATTGATGGCAAGCTGGTAGCCACTGATATTGACAAGGTCGTAAATACGAAAAAAGATTTCAATATGGAGCTTTACGAGCTGGCCTTGCGCTTGTCCCAATAATAATTAGCTGTTTTATGTACCAGATTGATTCACATCTGGGAATTCTTAAACTCATGCGGATGACCCGAGTCATCCGCTTATTTTTTAACATTTAAAGCAGGTTTGGAGGGGAATAAATGTATTTGTTCAAAATCGAAGTGGACAGCTCGGAAGGAGCCTTAACCGTTATTCTCGTTGCGGAAAATGAGGAGCAGGCATTTCAGGCGGTGGACCAGCATGTGGAGAGACATTTTCTGTATCCTCCAAAGCTGAACGAAGTAGCTATTGTGGAGAAAAAAAGAATAACTTCGGGTACTGCATATGTCATGGAAACACGCTGATACACGCAAAGGCTAAACAGCCTCTACGTGTTGTTTTTTTTCGGCAAAACGTCGTTGTACAACCAGCAGGCGGAAGAGAAGGGACACTGCTCCCGCGGCCAAACCTGTAATCAAGCCGATCCAGTAGCCGTAGGGACCAAATGATGTCCAACCTGAGATAATATATCCTACAGGAAGTCCAATAACCCAATAGGCCAGAAACGTAATCAGAAAGGCCGAATTGACATCCTTATATCCACGCAGTGCTCCTTGAGTAGGTGTAGCGATAGCGTCGGATATTTGAAAGAAAATCGCATAGAGCAGGAAATGTTGCGCTAACTGAATAACCTGTGGATCGGTGGAGTACAGCCTGGCGACCTGTTCGCCCCAGATCACAAGCACAACAGCCGTGATCAATGACAGACCAACCGCACTGCTGATTCCCATTACGCTGTATATTTTTGCATCCCGCGGCCGTCCTGCCCCCACCTCATACCCGACCAGAATCGTGAGCGCCATACAAATACTGAGCGGAATCATATATAGTGTTGTCGCAAAGTTCATAGCGGCCTGATGAGCCGCAATTGTTGCCGTATTATAACTGCTCATGAAGAGAGTAACAGCTGCGAAGACAGCCGTTTCGAAAAAGATCGCAAAGCCGATGGGTACCCCGATTTTGATAAGCTCTTTCCAGGCACTAATAGCAATGCCGTATATCTTGTTGAAAATCCCGTATTCGGCAAATATCTTTCCCCGATGTGCGGTGATGCCAGCAACAAGCATAACAATCCAGTACGTGGCGGCAGTTGCCACTCCGGAGCCCACACCCCCCAGACGAGGAAAACCCCAGTTTCCATAAATGAGTAAGTAGTTCAACAAGACATTGATGGGCAACGACATCATCGTGATGGTCATCGTAAACCGGGTTTGTCCCAGTGCATCCATAAAGCTCCGTAGGACCGTATAAGCAAAGAGCGGGGCAATGCCGAAGGCCATCCCACAAAGGTAGTACAAGGCCACATTATGAACCCTCAACTCCAGATTCATCCCGTGCAGAATGGGCTTAACGAGAAAAATACCTGCAATCAGAACAATCATCGATAGAGTGAGCGAGAGCCATAGGGCCTGAATGACATAGTAAGAAACCTTGTCCTTGCGCTGTGCTCCAACCAATTGGGATACAATAGGGGTGATGGCCATAAGTATTCCGTTGAGGCCTGTTTGTACAGGGACCCACAGACTCACTCCGATGGCTACACCAGCCAAATCGGCAGAAGAAAAGTGTCCCGACATATTAGTATCAAAAAAAGTCATCGCGGATAGTGCAAGTTGTGTTACCAGAATAGGGAGAAAAATGTTAAAAAGCTGCTTCCATTTTTGGCTGTTAGTTAGCGTCAAATGCATGTTTATGTCCTCACTTACTTGGAAGTTATCAATCGTATATATCATAACGTGTCAAGTATTTATTGTAAGGGATGTAGCAGCATTTGAACAGCAACAAAAGACTGCACCCATGATCAGACGAATGGGGCAGCCTTGGAAACCTTTAAATGATTTGGTGTATTGTGTAGAAATAATGATAAGACCGGGATACATGGATTATTTGTACATTACTCCGCTAGTATAGCGGTTTGTAGCATTCCAGAGTAAATATTCGTCAACCTTCATATCCTTGAGCGCTCGAATTTGATCCTCGACCTGGGTTTTACCATATTTGGCATAATGACCGCTTCCCAGCCAGCTTGCGGTAAAATCCTGAATCCATGGACGAATGATTGGTTTCAGCTTGCCTGTCGGGTCAAGCTTTTTGTGCGTATCTGCCATCGAGCCTTTAATGGTCTGGTACGGATTTTTGTCAGGGTCTTTTACACCGAACCAGCCTGTTGTATAGTGACTTGGATAAACCATAGGAGAAATGACATCCACATTTTCTGAAATTTTGGCGAAATCCTGTCCGATTCCTTCCGCAGCGGGAACGGATGCGGCATACCCGAAAATATCTACTGATACCCGCACACCCAGTGGAGCAAGCTCTTTACGGGCATATTGCACGAACTCAGCGACTGCATCTACACGTGATTGATTGGATTTGGTATATTTCAGCTTGTCGGCTCTTTTCTCAAAGCCTTCAGGGAAACGTACATAGTCAAACTGAATTTCCTTGAAGCCCAGCCTTGCCGCCTCTCTGGCAATAGCAATATTATAATCCCAAACCTCTTTATTGTAGGGATTAACGAAGCCATCTCCTTTGCCGTTTTTCCAGACAGAGCCGTCAGGATTACGAAAGGACATTTCGGGATTCTTGTTGGCTAATACCGTATCTTTAAATACAACAATACGGGCAATCGGGTACACGTTATGCTTTTTCAATCGCTCCATCAAACCGGAGATATCCCGAATAAATTTTTGCGGCTTGCCCAATTTCATCAGCTCGGGATTGGTCGTTGGATAAGTGATGTAACCTGCATCATCCTTAATATCAATAACCATGGAATTGAGCTCTGTTTTGTCGAGCAGTTCAAGCAGCTGGGTCATACGCGAACCGCCTGCACTATAAGCCGTAACATAGATGCCCTTGATAGCAGGAGTCGTCGGCTGTGGGTCAATTTTAACCGGAGGATTGGAGGCATCCACCTTCATATTACTGTGCTGAGCCTGAATCATCGCGCTGCTAATTGTCGTTGCCACCGTATCTTTTACATTTGGGGCGTTGGCTGAATGATCCCCGTTTCCGCCTATTCCCATTGCCAATAGCATAATTGCCCAAATCATATTCATTTCCTAACTCTCTCCCTTATGTAAGTCGCTTACCTGATTATACGTAAAGTTATGTATCGAGAAACAACACGGTTGTAACCAATACTGGAATCATCAGGCACAGTCTTACATGATTAACCCAACCCTTGTTCATTGAATCCGTAAAATGGCATAAATAATGCCGCTTTCTTCGTGGCTGCGGACTGCAACCGGAAGAAGCGGCACTTGGTGGAGAGATTTAATGAAGATGTTTACTGAAGATACGTATTGTCCTGATGCTCACAAATACTGTACTGAATAATTTCGAGCGCATCCATGGGCTTGAGAATGGCCATCCCGTCCCGAAGTACAATCATCGAGTTCAGCTCATTCTTTTTGAGAAACGGGAGCATTTCTGGATACCATCTCAAGACAATGTCGGACAGTTTTACCGTTTCCATTTCCACAAAAATCACCCTTTCCTGCTCGGAATCATTCCATAAGAATCATTCGGTACGAATCGGAAAAGCAAAGTGCCTGTGAAATAGCAGGTAAAGCTGGTCTTTATATAATATGGGAACAGCGCACGTATAGTGTACCACAGAAACTGCATTTTGACACTTGGGCTCGTGCTTATCTTCGGCGGAATGAGCCCATAACCCCTACCGTTTCTACGATATTAACAAAAGCAGAAGGGTCTACTTTCTTAATAATGCGTTTCAGTTCTGCCAGCTCGTAGCGTGTTGTAACTGTCATCAGCATATCCTTTTCGGTATGAGAAAATGCACCTTCAATTTTAATTTTACTGACTCCACGCGGCGTTGTCAGCATTCGGCTGAGCAGCTTCTCTGTATGCTCAGTAATGATGTAAACGGTTATTTTAGTGTGACTCACATAAATCTGATCCAACACCTTGCCGGTCACGAAAATGGATAACATGGATGCAAGGGCAACATTCCAGTCCTGGTTCAGATATCCCGCTGCCAGAATAACCAGCCCATTCAAACCGACGAGCACAGTCCCTACAGGGAAATCGCGGTAACGGGTGACGATGGAGCCGATAATGTCAAAACCGCCAGTAGACCCCCCCACCCGAAAGGAAATACCAGCTCCAACGCCAATCAGCACTCCACCAAAAACGGAGGCCAGCAGCGTATCTTTAACAAGGGCATGCACAGGAATCCAGGCCAAAATCCATGTCGTGGCGACAACAGACAAAATACTCATACTAATAAATCGTTTCCCTAAAATAAACCAGCCTGCAATGAGCATCGGAATGTTTAGGACAAAATACATCACGCTGATATCGAATTTTGTAAAGTAGCCAATTAACATGGAAAGCCCTGCTACTCCGCCGCTCAGCAGGTGGTGCGGCACGAGAAACAGATTAAAACCGCTTGCTATAGCAGCGGCTCCCAAAATGACAACAAAACAGTTTAAAACTATTTTTAACAACGTTTTTTCACCTCATTTAAAATATACGGACAGTAACTTGCTGGTATTCATGAATTGTTTTGTGTTATAATGCGATGTGGATATTCTTGAGTAGGGACCTTCTGTCCAGAGAAACACTTAAAATTTAAACTGTTTTAAAAAGGATAAATTCGTTTAAGATGTATCGGATAAGGTTAACCGAGTTTATACAGAAAGATGCAGTTATAGGCCTTAATAAACTGTCACTGTATTGGGTAAACCTATACAACAATATCGCTACTTAAGAATACAGACAACATTGTGGATTGTCCACCACATCCACCATTATGAAGGAGTTTGAATAAATTTGACGACATTTGCAGAATTTAATCTTGAACCGAAAGTACTTGAGGCGATTACAGAGCTTGGTTTTGAAGAAGCGACACCGATTCAATCCCAATCCATCCCTCTTGCGCTGCAAGGAAGAGACATGATTGGCCAAGCCCAAACAGGTACGGGTAAAACCGCAGCTTTTGGTATTCCGTTGATCAGCAAAATCTCTAAAAACGACGACAAAATCAGAGCCCTGATTATGGCTCCAACACGTGAGCTTGCCATTCAGGTAGCTGAAGAAATCGAAAAACTTTCCCGCTTCAAAGGTCTTCGCACTCTGCCAATCTATGGCGGTCAAGATATCGTGCGCCAGATTCGCGCTTTGAAAAAGAAACCTCAAATTATCATTGGTACACCAGGTCGCTTGCTCGACCATATCAACCGCAAAACCATCAAGCTGGAAGACGTAAACACCGTTGTTTTGGATGAAGCAGATGAAATGCTGGATATGGGCTTTATGGAAGATATCCAATCCATTCTGAAGCAGGTTCCGGACGAGCGTCAAACGATGCTTTTCTCGGCTACGATGCCTCCTAATATCAAAAAATTGGCTGAACAGTTCCTTAAAAACCCTGAGCATGTTTCAGTTATCCCTAAACAAGTTAGTGCTCCACTGATTGATCAGGCCTACATTGAAGTTCCTGAACGTCAAAAATTCGAAGCTTTGAGCCGTTTGATCGACATGGAATCCCCAGAACTCGCTATCGTATTCGGTCGTACCAAGCGCCGGGTAGACGAGCTGGCTGAAGCGCTGCAAAAACGTGGATATTCCGCAGACGGTCTGCATGGTGACTTGTCTCAGAACCAACGTGATGCCGTAATGCGCAAATTCCGCGACGGAAGCATTGACGTGCTCGTAGCAACTGATGTAGCTGCCCGTGGTTTGGACGTTTCCGGTGTAACCCATGTTGTGAACTTTGACCTTCCGCAAGATCCGGAAAGCTATGTTCACCGTATTGGACGTACCGGACGTGCAGGTAAAGAAGGAGAAGCATGGTCTTTCGTAACGCCTCGTGAAATTGATCATCTGCATTTCATTGAGCGTGTAACTCGTCACCGTATTGCGCGTAAGCCGCTTCCAACTTTGGCTGAAGCTTTGGAAGGCAAACAACGCATCATCGCAGAACGTCTCCTCGAGGCTGTAGAAAGCGGTGAGCTGAACGAATACAAAGGCTTGGCTATTCAAATGCTGGAGCAGTATGACTCCGTACAACTTCTCTCCGCAGCTCTGAAGCTGATGACTGGCGAGAAGAGAGAAGGGTCTATTGAGCTGACTCCGGAAGATCCAATTCGTGCAAAACGTCGTAAACCGGATGTTCGTTCCGGCGGACGCAAGCCGTCTAACTACAGCGGACGCAGCAACGGTGGTTATAACTCCAACCGTACTGGTGGCAGTGGTAGTGGCAGCAAAGGCGGATATGGTGGCTACAATCGTGGCAGCAAAGAAGGCGGTAGCTACAACCGTGATTCCGCGAGCCGCAATAGTGGAGATCGCAGACCACGTCCAAGCAGTAGCGGAGAAACTCGTCGTCCTGCAAGACGTGAAGATTCCTCTTCTGAATAAAAATTGAAATAACAGCAAAGCCGAAGTGAATGCTCGCTTCGGCTTTTTGCTATGAGATCAAAAAGTGCAAACTTCTTAGCAACCTGCTTCGACGGTTGAAGTGTTGATTTCACTGGCGCATTGGGGATGAAATACGGTATGATATAGTCAACAGCCGGAATTTACAGGCACAGCAACATGAGCCGTGGAACTGCCAGGGCTTGCGGAGGGAGAGACTAACGTTGGAGTTTAAAGGAGCTATGGGTGGTATTTATCGCCTGACTGAATGGATTACCAGACTGGCGGCTACCAATTTGTTATGGGTGTTATGCTCGTCGCCTTTTATTTTCTGTCTCATACTCAAACTACTTGTGATGAATCAGAACTTGGCTAATGAATCTTTACAAATGAACTGGGCGATGGCTGTTTTGGCACCGCTTACTTTATTTCCGGCTACATCAGCCATGTTTACCGTCGTCCGCAAATGGGTAATGGGCGATACGGATGCAGGTGTGTTTCGTATCTTCTTTAAAGGATACAAGGAAAACTATAAGCAGAGCCTGATCGGAGGCATCTTTTACACGCTACTGTTTGTCATTATGTATGTGGATTATACCGTGTATATGACGCAGCTCAGCAATTTGCAAATTGTAGGCATTATCATGCTTATTCTCATTATTATTTTGCTCGTATCCATGTTTAACTTTTTCTCGATGGTTGCTCATTATCATATGTCCAGCGGACAACTGATCAAAAATGCGGTCTTGCTGACGCTCATTCGACCGTTCCGTGTATTTTCTACCATGCTCGGTAGCGCGATTGTTATCTTTATTGGAGTCAAATACCCTGTGCTGTTCTTGTTCTTCATTGGTAGTGTGGTGGCCTGGTTCGCTTTCTTTAATTTTTATGGAACGTTCCTCAAAATGCAGGATCAGATGGAAAAGATGAAGCAAAAAGACGAAGAGGCAGGTATCACGGAAGACAAGAAAAGTGATAACCTCCAAAAATAAAACAGATTTCTCCTAGCATTTACTTTCCGAGTGAGAAGCGCTATAATAAGGTCACATCCTGCGATGCACGTTACGGTCATTTGTTGTTTTGAACCAATGACAATGTCTAGGGAGATCAATACGGGTGGACAGCTGAAAAGCCCTGTCAATTCTGACAAGGGGACTTCAAAAGTTTGTCCTGCGATCACCCACCTGCTAAAGCAGGTTCAGAAGACGCTATGGTCGGACGGCATCGGCGGGTACTCTATAACGTAATCAATACACCCTGATACTGCTCCGTGCAGAAACAGGGTGTTTTTTGTATGTAATAATGCTAAAATAAGAAATAAGGTACTCAATCGCATACCACAGGTATGATCGGGTTCACTTTGTTGCTTTAACGTTTTTATAAAGCGCTTGCATCAAAGGGAAATCGATGTGCTGTATTCAGCAACGATTATCGTGAAGGAGGAAATGTCTTGTCGTTAAAGAGGACTCTGGTGGGGATTGTGCGCAGCCAAGAAGGTACAAGCGACCGGGTCAAAGACCCCCAAATGAAGACACGCTATTATAACTTATCGAGAGACAGGGCCTGGGAAGAGGTATCGTCCGTTTTAAAAAAGATTCCTGGATACAAGGTGCTACATGAGGTGCCATCCGTAGGTGAGATTACGCTTGAGAAGCGAACGGCATTCGGCAGAACTGTCGACATTACCGTTTCTATATTGTCCGTCTCGCCAGTTCGGAGTGCTGTGGATATTTATTCCGCTTCGCGCGGATCGCTGGGGGACATGGGTGCAAATTATCGCATTATTTTGCAGTTGTTTGCCGTGATTGACAAGAAACTGTCCGCTCATAAGGTCGTACAGTGATTGCGGACGTGTGAGCAGCAACGTGGCAGACCAACGTCAAAAAAAGCGAGGAAGGCAACCCTTCACTCGCTTTTTTAATATTCGAATCAGCCTTAATGTAAGCAGAATGAATTAGACGAGCTTCTTCACCGCTGCAATCGCTTGATCATAGTCAGGATGCTCGGACATTTCGCTCAGATATTCTACATAAGCGATTTTATCGTTTTGATCAATCACGAAAATAGCGCGATGATCCAGATGGAATTCCTTAATAAACACGCCGTAGGCTTCGCCGAAGGAATGGTCCTTGTAATCGGACAGTGTCAATACACGGTCAATACCCGCAGCACCGCACCAACGAGCTTGGGCAAACGGCAGATCCACGCTGACAGTCAGTATTACGACTTGATCTCCGAGAGAATCCGCTTCTTGATTAAAACGACGAGTCTGTGCGTCACACACGCCTGTATCAAGAGAAGGAACAACGCTGATTAGCTTGACTTTACCTGCAAAATCTTGAAGCGTAGCAGCTTCCAGCAGATTTTTTTGCAATTTAAAATCAGGGGCCTGATCTCCAACTTTCAGTTCAGGACCCACGAGAGTCAAAGGATTGCCTTTAAAAGTAGCAGCTTCTTTACGTTCTTGTGCCATATGTAATAGCCTCCTTGGTTTTTAGCATTGGTTATCGTTGCTGAAATCTATTATAATCTTTTATAAAAGACATTGTCCAATTTGAATAAGGTGGAGACACCCCATGAAGGAAGGATTGCCTTGATTTTTTTACGGTATGAGAACTGGAAAAGTTATTTGCGTTTTTACCCGGTTACCTGTTTGATTCTGCTTATCAATATCGTGATGTTTATTGTGCTGACCGTACATGGCGGATCGGAAAATAGTTTGACACTAATCCGGTATGGGGCCTTGATCAATGAGGAGCCGTTTACCGACCAGTTATGGCGGTATGTGTCAGCTATGTTTTTACACGCGGGTTTTGATCATCTTTTCTTTAATTCCTTTGCGATTCTCGTATTTGCTCCACCGCTGGAACGTCTGCTGGGGTCCTTTCGCTACGTGCTGCTGTACCTCGCTACAGGCATTGTAGGAAACGTGCTGTCCATTGCGCATTACAACATGGTAGCGGAAACCACGGTCTCTGTAGGGGCGTCAGGAGCGATATATGGTATCTACGGCGCATTTCTGTACGTTGCTCTGTTTCAGCGGACGCTGATGGATGAAGCTTCACGCAAAACACTGTACACGCTGCTCGGCTTTGGTATCCTGTTTTCGTTCGCTGTGGCGAATATTAACTGGACCGCCCATTTTGGAGGACTGCTCAGCGGGTTTTTCTTGTATGGATTAATGATCAGATTGACTGGCCAACGTAAACGTCACTAAAGACAGCTTTACCGTAAGTCGGCAGGGCAAGAAAGAGGAAGGGGTTCGTCTAACCTCTTCTTCCGGATGTTGAAAAATAGATTGGAGCGAATAACGGAGTGGAATTACGACAGTTGCAATACTTCATGAAGGTAGCGCAAAAGGAACATGTCACTCAGGCAGCCGAGGAGCTGCATGTGGCGCAATCTGCGGTCAGTCGGCAAATTCATCAGCTTGAAGAGGAGCTGGGGGTTAACCTTTTTATGCAAAAGGGCCGCAACTTGCAGCTTACACCGGTGGGGCAGTTATTTTGCAAACGGGTTGAAACGATTATAAAGGATTTGGAGCGGGCTGTTCTGGAGGTCCATGAGTTTTTAGACCCCGAGGGTGGAGAAATTCGTATCGGCTTCCCGCACAGTTTGGGCATTCATCTTATTCCTACGGTTGTGGCTGAATTTCGTAAACGGTATCCGAATGTTAAATTCAGATTTAAACAGGGGATGTACCCAAGTTTGATCCGTGATGTGTTGGCGGGTGAGGTGGATTTGGCTTTTGTATCCCCTTTTCCGGATCGTCATGATCATGTCGAGGGAGATGTGGTGCTGACCGAGGAGCTGTTTGCGGTTCTTCCCCCTAATCATCCTTTGGCTTCTGCCGGGCACATCACGCTGGATCAGCTTAAAGGAGAAAAGTTCATCTTGTTCAGAGACGGTTACTCCCTGCGTCCGATTGTCTGGCAAGCTTGTCTGGAGGCCGGATTTACGCCTGACATCGCTTTTGAAGGCGAGGAGACGGATACGATCCGCGGATTAGTTGCCGCAGGTATGGGGGTCAGTCTTTTGCCGGAGATGGCGTTGTTCCAGACCAATCCGCTCCAGCCCGCGAGGGTGTCCATTGTTGATCCCGAGGTGACGCGAACCATTGGCTTAATTCACCGTAGAGATGACAAGCTTCCGTTGGTTGCCAAATCGTTCCGCACTTTTTTGTTGCAATATTTTGGTCTTCAAGGTAGCGGTACTGTGACGGATGGAAGTGCTAAAGCGGACTAACAACAGGCGAGTATAGGGAATTGGATAAAATATAAAAAGGTTGTTCCTCTACCATCATCATGGGGAGGAACAACCTTTTTTTGCTACAAAAGCGATTAGTCACGGCTGTTGAAGATGCCGATCAGGCGAATCAGCTCCAGTAAGGAAACGAGAGCGGCAGCCACATATGTTAATGCAGCGGCATTCAATACTTTAGCCACACCTCGTTCTTCATCACTGCGGATAAATCCTTCGGACACCATAATTTCACGGGCACGGTTGGAAGCATTAAATTCGACCGGCAATGTAATTAATTGAAAAGCAACAGTAGCTGAGAAAAAGATGATGCCCAAGCCAATCAGGTTTGTGTAGCTGAACAGTAACCCGGCAATCAACAGAAACGGTGCAATGCCAGATGCGAAGTTGACAATCGGGAAAATCCGGTGACGCAGCGCTAACATAGGATAATGCTCTTTATGCTGAATCGCATGACCGACCTCGTGACAAGCCACAGCAACTGCGGAAATAGATTTTTCATAATATACAGGCTCGGACAAGCGTACTACGCGTTGCATCGGATCATAGTGGTCAGATAACGCGCCAGGTACAGGTTCAATGGGCACATCGTGCAAACCGTTGCGATCCAGCATATGCCGGGCGGCATCGTAGCCTGTCAACCCGTTTTCGTTGGGAACATCAGACCATTTGTTAAAAGTACCTTTCACACGAAATTGCGCCCATAAGGATAAACCGAACGCAAGAATAATCAATATATACATCCCCATCATAAAGCAACCCTCCATTATTATTTCATCAAAACAGCCCGGGGATCTACATCATAGAACTGTGCTCCAGCAAATACTTCAGAGCTTCGATACAAGCGGCGCTTTGCGGTAGTAGACCAGTAAGCAGCTTACGTGCTTGAACGGGCTTGAGCTGCCCCAGAAGAGGCTGTAGCTCATTGACTTCGCGCTCCAGGCGCTGCATGTGCATCTCTAGACTTGTCAGCTTATCGGTGACGTGCTCTTCGCCCGGAACCGAATTCCACTTCATTAATGTCTGTTTAATTTCCTCGAGGCTATACTTCTCTTGTTTCATTTGGTTAATACGTTCAAGCCTTTTTAAAGTTTCATCATTATATAACCGATAATTTTTCAAAGACCGTTCTTCAGGTGCGATCAAACCGAGCTTCGTATAATAATCAATGGTCCGTTCGCTGACACCAGCCGTCTTGGCTAGCTCGCCAATTCGATATAGCTTCATATCCCCATCTGTCCTCACCTCGCGCTCTTCATTCAGCCTTCAATATTACGCATCTGCAAACAGAGTGCTTATAAAAATATTTTACATGATTCCCAACCGTACAGTCAAACGTCATGCTTTTCTAGCCCATGAAACAAGCTACTTTTATAGTTAGTAAACGTGACATGGAAAGTTCAAGATCACTTTTTTTTCGAATAATAAAAAAAATCTTGTCAAGTTTCATGTATTCTGATTATAATGACAATAAGAATTTCATGAAATGTAAAGAAACTTAACATTTGAGGGAGTGGGCTTCATGAGAAAAAAGTGGTTTGTTGCATTACTGTCCATGCTGACGGTACTGGCTTTTCCGGTAGGTGCGTTCGCTGCTGACGGTCCGACAAATATTCAGCTTCAAGCGGGATTAAACACGGCGTTTACCTTCTTGGCATTTATTCTTGTATTTTTCATGCAGGCGGGATTTGCATTGCTGGAGGCTGGCTCCACACGAATGAAGAATGCGGGGCATGTCGCTGGTAAAACGATTCTCACCACGGGCGTTGCAGCATTATCCTTCTGGGCTCTCGGGTTCGGGCTAGGCTTCGGTAACGATGGCGGTAACGGATTTATGGGGCTGACGGGTTTCTTCATGAGCGGCACGGATGCTGCTGTATCGTTTGACTCCCTTTCAAGTCTGGATGTTCCGATTACAATCATGTTTTTGTTCCACTTTGCTTTTGCTGCGGTATCTCTTTCTATCGCATGCGGGGGAATGGCAGAGCGTGCAAAATTAAGTGTATACATCATTTTCGGTATTTTGTTCTCCATCGTAATCTATCCGGTTGTAGCTCACTGGGTATGGGGCGGCGGCTGGCTCGGCAAGCTGGGCATGCAGGATTATGCCGGCTCGACGGTAGTCCATCTGACAGGAGCTACGGCGGCACTCGTCGCTACATTGCTGCTGAAACCGAGACTGGGCAAGTTCAACAAGGACGGCAAACCGAATATTATCCCTGGACATAATCAGGTATACTCCATTCTGGGGGTTATTATTCTCTGGTTCGGCTGGTTTGGATTTAACCCGGGTAGTGCTGTATCGGCTATGAATGACGGATTTTTCGGGTATGTGGCGGTAACCACGAATCTTGCGGCGGCGGCAGGTGGAGTATTTGCCCTGCTGGTATCTTGGATGGTCTATGGAAAAGCGGATATTCCGTCCATGCTGAACGGTGTACTGGCGGCTTTGGTAGCAATAACAGGGGCGTGCGCATTTGTAGCTCCTTGGGCGGCTCTGGTCATCGGTGCGGTAGCAGGGATTATTACCTTCTTCACAGCACAATGGTTTGAGCGTGCAAGAGTAGATGATCCGGTATATGCATTTTCCGTCCATGGTATTGCAGGGATGTGGGGTGCGATATCCACAGGATTGTTTGCTACTCCTGAACTGGTGAAAATAACAGGTGTTGGTCAAGCGGGGTTGTTCTATGGTGGCGGATTTACGCAATTGGGAGTACAGTTGCTTGGACTGGTAGGGACATTTGCTTTCGTATTCGTCATTTCCTTCATTATTCTGGGTGCAATGAAAGCCATTATGGGAATTCGTGTTACGGAAGAAGAAGAAACGATGGGGCTGGATATCAGCGAGCATGGTACGTACGGCTATCCTGAGCAAATGAAGCTGGTTGCCGAGGCTGAGAAGCGTTCTGGGACTGTAAGCTAATATGTAAAATATAAAGAGCCAGTATGAATGAGCGGAGGAGATGGAAGTATGGAACTGCAAAATACGGCACCTTGGGTGAGTTCAGCCGAAGCGATTGATCATGCAAATACGCCTGAATCGCTAAGGCAGGCCAGGGTCGATTCTCAAAAATGGCTGCTGGCTTCCCAAGCCTCCGCTCCGTTATCAGACTGGTTACAAACGGCGAATGATATGCATGACCGCATTGCAGCCAGAGCTGTGCAAATGTGCGAAAAAGGGATGGTTGAGGATGGCTTCGGCCTTCCTCCCGTCCCTTACGCATTTATAGCCTTCGGCAGCATGGGACGCTCGGAGTCGACGCTATGGAGTGACCAAGATAACGGTATGATTATTAGTGACACTGCATCTGTCGGGAAAGAATCATATTTTATGGAGTTCGGCCAGAGGATATCTGCAATGCTGGAATATTTGGGATATCCGAAATGTGAAGGGAAAGTGATGTGTTCAGAGCCGCTATGGCGCCAAACGTTGTCTGAGTGGCAGGAGCAGCTGGCAAAATGGTCCGATGATTTTGCATGGGAGCCGATTCGTTATCTGATTATCTCTTCTGATATGAGGCATATCGCTGGAGACGAGCAATTGTCAGCAGAATGGAAGCGGAGCTTTTATGCGTTGCTGCGTAAGCATCCCAATTTGCCGTCCGCGGTACTTAGAAACACGGTAAGGCATAAAGCGACACTTAATATTTTGGGTCAGATCGTTACCGAGCGCTTCGGGGAGCACGCGGGTGATTTTGATGTAAAATACGGTTTGTACATCCCGTTGGTAAATGCAGTACGGTTTTGGGCTTTGCAGCACGGGGTGGAGGAGACCTCTACGTTGAAAAGGCTCAGGCGGCTCGCGCTGCTGGAAGCAGCACCGTCACCTTTGCTGGATGCTTGTGAGCGGGCCTTTCGGATCGCGCTACAGCTTCGGATGGCTACTCCGGTGCAGGAAAAGAACGGACTCTTGGTTAGCAAGGGTTACCTTGCTGTCAAACCATTGAAGCAAGGTAAGGGCTGGCATGAACTGCGCGAGGCGCTTTCGACGGTACGGAGGCTACATCGTGCGCTGCAAAGACAGTTGCGGTTTACGGAAGGGAGAAGGTCATGAAGGAACCAGCGCAGGGAGGCGGCTTTTGGAGCGCTCTTCGCAGAGGAGGGGTACCGTCGGCCATCGCTTCTGTGATGGGAGCTCCTACGGCTCAGCAGATGGCCTTTATCCGTTCCTTAACTCGGGAGCAACGGCGCTCAGAGGTATTGCGAACCCCGCTGGAGCGTTTGGAAACGGTTGTTTTTGACTTGGAAACTACGGGATTTTCAGCGCAGCATGGAGATGAGATTTTATCGTTCGGTGCGATTCGGGTTGTTGGAGATACGATAATGGAAAAAGAACATTTTTACACGCTTGTCAATCCACGTACGGCAATTCCTGAGCACATTACGGAGCTTACCGGGATTACCCGGGAAATGACGGATGAGGCTTTGCCGCTTATGGATGGGCTGCATGATTTTATGTCCTTTGTAGGGGGGCGGGTGCTTGTAGCGCATGCCAGCGCTCATGACAAGGCTTTTCTGAATGCTGCGTTATGGAAAACATCTAAAGTGCAACTGACTCACCGTGTTCTGGATACGATGATGCTTGCCAAATGGCTGGAGCCGCAGCAGCATCAAACGTATAGTTTGGATGAGTTGCTGACCTATCAGGGCATACCGATTCAGGGGCGGCATCATGCCTTAGAGGATGCGAAAATGACGGCAAAGCTGTGGGTGGCATACGTTCAGGAAATGCTGAAGCGTAATGTGACCAATTTGGCAGATGTGTATGCTCATTTAAGCCATGCCTGATTCAGTACAAGGCACAAGCTTCAATATAGGACAACATTACAGCAAGTCTGCGATCATTCGTGGGTTTGCTGTTTTTTTTGTGCACCTGTACAGATTGGAAGGGTTAGAGGTGGGAGCAGGATGGGCACCATATGGAGAAGGTGAGAGTAATCCAGATGAAAGGCCGGGTGATTGGACTGTGAAAAAAGTTGTTTTTATTAAATTCCTGATGGTTATGCTGGTTGTAGGAGTAGCTTCATCGGGAGGAGCAACAAACATGACTTATGCGGCGAGCGCACCGGCTAAAAATGTGCAAATTCAGGAGGAATATGAAGGTGAGGGAAGACTTGAAACTGGCAAGGGGATAGAAACAGGGTTAGATGCTATAGAAGTGATGCAAAAGATACAGCCTGGTCAACCGCTTCCTTCCATAATTTTAAAAGGTTTGGACGGCAAATTCTACAATATAGGAGCCAAGCATCATAAAGCGCTGGTGATCAGCTTCTGGGCCTCGTGGTGCGATCCGTGCCGTTTGGAGGCACCTGTACTGAATGGGCTATATAGCAAGTACAAGCATGATGTGGACGTGTATGGGATTAATGTAACACGCTATGATCGGTTGGAGGATGTGCAAAAGTTTTCCCGCTCGCTAAACCTTCAATTTCCGGTTTTGTTGGATGAGCAAGGAGCGCTGTTTGAAAGGTTTGGGGGTGCTGCATTTCCGACGAATGTCATGGTTGACCGTCATGGACAGGTACGTGAAATCATAATCGGCATGCTTAACGAACGTGAGCTGGAACGAAAAATAGAATTACTGCAAAAAAAGACGGTGTCTTTAGGGGCCGAATAGACCGCAAAAGACACCGCTTATTAAATAAAAAGCATTCATCAAAGAGCAACCATCCAATCAGTGATTTACCAGTCCTTGGGGCGATAGTTCGTTCTGCTGATTTTTCGGAGACGGAGCTTCCAGCAACGCATAACGGAAGCTGTCCACCAGTGCTTCCCAGCTGGCTTCAATTACATTTTCGGATACGCCCACGTTACTCCATACGTCCTCGTAATTTTTGGACTCAATGAGCACGCGTACCTTGGCAGCGGTGGCATCCTTTTCATCGAGTACACGTACTTTATAGTCGGCCAGATGCATATCGCGCAGTGCCGGGAAATATTGAGAAAGAGCTTTACGCAGTGCGTTATCGAGCGCATTGACCGGACCGTTGCCTTCAGCGGCAGTATAAACGCTTGTGCCTGCAACATTCAGCTTCAAGAACGCTTCGGATACAACCGGGCGACCCGCTGTTTTCTCCACCAGCACCTTGAAGGACTCAAATGTGAACATTTCCTTCACTTCACCGCCTGCTTCACGAATGAGAAGCTCCAGCGAAGCATCGGCTCCTTCAAACTGGTAGCCCTGATGCTCCAGCTCCTTGATGCGGCTAATGACCCCACGTGCCTCATTGCTGGACGGATCAAGGGTTATGCCCAGCTCCTGCGCCTTGGACACAACATTGCTTTGCCCGGCAAGTTCAGAGACCAGCACCCGTTGCTTGTTGCCTACCAGTTCGGGAGCGATGTGCTCATAGGTTCGCGAGTCGCGCAGAATAGCTGACACGTGGATGCCGCCCTTGTGGGCAAAGGCAGCATTGCCGACATAAGGCTGGTTCACTGGCAAATTCACGTTGGCAATTTCGCTGACAAAGCGGGCCGTGTTGTGAAGCTGCTTTAGCTTGTCGGAGTCCAAACACTCGTAGCCGAGCTTGAGCTGCAAATTTGGAATGACGGAGCATAAATTAGCGTTACCACAGCGCTCGCCGTATCCATTAATCGTACCTTGGATTTGTCTCGCGCCTGCTTGCACTGCACTCAGTGTATTGGCTACAGCCAATTCACAGTCATTGTGTGTGTGAATGCCCAGCTTTGACCTTGTGAGCTGGCTATGCAGTGTGGTGACAATTTCCTGTATCTCATGCGGCATGGTGCCGCCATTGGTATCGCACATGACGAGCCAGTCTGCGCCTGCTTCTTCCGCTTTTTTCATGACGGCGAGTGCATATTCGGGATTATTTTTATATCCGTCAAAAAAATGCTCGGCATCAAAAATAACCTCCATGCCCCCTTGCTTTAAAAAGGCGATGGAGTCGTAAATCATGGATAGATTTTCTTCGAGTGTCGTCTGTAAGGCTGTGTGTACATGAAAATCCCATGATTTGCCGACGAGAGTAGCCGCTTGGGCGCCGGATTCCAGAATCCGTTGCAGGTTGGCATCCTGTGCCGCTATGCTATCTTTACGGCGTGTGCTGCCAAAGGCAACAATCTTGGCCTTTAGTCCCAGTTCTTGCACCCGTTTGAAAAATTCGATATCCTTGCTGTTGCTCCCGGGAATCCCGCCTTCAATATAATGAACACCGAGATCATCGAGTTTTTTGGCGATTTTCAATTTGTCGTCAGCAGACAAGCTAATTCCTTCTCCTTGAGTTCCGTCGCGCAGTGTTGTATCGAAGATAGAGATAGCGGTGGACATGAGGACTCCTCCTTCGCGGATTGCATAGATTGGTAGTGCTTTGCTTTTTTAAGCAGCTTATTTGATGATTTAACGCGGGAAAATAGAAAAGTGTCAACCTGCCTTGATTCGTATGATTTTTGATTATACCAACTTATGACTTCAAATGTAATATATAAATATCATTTTTGACCGCAAAACCTTATTTTCATGTAAAATAGGGCATAGCGTTATTTTATAATTTATAGTTAAAAGAAGGGTTGAGCATGAGAGATGTCAGTGCTTATTATCCGGTTGGTGGACGGGTTATTCTGCATGTCGATATGAACGCATTTTATTGTTCTGTTCATGCAGCGGAGGAACCGGAGAAATACAAGGGGTTGCCTACCGCAGTCGCGGGCAGCAGTGAGCTGCGCAGAGGTGTAATCGTAACCTGCTCCTATGAAGCCCGGCGATTGGGCATCTCAACAGGGATGGTCGTCCAGCAGGCCCGGCGGATTTGTCCGCAGCTCATCGTGATTCAGCCTGATTTTCACTTGTACCGTCGTTATTCCAAGGCTTTTATGAGCATTGCTTATTCGTATACACCTATGTTGGAGGCAACTTCAATTGATGAATGTTATCTGGATATTACAGGTTCCAAGCAGTTTGGAACGCCAATGGAGATTGCGGAGGAAATCCAGCGCAGAGTAGCGGACGAACTGGGACTGCCTTGCTCCATCGGAGTGGCGCCCAACAAGCTGCTTGCCAAAATGGCCTCTGACCTGAAAAAACCGCGCGGAATTTCTGTTTTGCGCTTGCGTGATGTGCCAAAGGTTTTGTGGAATCTCCCCTGTGGTCAATTGTTTGGTGTGGGACGGAAAACGGCCGACAAGCTTCGGCAAATGAACATTCGCACCATTGGCCAATTGGCCAAGGCGGACGAGCATGTGCTGATTGGCGTATTTGGCGTGACTGGCTCGTGGTTAAAGCTGGCTGCTAACGGGATTAATCATTCTCCGGTCAATACCGAGCGGGAGCCGAACAAGTCGATCGGACACACTACTACCTTGCCCATGGATGTGGTGGAGCTGGAGGAAGCCCAACGGGTGCTTCTCAATATTAGCGATCAGGTAGCCCGCCGGCTTCGACGGCATGGCATGCTGGCAGGAGGTATTCAACTGACCATTCGGACGCCGGAGATGAAGACCTTTACGCGTTCTCAGGTAAGGAGTATTCCTACGGAAAGCGCAGAGGACATATATAAGGAAGCTTGTGCGCTGTATAGGCGACATTGGGGAGAGGGCAAGCCTGTTCGTTTGCTTGGAATTACGCTTCAGCAGCTAATCCCAAAGGAAGAAGCTGCTGTTCAATTGGATCTATTTGAATACAAGGACCAGCCCAAAAAGGAAAGCTTGCTGAAGACAATGGATGCATTGCGAGACAAGTTTGGCGAAAATGCAGTTCTGACCGCCGGGATGCTGGGAGATGACCCTTCGGTACTTCTTCGGAACTCCAAGCTGCGCGGAACTTCGCTGCAAAAAGACAATCTCCAGACGCCTGAGTAAACTTTTTGGTGGATTTGTGTAAAGCAACGTAGGCATACGTTATAAGTATTTTTTGCATAAAGGATCAATGAAAATAATTTGTAATAATTTATTGTTTGTATTAATATGTGAATAGAATGCAAAAGCTGGTTTGTTTGATTGTATAGGAGGCAGAGGAGAGTTATGGCTAAATACACTTGGGTAGAAAAAGATACATGCATTGCGTGCGGAGCCTGTGGTGCTACAGCACCGGACATTTATGATTATGACGATGAGGGCTTGGCTGAAGTGATCTTTGATGGAGATGGAAACCAAGGCATCAAGGCAATTTCAGACGACCTGTTTGATGATATGCAGGATGCTTGCGATGGTTGCCCTACAGATTCTATTAAAGTTGCAGACGAGCCTTTCAATAAAGAAGGTTAAGTCTACGCTATCTTGGATAGGCACAGCACTGACAGCACTCTTTGCCGTACAACGGTGAAAAGGTGCTGTCGGTGCTGTTTTTTTATGTGCTGTTCATATGGCCTGTTTTGACCGATATACATAGTAAAGAATAGGGTAAGACTACACGATCAGGAGGATCCGATGAATCATTCGCCTCATCTTAAATCGTATGTAAAAATGCACCCTGATAATAAAATGGCCTGGTATTTGCTCGGCAAAGAGTATGAGAGCAGTGGTCAGGAGGGTAAAGCAAATTATTGTTTCAATCGCGCGGGTGAAGTGTTCGAAGCCTTCGAGCATAAACAGATTCCGGCAGACGTATGGATGGAGTATCAGGATAAAGTGGTGCAGATGTCCAAGGAGAAGGCGCGGAGAACGGCTCGAACGCGTTATTTGCTAACTACGTTGATGGTACTTCTTCTAATATGGGTACCTTCAGCCAATTCGCCGGGTCATTCGAGGGAAAGTGCATCCGTTCCGCCTGGAACAGAGCGTGTGGCAGCCGACAATGTCAAAGTGGCAGGAGAGCAGACTTCTGACCCGAATAAAGTGGCTCAGATCGGTGGGCCTGGTGCTGGTGGTATGTTTACGGCCCAAGCACGCACAGGCAGTTCAGCAGGAACAGCACTTGCAGATATGTTGGCAAAGGCTGGTCGTCTTCCGGCCGAGACTACAGTGCTGGGTATGGAGCAAAGTGGTTCTTGGCTGCTCTGGAGAGATCGTATGCAGCCGCTGCTTAGCTTGCAAAACAAAGGAAATGGAGGCTTAGCCGTCCAGTCTTACGACGCAGCAGCGTGTGCTTGTAAGCCGTCTGACAGTGAAAAGCTTCGAAAAGCAGGTCTACAATGGGCTGCGGGACAGGAAGAACTGGCTGTGCTGAATAGCTCCATGCGTGCTTTTCGTACGCAGCATCAACGTCTTCCTCAAAGTCTCGATGAGCTGACCGGAAGCTTTCCGGATAATATGATGTACGGTACGACAGACGGAATGAAGAAGGCTTTTACACCTATGCGGAGTTTACTTGCTTCACAGGGACAGAGGGCTGAAGGAGCAGCAAGTCAACAAGCTGGCTCGTCGGCTGAAAGCAGTCCTTTGCTGGCGTCGTCGCTGTATGGACGGCCTTTTCTGGGGCAGCCTCTGCGGATTGTGGTAGACAAGTCGAAGCACAGGCTCGGATTGGTGAGTGGCAATGTGCTGATCCGCAATTATCCTATCGGTTTGGGCGGAGAGCGGACTCCGGAAGGGAAGTTTGTTATTACGGATAAAGTCGTAAATCCGAACGGCAAGTCCAACGGTGAGTTTGGCAGCCGCGGTATGCAACTGTCTGCAACGAATTATGCCATCCACGGCACGAACGAGCCGGACAGCATTGGCAAAAATGAGTCATTGGGCTGCGTTCGCATGGGCAAACAGGATGTGGAGGAGTTATTTGCTCTCGTACCTTCAGGTACGGAGGTGGTCATTGGTACCGGGGGACTGCCTGATCGAGTGCTTGTGCCTGGCTCCCGATTTACGACTGAGCCGCAGCAGGACCAGACCAATCCCCGCAAAACCTATCACTGGCTAAATTAATCTTTAACGCTATTGCTAAGTGTAGTTTAACGATTTCCCGCTTGTGCCAAAACAACGACCAGAACAATCACAATGATGAGGAGAACAAAACTGACGGCGGTCCATACAATCGCTTTCTTGTTCACCTCGTCCTTTTTCTTTTGCAGACTTGGCGGCTTGCGCTTGGTCTTCATATCAGCAATCCCTCTTTTCTGACGGGCTATAG
This sequence comes from Paenibacillus sp. 23TSA30-6, assembly GCF_014858585.1. Taxonomy (NCBI): domain Bacteria; kingdom Bacillati; phylum Bacillota; class Bacilli; order Caryophanales; family Paenibacillaceae; genus Paenibacillus; species Paenibacillus sp. 23TSA30-6. The sequence continues at coordinate 142,676 of NZ_SLTL01000007.1, read as the reverse complement.
CCCTGTCTTACTATGTCCATTGTAAATGGTTTGATTATACATTTACAATGACATCTCCATGACAACTGAATTGTTCCTGATGCTGCACTCGCAAATTACTTTCTTTTTGGTATGGAAAAAGCTAAACTATTTTGTAGAGATGTTTTTTTAGGATTGCGCAAGGGCATAGAACGGAGTGGATGAATCGTGTTGTATCGAAGGATTGTGAAACCTGTTTTTTTCAAAATGAGTCCAGAGACGGCTCACCATGTAGTCATTGACGGGTTAAAGCATGCGGGCTCACTTCCTGGGGGAGCGACAGCGCTGCGGGGAATGTACGGGGTCAAGGAGACGCCGGATTTGGCCGTCGATCTGTTCGGTATCCATTTTCCCAATCCGATTGGACTGGCTGCGGGACTGGATAAAAATGCGGAAGCGGTTGTCGGTTTTTCTTCCATTGGTTTTGGTTTTATGGAAGTAGGCACGGTGACACCTGTGGGACAGCCGGGCAATGACCGTCCTCGTTTGTTCCGGTTGCCTCCCGATGAGGCGTTAGTGAATCGGATGGGCTTTAACAATCTGGGTGCGGAAAGCATGGCTAAACGTCTGGCTGCGCTGAAACATCGGCCTGTTCCGGTTGCTGTGAATATTGGTAAAAATAAAAACACGCCTAATGAGGATGCCCATAAGGATTATGAGAAGTGCATTTCCGCGCTGTATCCGTATGCGGACTTTTTTGTAGTAAATATTAGTTCACCGAATACGCCGGATCTACGAAAGCTTCAGCATGGTAGTGAGCTAAAATCGCTGCTGGAAGCAGTGCGTGCAGAAATGGGAGTACAGGCAACGAAGCATGGCGGAGCCAAGTCAGTGCTGGTCAAAATTGCGCCGGACGTATCGGATGAGGAACTGGAATATATGACAGACGCGATTGCGGCCAGTGGAGTGGACGGCATCATCGCGACGAATACGACAATTTCGAGGGCTGGCCTGACGCACCGGAATGCGGGTGAGACGGGCGGGCTTAGTGGTAAGCCGCTACGTGACCGTTCTACAGAGGTCATCGGACGAGTGTATCGCCAAACCGATGGCAAGCTGCCGATTATCGGATCGGGCGGCATTTTCAGCAGTCGTGATGCTTACGACAAAATTAAAGCAGGCGCAAGCCTGATTGAAATTTATACAGCATTGATCTATGAGGGACCAGAAGTGAACCGGACATTACATGCCGGTCTGCGTGAGCTGCTGCGAAAGGACGGCTTTAGACACATTAGCGAGGCTGTTGGTGCAGATCACAGATAAAAAAGTGTTGTCGGAAGAGACAGGAGGTACGGGGATGGACGGAAGAGACTGGGGAACATTTTTGCTGCCATATGATCAGGCGGTGGAGGAGCTTAAGGTCAAGTTCAAAACAATGCGTGCGGAGCTGAAAAAGCGCGAGGAATACGCTCCTATCGAATTCGTAACCGGACGGGTGAAAAAAATATCAAGCATCCTCGATAAAGCGAAGAGATTACAGGTTCCTTCTGATCAGCTGGAGACGGGAATCGAGGATATTGCAGGAATCCGCATTATGTGCCAATTTGTTGAGGATATCCGGCGGGTAGCCGAGTACATTCGAAGACGCAAGGATTTGACCGTACTGTATGAAAAGGACTATATCACCAATTATAAAGATAGCGGATACCGCAGCTTTCATATGATTGTGGAATATCCGGTGCAAACAGCGCTTGGATTAAAAATTGTGCTGGCAGAAATTCAGATTCGTACCTTGGCGATGAATTTTTGGGCGACCATTGAGCATTCCCTCAGCTATAAGTATCGTGAGAGCTTGCCAGATAATATGCGTACACGGTTAAAAAAGGCAGCCGAGGCGGCCTTCGTACTGGACAACGAGATGTCTTCGATGCGTCTTGAAATATTGGAAGCGCAGAAGAAGTTTGAGGATGAAGCGAATATTGTATCCAAAGTGCTGACAGGTATGCACCGACTGTATTTCTACCATAAGATCAGTGAAACGATTGATGCGCAGCGCAGGTTTAATGAGCTGTGGGAGCGGCACGACATGGAAGGAATCAAGCTGCTTCACGATGAGGTCAAAGAGATGCTAGAAGCCTCTACCAAGGAAGAAGACAGGGATGAGTATTAAATGACAAACCTTTCCTACGAACCGCTGTACGTGACTTATTTGGTATACTTCAATCGGGATCGGGATTATTTTGAATGTCACGAGGTACTGGAAGAGCTGTGGCTAAAGCTGGACCGTGACCCTGTATATAAAGGTTTGCTGCAAATTGCTGTAGGGCTGTATCACTTCCGTAACGGAAATTTTCGCGGTGGACATATGTTGCTGGACAGCGCGGTACACAAGCTGGCGCATGCGTCTCCGCAGGCGCTGGGCATTAACATGGAGAAGCTGGTGAACGAGGCGCGTGCTTGCGCCCGCCAGCTTGCCGAAGCCGTTGTAGCTGGCTCGAAAGATCTCCAGCACCAGCCGCCGGGTTTTCGGGATTTGACGATTGAAATCGTCGATCCCGTGCTACGCCAGGCTGTGGAGGAGGCATCGCCGTCCATAACAGCCAACATCCCGCAGCAGAGAGGCCCGCGGCGTGGGGAAAAGCATGAGCAGCGTCAGCAGGCGCTTGAGGCTTCTATGAGGCGCAGACAGGCGGCTGACGGCTCCTGCTCTGCCTCGCCCGGTACGAAGGGCACGATGTAGTTTGAAGCGTGCCCATTAAAGCAAGCAGCCCGATCCGTTTCAAGGGGATCGGGCTGCTTTATCGTTCAGTAGCCTAAGCCGTGTGGACGTTGTTTAGGAAGTTACATTCTTTTTATATTTTTCAAAAAAGGCTTTGAAATCATCGAGTGTGTAGCCGTTGTCGGAAGGATTTTCCTTCAAACCACCTACCATGCGCTCTTTTTCCACACCTTTTTCATAATAGATGAGCGTAGGGGTGTACTCAATTTTGTACTTGTCCCAGCCGTCCTCATACTCGCGCAGGTTAAATTCGTGCATGGTGATGTTTTCCTGCTTGCTCAAAGGCATTAGCTTGGGAGTGGTGGCGCGACAATGAACACAGTCAGATGCAAAATGATAGACGAAAAAGTTTTCCTTTTTGTCAATTTTGCTTTGCAGATCCTCCGGTTTAATAATCTGCTGATAGTTTGGATCATTCAGCAGCTCTTGGGTGGCAGGTTTTAACGAGGCTGTGGAAACGCCGTAAAGCTTGTTTTTAGTGCCTGAATTCAAAGCGAGCAGCACCCCAAGCAAAATGACGAGCACAACAAAAAAGCCAATGACAGGTATAAGCTTTTTTTTGTTGGATTTTTGAGCGTTCAATGCAATCTCTCCTATCAAAATTCAAAATATGTAGCTATGAATCTCATTATTATACAACATTACAGCTTGTAGTGAAAGTTTGTAAATCACACGGATATTGCAGCTTAACAGGTTGATTATGGTACAATAAATTTTATTTTAACAGGACAGGATGATTACAATTATGGGTGTACAGCTCCCTACAGCATTTGTGAAGCGCATGGAGCAATTGCTCGGCGACGAGTTTGAGGCTTTTATGGCTGCTTATGACCATACGCCTCATGCCGGGATACGCGTCAATACGTTAAAAATTTCGGTGGAGGCGTTTAAGGCGATTTCGCCGTTTGAACTGCGACCAATTCCGTGGTGTGATACAGGTTTTTATGTTCCGTACGGCACAAAGCCGGGGTTACATCCTTATTATCATGCGGGACTGTATTATGTGCAGGAACCAAGTGCAATGTCTCCGGTAGAATTGCTAAATGTTGCTCAGGGTGAGGCTGTATTGGACTTGTGCGCTGCACCGGGCGGGAAATCGACCCAAATTGCGGCCAAGCTGCAAGGAAGCGGTCTGCTCGTAACGAATGATATTAGCGCAGATCGAACCAAGGCATTGGCCAAAAATGTGGAATTATATGGTGTGCGAAATGCCGTAGTGCTGAATGAAAGCCCGGATCGAATCGCAGATGCCTTCCCTCATTTTTTTGATAAAATATTAATTGACGCTCCTTGCTCGGGAGAAGGGATGTTTCGCAAGGATGAGGATATGGCGAAGCAATGGGAAAACCATTCGGTGGACAAATGTGTAGTTATGCAGCGGGATATTTTGCGAGTGGCAGCATCTATGTTAAGTGCCGGGGGAAGAATTGTTTATTCGACCTGTACCTTTGCTCCAGAAGAAAATGAAGGGATGATCGCAGAGTTTCTGGAGGCACATCCTGATTTTGATGTTGTTCCTGTTCCTTCTGGAACGGGTTTTGCTTCAGGTCATCCAGAATGGGTGAGTGAAGCGGTTGCGGTAGGCCATCCGGAACTGCGTGGAACAGCACGCCTTTGGCCTCATCTTATAGAGGGTGAGGGTCATTTTATCGCTGTGTTGCAGCATCAAGGCAGTCGTACAGCTACAGCGGATAATCAGCGGGGAATGGTCGATTCCTTTAAATCCGCTGACAGGGACGAAAAGGCTTTAAACATAGGTTCGGATCGTGCCCGTAAGAAGCAGCGGCTGTCTGTCAAGGAAGCGCCGACGCCAGGTGGACAGGGCAGGTTTGCAGCTGGAGAGCACAAACGGAATCGAAAAGGGATGGACGGGAAATCGGGTAAAGGAGCGAATGTACGCGGTTTCGAGAACAACAAGTCTCGTTCTGGTAAAGATGCGGCAAAATGGGCTGGGCGGGGACAACATGATGTACTGGAGTCCTATCTCTATTTTGTACAGGAGCAGCTTGAGGCGTCATTTGCAGGCCATATGGTAGTTTACGGAGATCGGATTTATCAGTCGCCGCTGGAATCTTATCGTCTGGACGGGCTTAAGGTGGTCCGTCCGGGCTGGTTTATGGGAACAGACAAGAATGGTCGGTTTGTACCTTCGCACCCGCTGGCAGTGGCTTTGTGCCCTTCTGAGGCGGTCAGGAGCATAAACCTCTCCAGTTCAGACACAGAGGCCATCCGTTATTTGAAAGGTGAAACGTTATCCATCCCGGCCCAGCGAATGACGCTGCGGAACGAAGCACAGCCCAAAGGCTACGCTCTCGTATGCATTGACGGATATTCTGCCGGATGGGGCAAATGGCAGGACGGTATGCTCAAAAATGAATACCCTACAGGCTGGAGGTGGACATCGGTATGAGTGGGAAAGGAAGACAGACGCAGCGTTTGGACAAGGTTCTAACCCATATGGGATACGGTTCGCGCAGTGATATCAAGAGACAGGTAAAGCAAGGGATGATTACTGTGAACGGTCGGACTACCAAGGATAGCGGCTTGCAGGTTCATCCGTACAACGATCAGATTGAAGTGAACGGGGAACGGGTTGTTTTTCGGGAGTACGTTTATATCATGTTGCATAAGCCACCGGGCGTTATATCCGCTACCGAGGATACAAGAGAGCGAACGGTGCTGGATTTGCTGAGTGCAGAGGAACGGAATTTTGAGCCTTTTCCTGTAGGACGGCTGGATAAGGATACGGAAGGGCTGCTATTGTTAACGAACGATGGCAAGCTGGCGCATGAACTCTTATCTCCACGGCGACATGTTCCCAAAACGTATGAGGCTACGGTGTCGGGTCATGTGACGGAAGAGGATGTTCATCAATTTGCAGCAGGGGTGGAGTTGGATGACGGCTATGTCACTCTTCCGGCCCAATTGACCATTCTTCGTTATGAAAAAGCGCAAGAAGATGAAGAAGTCATTTCATACATTTCTCTTGTGATCCATGAAGGGAAGTTTCATCAGGTGAAGCGCATGTTTGAGGCGGTCGGCAAAAAGGTTACGTATTTGAAAAGAACGGCGATGGGGCCGTTAACGCTGGATGATCAGCTTCCTCTGGGCAGCTATCGTGAGCTGACGAACGAGGAGCTGGCATGGATCGGCCGGGATTTGGCATCTGCAACGTCAGAGGCTTAATGGATATAGTGAAGCAGCAATGACGCACAGGCTCTTATGGGAGTTCCCTGTGCGTCATTTTGCTATACAGACTATAATTTACAGCTAACAGATGGCAGACTGCATGTTTATTGTGCGCGTGCCGCCCGACTTTTTTTCACTTCTGCTGCCTTATAAGCTGTGACCTTGTTTTTGCCCGTTGTTTTGGATATATACATAGCCTGATCGGCCTGTTTGACCAGTTCATCCGGGTTCATTTCCTTCTTTAACGTGCTGTGCCCGACGCTGATGGTCACGATGCTTTCATCGGCGACCCGCTCACGGATTCGTTCCGCGACCTGTTCGACCTTGGCCCGCCGATCAACCACCATCGCGACCAGCTCCTCGCCGCCGTATCTTCCGGTTAGTCCGATGTCATCCAGTTCTTCTTCCATAATCTGTGCAACCTGTTTAAGTACATCATCCGCGCGGGCATGGCCCTGCGTATCATTCAGCTTTTTGAAATTATCAATATCGCAAAAAATGACCGATACGCGGATTCCCTGCTCCATATATCGCCGCAATCGCCCCGAAAAGTATTTACGGTTATACAGGCCAGTCAAACCATCAGTAATGGAGGAACGGTAAATCCGTTGAAGCAGCTCCACAATCCGTTCGAACAGGATTAGAAACAACGTAGTGTAATACAGCAATGGCAAAAATGACATCCATAGGACTGTGCTTGTTGCACCTTTTTCAGCCGGAATGTCGCCTCGCAACCACAGACAGCCAAGCCAAAGCAAATAGAACAGTAAGCCCAGTGCAAACTTTTTGGGCTGACCGATTCGTGGGATGATGAATACAAGGCTCAAAGTAAGCACAATGAGTCGATAAAGCAGGGTGAACCCGACGAGATTTGCTGCGCTGATCCAACTGGGCAGCAATCCGGCAGCCCATGCGCTAACTGGCAATATCAGTAGCGCTCCCAGCAACAGCAAAGACCATGCTCCCGCACGTTTTAGCTTCCGGTAGAGCTGAAATACGGCGGCATTGGTAAGCACAAAAGCAGCAGCCTCCAGCGTATTTTGCCACACGATTCCTTGTAGCGGCATTTTGCCGCCACCTGCCGAATAGAGATTCATGGCTTCATATGTCATAATAAAAATAGCGGCAACCGAAAAAAGGATATAGGCTTTTTTTCGCTGTCTGCTATATATGATCACGCACATCAGCGCCATCATGAGTATAATATACAAACCGCAGGCGGCACTTACAGCCCCGGCCAGAGATGGGAAACCGAAGGTTCCCGATAAGGACAACAACGTCAACGTCACCGACTCCATCTGTATAGATAGTGAGTCTATTGAACGGGGAATATGGTTCCGATACAATAGACAGGATTTATTCCATTAAAAATGTTATAATTTTCTTTTGTACTTAGCAATTATTCTCAATATATCATTTTTCAGAAAATCCGGAAACCTATACATACAACCTGTGTTCCGGGCAGTACAACGCTTGAAAGGGGAAGCACGTCATGAAATTGCTACAGGCTCTCTTTTTCCCACCCGAGCAACCGGGCGGCGTTTCATCTATGATTCCATATCTGCAAGAGCGATTTATGTCCCCGCGTTGGGAAATGGAGCTATTTTCAATCCCTAAACGGATTCGTAATAAGGGCAGGGATGAAGTCATATTTGATACCTTTGACTGGACGCAATATGAACAATATCCGATTGTCCAAAAATATATTCAGACGTACCGTGACTATTTGTGGTGGACCCGGCTTCGCATTCAGAAGCCCTTTGATCTCATTCATGCTCATCATCCGATTGCCGGGATTGCTATGAAAACTGTTTTTCCCGACATCCCGCTCGTTCAGACGATTCACTCTTCTTATGAGAAGGAGTTAATTCTAAACGGTAAAATAGAGGAGAACGGGCCTGAGCATCAATTTCTGGTGTCCTTGTATCGGGAGTTGGAGCATAAGGCCGATCGCCTGATTGCAGTATCCCGCTCTTTCCAGCATTACTTGATGCCATATGTACAAAATCCGCAAGATATTGTGGTCATTCCGAATGGATATGATGAGAAGCGCTTCAAGCCCATACCACATGAAAATGAAGTGACACAGCTTATAACTGTCTGTCGCCTTGTCCCTGCCAAAGGGCTGGATACTTTGTTACAGGCCTGTGCCGAGCTGAAAAAGAGAAATCAGAATTATGTGCTGCATATTATCGGAGATGGTCCCATTCGACCCGAGCTGGAAGAGCTGGCGCGGCGGTTGGATATTTACCATGAAACGATCTTTTATGGATACACGCTTCATCCAGAAGAGTTTATGCCTTTCTTTGATGTGTTTGTTTTGCCTTCACGAGCGGAGGCCTTTGGTTCCGTGTTTGCGGAGGCGGCTTTGAGCTGTTTGGCTTTGGTGGGTACAGAGGTGGGGGGAATACCGGAGCAAATTGAGGATGGGGTAAATGGTCTGCTTGTGCCACCCGACAGTCCGGGGGCACTGGCAGACGCATTGGAAAAGGTTATCGCAGACCCTGCCTATCGTTATGAGCTGGCGCGATCTGCCTGCGACAAGGCTAAATCGAGCTATTCCCTGAGCAGGGCTGTTAATGAGCTAAAGAAAATGTATTTGAAATTCCAGCCCTAACCATGGCGTGTACCACCTGATTTTGAATCAGAATGCCGAAAGCTGGAGCGAGGACGTGAGGAACGGAAGGGTCCCCCACGTCCTGCCATGATCAGCTTGCTCACCCACATCAGACTAAGCATCCCGAAAATGGGATATAGAACGGACAGCAGTGAGCTGAAACCAAACTGACTGATTAGAAAACAGGTGAGCATAATGAATAGTGTGATGAGCTTAGGTGAAATTTGGATATGCTGGCGGATTTGCAGACTGACACCGTAAATGTCGGCCACGAAGGTACTGAAGATTTCCATGAAAATGAGTAAAATATAAATGATTTCGACCAGGGCCCCCAGACGGTAAGCAATGCTTCCCATCGGGATCTCAAATTGCCGAATTCCCGGCATATGTGCCGACATGGCAAAGTGAGCAGACATGAGCATAAACCCGACGCCAATCCCGCCCAAAATCCCGCCCCAGCGAATCGTTTTGCGGGAAAAGGTTTGACTGCCGAGTGGTACAAGCACAGCTTGGGCCATTGCCAGATTGAAGGAAGTATACAGCAGCGGAGAAATCCAGGCTCGCAGTATACTATAATCGGACGTATTTGTAATAAAGCTCTGCGGGTTTGGCATGGAGAGTGTGTTGTTAATGAGCAGGACAGACATAATCATCATCATAGGGACAACAATGGTGTTCATATGCAGGATAGCCTTGATTCCTTTGCTCAGCAGTAGATATGTTCCGATCAGTGTAATGAGCAGTCCGGTCTGGTAATGCAGGTGAAGGTGTTCAACGAAAACAGAACCCGCTCCTGCCAGCATCACACTGTTGACACCAATCAGTACGATGAGCGTGAACCAGCTAATCCATTTACCGGCTCTGGCTCCAAAAAGGTGCTTGTTCAGATCCTCGTAGGACCGAGCTGAAATATCGTGAGCGATCAGCATCATTTTCGTACCCAGCCATACAAATATGAGTGTGGACAGCATGATGGTGAGTGTAGCCCAACGTCCGTACTGTGTGAAAAACTGCAATATTTCTTGTCCGGTAGCAAATCCGGCACCGACGATTGTTCCGATGTATGTAAAAGCAATCTGCAAAACATGAATATTACGTTTCATCCCCAGTCCCTCCTTGCCTGCTTGAATAACGCTGTAGCGAGCATATAATACAAACTATGTTCAACTGAAATGGGACATGACTGGATGAGACTGAAAATAATTATAGTTAATTTAACGAATAGCTTGACGGGAGCGTAATTTATGGGTCAAATCCTTGCATGGATACTGGAATACGGATATTTGGCAATGTTCGGCTTGCTTGCCCTTGGAGTAGCCGGTATGCCGATACCTGACGAAGTGCTGATGATCGCCTTTGGCGGGCTCGTGTCTCAAGGACACTACAACTTTATTGCCGCGCTTGCAGTCACATTTTCCGGAAGTATGACTGGCATGATGCTTAGTTATACGCTCGGTCGTTTGCTAGGCAAGCCGCTGCTGCATCGATACGGTAAATGGGTGAGGCTTACGCCATCGAGAATTGCTTCTTCCGAGAACTGGTTCGGACGCTACGGCACTTGGGGCATTCTGTTCGGTTACTTTGTTCCTGGCTTGAGACATGTGTCCTCATATCTGGCAGGTACGACCCGTTTGAGTGTCTTTCGCTATATGATGTATGCATCGGCGGGCGCATTGCTGTGGTGCGGCACGTTTCTGGGAATTGGACATGCGGTGGGCATGCACTGGGAACAGGTGGCGAAGCTGATGGAAAAGGTGACACATCGGATAGGGCTGGCGGTCATTCTTCTGATTATTTTGGGAGGAATAGTCGCGTGGTTTTGGAATAAGCGTAAAAAAAATGTCACATGAACGTATGGGAAAGCAAGCTATGGCTTGAAAGCGTCAGGTGATGTATGGTACTTTTACCGCATAGGAATGCAGTGGGAGGTCATGGAATGGAAGTATTAAAGGAACGGATTATAAAAGAAGGCGTCGTTGCGTCGGATCAGGTGTTGAAGCTGGATGGATTACTTAATCACCAGGTTGATCCGAAGCTGACGATGGAAATGGGACGAGAGTTCGCAGCTCGTTTCCGGGAAGAGAATATTACGAGAGTGGTAACCGTGGAATCCTCAGGTATTGCCATAGGTTTCGCAACAGCATTGGAGTTGGGTGTACCACTGGTGTTTGCCCGCCGCAAAAAGACTTTATTGGCCGACCCGGACGCATTATGCGAACGTGTGCCTTCATTTACGAAAGGCATTGTCACGGACATTATGCTGTCCCGTCAATTTATTCATGAGCATGACCGTGTTCTGTTCATTGATGATATTATCGCCAATGGTGATGCCGCAAGAGGTATGGTCAAAATCATTCAACGCTCCGGTGCGGAGCTGGTCGGATTCGGCGTGGCCGTGGAAAAATGCTTCCAGGCCGGGGCGAGAACGATCCGTGAGCAGGGTATACGGGTAGAGTCACTTGTCAGAATTTCATCGTTAACTGACGGCAAGATCGAGTTTGCCGAATAGTAACAATTCAGAAACTGCTGATCCTTATTTCTAATAATAACCTTTGCATGAGCTTCAATTTCGCTTATAATATAGATAAGGTTTTGGGAGAGGAGGCAGCAACATGGGGAAAGAGCAATTGACCGAACAGTTTTTTCTGGAAAAACTGGCAGCGGCTAAAGTACATTTTGAACGTGCCTTGGATTGTAAGCATACGGAATTTGACGATTTGTATCCCTATATGATTGAACATCCTCAGTTTTTTTGGTACAAACGCTATGTGGCCTGGTCTGAGTTGTTGACGTTGGTTAACTTATGCGAAGAATTGTCCTTCTCTTGGAAAGAAGAATTTACTGCCCACCAAGTGGAATACGTAGATCAGCGAGTGTTGTCTGCACAAGTGCTGGACTTCTGGTACGAGAAGAACGATACAAAAGAACATGATCACAGTGTAAATCAGTCGGGATAATTTGTCGCTCTGTTGGCAATCCATATAAGTAGTAAGAGGGAAGAGACCTAAATGATTTTGTTTAGGTCTCTTTTTAAACTTTTTAATGTGCATAGATGATAGCTGCCGTGTTAGAAACGATTGTATAAGGGGGGACAGGGATGATTAATGATGAAGAATTAGACGCCTATCGGCTCTCCGGTGAGAAGGTGCGCGTCGTGCGGGATGGGCTGGAGTCCAACGATGTGGTAGGCATAGTGCTGGCGTGGGACGAGGAGCAGGTACTTATCCGCCGCCAGAATCGGCGTGTGGTCAAGCTGGATCGTAGCTATACATATCAGCCGTTCAGCGAGCCGCGTCACAATCCGATTGAACTGTATTAGACGAATGGGTCTCGAGCTGGCTGGATAAAAGGGTTTGAAGTGACTGGATAAAATAGGTGTACGTGTTGATGGCATATGCAGCCTGTAAACCGGACACAGTACATAAGAATATACTCCATATGAGAGGGTGTGCTGTGTCTTGACGGTTATGAATGAGAAAATACATGCGTATAAGGATCAAATCAGTCATTTAGAAGATAAGCTGCCGGAGGTAGTTTATGCCTATCATCGTTTCACCGGAGAGTGCTTTCAAGCCGGGAGCTTAGACGAGAAAACCAAGCAACTGATTGCGCTCGGCATTGGCTTATTTGCCAACAACGAGGTTTGTACGTTTTATCATGTGGACGAGGCCCGGTCCAAAGGAGCCAGTGATCAGGAGATTATGGAGACCATTGCTGTAGCTGCAGCGGTAGGCGGAGGACACGCTCTTAGCCAAGGGGTTACACGTGTACAGAAGGCGCTGCAATAAAGCGAATTATTAGTGGGAATTCTTTATACACCGTTCATAGCGGGTAGGAATGGATAACGATAGCTGATGTTTATGTAAAGAAGCTTCCGAGCACGCTTGTGCCTGCGGAAGCTTCTTTCGTTTGCGGGCTGTGCGGGGATTATGCACTTCCGCTTGCGGCAGAAGCAGCAGGGCGAAGCGATTTACGCTTATAGGCCGAGGAGGATGTAACCAGACTTCGTTCAACAAACCGTAGGGGCTTGGAAGCTGAGCGGCTGTCTGGAAACTCGGAGCGATGTTTTTCGGGTAAAGGGGAGGCAGCTGTATGAGGCATAGAGGTTGAGAGCCCCAGATAAGCGCGCATTCGTTCATACATTTCTTTGCGGAATACAGGCATAGCCATACTGAACTGCTCTTTATTTCCTTTACTTATATAGGTGGCGTGAACGCCTGAGTGGTTTTGTTGTATGTCCAAAACACGAATATGACATTTATTAAATTCATGTTTTATTTCAGATAGTAAGATTCCGGTACGATCTACTCCTGCGTTAACCATTTCGACATAAAGATCAGGCGTTTTCAGCATACCGCTTTCTTCAAGAATAAGACTGTCCCGCTCAAATACCTTTTGAATAAAGGTAAGGAGCAGATAATTTTTCACAAGAGACAATTCATTCTGAGTAGTAACTGAAGAGATCATAACCATTCACCGCCTTAGGAAAATGTGATGATAATCCATATCTGACTGAACGAAAAGAACTAGCGTTCTCAGGAACTTATGTTCTTATTTTAGTGTATTATTCCTAATTTATCAAGAGGGAATAAAAATATATAGTGTTTGACTTCTTCTTATGAGCATGGTATGATCTATCTTGTCGCTAAGAAAGATTGATCTTTCGAGGACGAATGACAACATATATGCGGTCGTGGCGGAATTGGCAGACGCGCACGGTTCAGGTCCGTGTGGGCTAACCCCCGTGGAGGTTCGAGTCCTCTCGACCGCATCATCTTAAAAATGAACGCTCTTGAATTTCTCCTGTGGAAATTCAGGAGCTTTTTGCATATTCGGGTTATGTAAAGTGTACTCGTGACACCCAGATGTACCCCCTCATGAATGTTTGCTGCATTGGTGTAAGCGTCTAAATCGCCAAGTACGAGAATGACTGTAGATGCGGTCTTGATTTTGATTTGTTTCTGGCGACGGCCTTCAAAATCTGGCTGGACATTCTATAATAGCAAGGAGTATCATGACTGTTTCTGAAAAAGCCAACTTTATATCGCACCAACAAAAGAGTCTGTAGTCCTGAAATGGTATGGGGTCCTTTTTGGTGTTTAATGCTTAACCGTCAGACGACAGCAAGCGGCACATCATTTCCTCGTACCGGCGTTCATATAATGTACATCATGACGTTATATGGAGGTACAAGAGAATGGGCGATGCACGGAGCGCGGTCGATGAGGGGACAAGGAAGCTGAGGAACTTTTTTATGCGCCAGCAGCATCAAGACGGATCATGGCATTTTTGCTTTGAGAACGGGGTGACGATGGATGCTTATGTCATGATCCTCTTTCGGATATTGGATATACAGAATGAAGAGCTGATCCGGCGTCTGCATGATCGCATCCTTGCGGAGCAGCAGCCGGAAGGCTGTTGGCGTTGGTACCGGGACGAGCAAGAAGGTAATTTATCCGTTTCCATTGATGCCTATTATGCCCTGCTCTATTCCGGGTACAGTGAACCGACGGACGAGTCGATGGAGCGGGCCAAGCGCTACATCCAATCGCAAGGTGGACCTGGGAAATCGACCAGCATTCTGACAAAGGCGATTCTCGCTGCAACGGGGCAGCGCAAATGGCCAGCATCGATCTCGTTCATACCGCTGGAGATCATCCTTTTTCCTGCCTATATGCCAATTAATCTGTATGAATTCTCAGGTTATTCCCGCATCCATCTGATCCCTATGCTGATCATGGCGGACCGGAATTTCTCTATATCAACGAATAAGGCTCCCATTGTATCCGATCTGTTCGATTCACGCTATGATGACGATGAGCCGCAACCCCAGGAGCACCGGGAGATCGCGGAAAGCATACGTATCGGTCTCAGCAGACTCCTCGGAACTCCCCGTTATATCCATGAAGCAGCTCTAAACAAGGCGGAGCAGTTCATGCTGAATCGAATCGAATCGGATGGCACCCTATACAGTTATGCGAGCAGCACCATTCTCATGGTTTTTGCCCTGCTTGCACTGGGCTATGATAAACGGCATCCGCTTATTTTAAAGGCCGTTCAAGGGTTGACAGAGATGCAGTACCGCTTTGACGGTAAAGCTACCATTCAGAATTCGCCCTCAACGATCTGGGATACGGCCTTGATCTCCTATGCGCTGCAGGAGTCCGGCGTCGCCGGGGATCATGAGGCCGTGCAGCGGTCGGCAGCCTATCTCTTATCCAGACAACAGGACAAAGCGGCGGATTGGAGTGTTCATAATCCGGATACGGTTCCTGGCGGCTGGGGATTCTCCGAGACCAATACCTTAAATCCCGATGTAGACGACACAACAGCCGCTTTAAGAGCGATTCACTGCCTGTCCCGTACGGATCCTAAATATCGTGACTCATCCACCCGGGGACTAAACTGGGTTATGTCTATGCAAAATAAAGACGGCGGTTGGCCTGCGTTCGAAAAAAACACCAATAAGAAAATGCTCACATGGCTGGCCATAGATGGTGCCAAGTCCGCCGCTATCGACCCTTCGGGAGCCGACCTTACTGGACGCACATTGGAATACCTCGGAAATTGTTGCGGATTCGACACGAGGCACGATTTCATCAAACGGGGGGTCAACTGGCTGATCTCCCATCAGGAGAAAGACGGATCATGGTATGGAAGATGGGGGATTTGTTACATTTACGGCACTTGGGCGGCACTGACTGGTTTAGAGGCTGCCGGGCTCCCGGCGGACCATACTTCGATTCAAAAAGGAGCGGAATGGCTCTTGCAGATTCAGAATTCGGATGGGGGCTGGGGTGAATCCTGCATCAGCGACCGGGTGATGAAATACATGCCCTTAGGGGAAAGCACGCCATCCCAAACTGCGTGGGCACTCGATGCACTCATCGCGGTTCAGCCGCAGCCGTCTGCTGCCGTAAATAGAGGAATATACACGTTGATGGAATTGCTGCAAAACGACGATTGGCCGACCGCATATCCCACGGGCGCCGGGCTCCCGGGTAACTTCTATTCTCATTATCATAGCTATCGTTACATCTGGCCGCTTCTGACCCTAAGCCATTATAAGAAGAAATACGGGGAATAAGGAGCCATACAGCATCTATGTGGCAGGAATGGTTATATGGTGTGAGGGCTTAGCTCGTACAGGATGACTTTATTGCTCGGAATGAAGTCAATATTCCCCATAGAATGAAGGTATTGGTCAGGGGAGGAGAGAGGCCTTCCCGAAGCTGTCGCTTCGTTAATTTGTCAATGGTAGAGAGTGGGCTGGTTCGGTTGTCGTTCTCTCCGAGTTCTCTCAAACGTCCAAAATCGACCACATTTTGCCGACTTTCCGGGCGCTTGAATTAGACGAAGAAACCGTCAGAAACCTTGATTTTACAAGGGTTTTGACGGTTTTTTAATTCCGTTCCATTGACTTATATTCTGCTAGGATCCCAATCGCATACGCGGTTCAGGTCCGTGTGGGCTAACCCCCGTGGAGTTCGAGTCCTCTCGACCGCATCATCTTATAAAATACAGGTTCGTGAATTGCTTTTGTAGCAGCTTACGGACCTTTTTATATGCTTAAGAGATTTAAGCTGTTGCTTAAGACCTGTGTCGAATAAATTTCTAAGCTATAATTCAGGTGTTCATAACTTTTGGCCATTATGGAATCAAATCACTCACCTTGATCAGCAAATGCTGCTGTCTAAACAATACGAATAAAACAACTGCCGCTCGTAAGATATAGCGGCAGTTGTTTAGTATTAACTGCATGAAATTAACTGTATCAGGACTCAGCTTCTCCTCTTTTCTTTGAGCGCGCCCCTGCCAAATGGACTACTAGCGAAGCTACCACCAAAAATGCAGTTACACCTACAATGATAACAAAAAAGGATTGATCAAAAGCAGAACGGCCTGCAGCTTTCAATGCCTCTGCAGCCTGTGCAGGCAAACCCTCTGCAACCAGGAGTGCTTCATCCAGGCTGTCTTTCACATTCGCAGGAACATGGAGTCCCGAAGGGACTTTCATAGCCAGAGTATACACAAGGGTTGACATGCTTCCGATGATAGCAATCCCCGATGCTCCCCCCATTTCATAGGCAACTTCCTCAATGGATGCAGCCATACCTGCTTTCTGAGGGGGGGCATAGTTCATAATGGAATGAGATGCCGCTGTCATACCTGCTCCCAAGCCTGCACCAAGCAGGGCCAATCCAAGGATCTGCCCGGCAATGCCTGAATTAAATTGCATAAGATAGATGCCCATACCCAGACCGGCAATCAGAAGAGAGATGCTCTTAATACGGATAACGTCATAGCGATGCAATATGGACCCGGTTAACGGGCCGGCAATGAGAGATGCAATCGGTATGCTTATCGTGTACAGTCCTGCTTGGAGAGGCGACAGACCTTCCACCAGTTGAAGACGCTGGGTTACAATATATTGAATCCCCATCTGTGCAAATGCACCCACCAAGGCAGTTATAAATCCGGTGCTGAACCTTGTAATTTTGAATAAAGTAAGATCAATAAGAGGGCTGGCGCTTTTATTTTGACGACGGATAAAGATGATAAGTGCCAAAACGCCGATAACCGTACCTATTACGGCCAATATTAGAGACCCGTCACGACGGGCAAACTCTTTGATTGAATAGATGAGTCCCACCATGGCGATCATGATTTGGATGGAACCGGTAAGATCCCATTTTTTCTCTTTATTGCCCGCATGTTTTGGAACATAAATCAGAGTTAATGCAAAAGCAATGATCGCAATCGGCAAGTTAATCAAAAATACAGAACCCCACCAAAAATGCTCTAAAAGAAGCCCGCCGACGATAGGACCTAGTCCTGCACCTCCTGCGGAAACGGAGCCCCAAATTCCGATCGCTAATCCACGCTCGCGTTCATCGGTAAATGTAATCCTAATGATTGACAAGGTAGCGGGCATCATCATAGACGCTCCGACTGCAAGAAGAACCCGAGACGCCACTAATACAAAGGGCACGGGAGAAAAGGCGGCAGTAAGCGAAGCAGCAGCAAATACAAGCAAACCGAGGGTGAAGATTTTTTTATAACCCAATCGGTCCCCAAGCGTTCCCATTGCTGGCAGCAGACCCGCCATAACGAGCGAGTACCCATTCAGAATCCATAATTTTTCTGATGCGGATGCACCGAGGTCATGGGTTAGGCTTGGCAATGCCGTGTAAAGGATGGTCATATCCATTACAATAAGTAAAAGTGCGCTTGATACGATAGCCAGAATCATCCAACGTTTGAATTTAGACATGTTTTCCTCCGTTAATACAAATTTAAGGTATTGCAATTAAAACTTTAAACTATAGGGTTACACTATACTCAAGTAAAAATTCATGGGTATACTAAAATTATTAGGTTTCTAAAATCATAACGGAGGAAGAGTTATGTCAAAAAGTCACAGCCAATACTTTACTACCAGTGAGCTTGCCAAAACTTGCGGAGTTACCAAACATACCCTGTTCCATTATGATGAGATTGGACTCTTAAAACCAGAATTCACAAACTCAAAAGGCTATCGTTATTACTCCATTCAGCAATGTTACACGCTTGATATTATTGATGTGCTGAAGAAGGCGGGGAGTTCACTACAGGAAATCAAGGGATTTATTCAGAATCAGAACACGCCTCTACTCATAGAACTGCTCAAACAGAAACTGCATGACCTGGAAGTAGAACGGATTAGAATAAAACGGTTGCAAGGCCTTTTGAAAGGCGCCATTGAAATGACGGAGCAAGCTAACGGAGAATTACGCGATGGGCCGTCGATTGAGGAATGTGAAGAGGAATATTTCATTGCCACACCATTGGAACAGGGAGATGGTGATAAGGAGTTTGCTCACAAATTAAGCGAACATCGAGATTATTGCGAAAATCACTTTGTTGATTACGAGTTTCCGATCTGGACGATTTTATGCAAGGATCGTTTTGAGTCAGGCGATTATTATACGGACTATATTGCCAATAAACTTAAGGCTCCGATTTTGGAGGAGAGAATGATCACCAAACCCCAAGGACTCTATGCAGTCATGAATCACAGAGGATCATATGAAACAATGTCAGAAACGTATTCCATTATAAGAAAATATATAGAGAGTAATGGGAAGGCTATATGCGGAAATGCCTACGCGGTGGAATTGCTCAGCTATTTTGCAGAAAAAAATCCGGACGACTATGTAATACGGATATCGGTTGAGGTTTGTTAAGGGAGAAAATTTCTTTTATAAGGTTACCCTTTAAGATATGATAGAAAATAACGCATTTTATGATGAAGCTATTGAAAGGTTGGATGAGAGATGGAGAAAGCAACTTTTGCAGGTGGATGCTTCTGGTGTATGGTGACTCCGTTCGAGGAGCAGCCGGGCATTCATGGCATTGTCTCAGGCTATACTGGAGGGACGATTCCCGATCCGACCTACGAACAGGTTAAAACAGGAACTACAGGTCACTACGAGGTGGTGCAGATTACTTTTGAGCCTGAGCTGTTTCCTTATGAAAAGCTGCTCGAATTGTATTGGCCGCAAACAGACCCTACTGACGGGGAAGGTCAATTTCAGGATCGGGGTACACAGTACAAGTCCGCTATTTTTTACCATACGGACCAGCAACGGGATCTTGCAGAGCAGTCCAAGGAGCAGTTGGCAAAAAGCGGACGTTTTGACAAACCCATCGTGACGGAAATTCTTCCGGCCTCCATATTTTATCCGGCAGAGGATTACCATCAGGATTATCACAAAAAGAATGTGAAGCATTACAAGGAAGACCGCGCCCAATCGGGTCGTGATGAGTTTATAAATCAGAACTGGTAAGCAAGTTTAGCATACATTTTGCGTACGTAAGGCAGATCAGGGATAACCCTTTGGGTCTGCCCATACATATTTAGGACTCGTTACTCACACAATGAAGGGACAGAGAAGGAGGCTGACCTGTAATGAGTAAACGAACGAAACTTCACCTGAGAAACATCATAAAGAAGGCTATACAGGCTACTCGCAGCCGTAAAGAGCCGACCTGTGCACATGTGGTTTTCCAAAATCCGAGAATGAAAAAAAACTTAGCTGCGTGTATTGTGGTAGGTCTTGTTTTTACGGTATGCGGGAATGTCTGGAGCATGGATGTAGCAAGCGCTGCGGGTAAGCAGGATCAGCACCAAAAGATGGTGGCCGTCATTATCGACGACATGGGCAACAACATGAAAGGGACTGAGCAAATTTTAAATTTGCCGGTTAAAATCACGGTTGCGGTGATGCCGTTTCTGCCCTCCACCAAGCAGGATGCCATAGAAGCTCATAAGCGCGGTCATGACGTCATTGTACATCTTCCAATGGAGCCAAAGCAGGGAAGACCAGAATGGCTTGGACCTGGAGCGATTAAGGCGAATATGTCGGATGAAGAAGTACGCGCCAAGGTGACAGCAGCTATTAAGGAAGTCCCTTTTGCGATAGGTATGAACAATCACATGGGCTCCAAGGTCACCTCAGACAAACGCATTATGTCCATCGTTCTCGACGTTTGCAAGGAGCGTGGGCTATTTTTTGTCGACAGCCGTACGAACTATTGGTCTGTAGTACCTGAACTTGCTGTTGAAAAGGGAATGCCACCGGTGCGCAATGACATTTTTCTGGATGATGCCCATACACTCGCCCATGTGAATCGGCAATTAACCAAGGTGGCTGAATGGGTGGACGAGCACGATACCTGTGTAACCATTGGTCACGTTGGTGTAGCTGGCATGCACACGTTCTCGGCACTTCATTCATCGGTTCCTGCGCTAAAAGATCACGCCAAGTTTGTGGGCATTAGTGATTTGGTGCGTTCCGTATGGGGATGGAAGGGAGCTCCTGCCACCCACACTACCATACCGTCAAATGAGCAATAATGCCTTCGGCTATCGCTTCTGCAACGTTTTTTTGACCGCGATCCCCGGAAAGAATAGCCCTGTCCTGTTCATTGCTGATAAATCCGGTTTCTACGATTACAGCGGGAGGCTGGATTTTATTTAAAAGATAGAAGGGTTTTCCGTAAACCGTTTCTCTGTTCATGCAGAATAAGCGGTTTAATGAATGTTGAATCCGCTCTGCCAACAGATAGCTGCTGCCTTCATCCTGGTACAAAACAATCGGTCCCCGTTTTTCGGCACGTTTGGTCCAATTCACATGCAGACTGACGACCAAAGCAGTAGGTAGTTGTTCTGCCAGGCTTTTACGCTGGGCCAGGTCTTTCAGATGCCGGGATTTGGATTGAAGCCAACGATTATCGTCGCTTAGAGCATAGTCCTTGTCCCTGTTTAAGACCGCGGGATAGCCCTGTGAGCGTAAAATCAGGTACAGTTTTTGACCTATTGCGAGATTGATGTCTTTTTCCAGAAGCCCTTTATGGCCCGTTCCACCGTCCACGCCTCCATGACCGACGTCTATAAGCACAACGGGTTTGGCAAAAGCGTGATACGACGAATGTACGTTGAATTGGCTTTCTGAGTCTTTGTTCGGATAGATGCTTTTTTCGCCGGGCTGGGCGCTTGCATAGGCAAAGGGTACAAATACAGCACTGCAAAGGACACTTAAACTTAATCCCAGTCCAGTTAACCATTTGATGTTTAGCTTTTCTTTTCGCACGTCCCATTCCTCCAGTAGACGGATTGATTATTTTCCAGTTAAGGCGCTACGGGTACTAATCAACCATATAAAGCAGCATAACTGCCTTAAACATAACCATTATTCTTCGGGTAACTGTTTTGTTTAAGATAGTATGTTCCATTTAAGGGAAGTCATGCATAGTTATTCCCGCAGGGTTAGCCTTTTTGGAAAATGAGCAAGCTATGCTTATCTGCATCCAACGTGTGAATTTGATGTTTTCCTGCAATGCGAACAAAATGTCAGGGATGCAGTTTAAAGGAGGTCGCGGAGGATGGCCAAGAGTGACGAACTGGTGACGTACATTACGCAGCGAATTGTTCGGTATATGGAAACGCCGCGCGATGTGCGCCGTAGCCGCAAACAATCCAGAGAGCCATGGGTATACAAATGGTTCGGAATGCTGCCGCTCGCTCTGAATATGTGGATTAAATCCGCACGCAAAGGGCGAAAGGAGCGGCATTAAACTCGCCAAAGAGACCACAAGAGGCATACGGAATGCCGTTTGAGGTCTCTTTTTGTGTTATAGAAATGTTCAAGAATGATTTCGTAATTTATGACTAAGGATGGATACGATAAAATTCACCGCCAGATAACAGCCGGTCCAGCGGCACAAAGCGGGAAAGCCCGGTGCGGCAAGTTGCCGCATACATAATAGGATGAGACAGATCAGGCGAAGGGTTCCAGGATTGATATCCGTTAATAGCCAAAGGGC
The DNA here is from genome assembly GCF_014858585.1 of Paenibacillus sp. 23TSA30-6. Classification (NCBI taxonomy): domain Bacteria; kingdom Bacillati; phylum Bacillota; class Bacilli; order Caryophanales; family Paenibacillaceae; genus Paenibacillus; species Paenibacillus sp. 23TSA30-6. The sequence goes on along the minus strand of NZ_SLTL01000007.1, from coordinate 120,765 downwards.
CGCCAAAGGCAAAATTTATGCTGGTCGCAGAAAATACGATACGTGATGATTCATTCAGTGTGTTGGTAAACTGATTTACGTTATGGATGGAAAGCTTTTGTTGGGGTAGAAGCCAGCTAAGATCGTCATAGGGGTCAAAAGGCTCAGCCGAAAGGGTAATCGCCTGTGCCCCTGCTTTCAGAGAAAGAGCGGAAGAAGAAGAATTTGTGCTGCTGTGGAGCTTGTTTTTCCAGCTTCCATTGGCTACCTCCGCAGGCAATGGATCACCCGTAAAAGCGTCGATGCATACTTCGCTGCCCGTGGAGGAACGCACTCGCCAGTAGGCTAATAGCGGTTCCTCATACATGGGAGTAATTTGCAGCTTGTCGATGGATGAAAGTTCAGTTTCTGTGAGTGATTTAAGGGATTGGCGGAGTAAATTCATACTGTACGGCCCACCCGGCCCGTTTCCGTATTCATTAAGCTGATAAGCGCCGTTATGATCTGCCCCGATAATCAGGTAGCCAATGTATTCACCTCCACGATTCACTTGCACGAGCCAGCTATGGGTTCCGGGTCCGAGGGGATGGTAGCTAAGCTCGGCATCTTTCCACTGGGCAAATGGAGGCTGTGCTGATAGCGACTGTACCGTATCGGAGGAAACCCGCTTTACGTCCGTTGGTACCCCTTGCTCCTGAGCAGGAGGACTTGCGGAAGAGTTATCCGGAGAAAGGTAGGGGCTTACAGGAGCCGCCTCGGTTTGCTCCTGCTTCTCAGCTTGGTTTTGGTTCGTGGGTTCCGCTGGGGAAACCAATGAACTTGCTTCGTAAGGGGGTGACGGGTTTGCGATGTGATCTTGGGTTGCTAAGGGGGCCGCTTGAATGGAAGCAAACGGACAGACTGCGGACAGACCGATCAGAACAGCCGCAATCATACCAACGCTATAGTGTCCGGAATTTTTTTTCAATGAAATCCACCTTTCTGACGGCATAATGCACCGATGGAAGCTTTTTTATCCAGCATATAGCTTGTCCGATAAAAAGACTGCTACACCTTGTCGGCACATCTGTCCTGACCGGGTTCGTTTTTTGCTGTCGATAAGTAGCAACAGGCTTGGCAAAGCTTGTCGGTACAGCAATAAACCCGATATAGTCTGAAGCACGATGTTAAAAGCTGACGATACCTCTGCAACTAGCCTGCGAAGGAGCGTGAGATATCGGTTACCGCAGATGAAATATCCCGCAGTTAATGGCGGATACAAGCACCTTCGGTTCATATTGCCATACCATTTCTTTGCGGCGGGCTTGATGCTGCTCTTGTACGGCTTCTTTTTGTTCCTCTTCTTCTTTTTGCTCCTTGACCAAATCATCGTAATAGTGATCAATAACCTCCAATTCCTCGCGCAGCCGTTCTCTGGCCTGCTCAGCCCACTTGTAATCCTGTTGGCTTAGCTGAACATTGAGATAGTTTTCCAGCGAGGTGGAGGCCTCCGGAACAGATAACTTTGCAGGCTGCACATGCATATTGCCTGCCAGCAGGGGGCTGAGCTGCCGGGATTCGAGCATGCCGCCAAAGTCGGGTACAATCGTGCCGCTTTTGAGCGAAATCCCGAGCCAATGCAGCTCTTCCCGCTTCAAATCACAGGCAAATTCGATCTTGTAGCAGACGCCTAGCCAGGCTTCATACACTGCGGGAGAACGGGCGGATAATTGACGAGCATTGGGCTGCTCGAACAAATTGACATATTTCCCTCCATCCCGTGCAGCTTCAAAAATTTGATGCAGCCGACGACTCCCATAACGCAGCTCTTCCTGCAAAATACGTCCGGGCCCTAGCTGCGGTAACGCCGGAACATGACCGAAGTAACGGCCCATGACCTGATCCTGCGCCGGGCTGCCGGACGCTGGGGCTGGTTGTGGACCTTGCCCCGGTTGTGCTTGTGACGGGGGGAGGGACGTATTTTCCATCGAACTCTCCTGTGCCGTCCGGTAGGCTTCCCCATCGAAAATAAAGGTGAACGACATCGTTTGCGCCGGAACACCCGTACGCTCCACATAGCCCCAATAGTAGGGGCGGTTCGTTAGAGCTTTATCCGCTTCGGGAGAAAGCTTGACGGTCACATGGTTGGGCGACCTCTCGATCACGCTGCATCCGGTCGCTTCCAGATACGTGAGGACAAAGCGCTGTACCTGCTGTGAATTCATGGTCATATCAGTTGCCTCCTTTCGCGCTGCGTCGGGCTTTGGCTGGAGGGGCGCTGCCTGAAAAGCCTAGCAAAGCAGCGGTGGCTTGGCTTGTCCCCGTCAAACGCCCGTTGATCTGATTGGCTTCGGAGGACATATCGGTTGGCGTATCCGAAGTAGGTGGACTTTCTGTGCGAATCTGTTTCATTTCCTGTTTGATCGAATCCAGCGAATGACCGAGCTTTTGCATTTTTCGGCGTATTTCATCATCACTGCTGGATTCAAGCATGATTCTATACAGGCTCTTTTCAATGGATTCCTTCTTTTCAAACCGTTCCAGAATGACGTCCAGCCCGCCTATAACCATTTCGAACATATTGATTTTTTCATGCAGCAGGTGGAGGATATGCTCTTCAATCGTTCCGGTGGTGGACAGGTTGAAAATATTCACATCATGTGTCTGTCCCAGTCGATGCACACGTCCAATCCGTTGTTCCACACGCATGGGGTTCCACGGTAGGTCAAAGTTAATCATATGGTGGCAAAATTGCAGGTTAATGCCCTCGCCGCCCGCCTCCGTGGCAATCATCACCTGAATGCGTCCGCGGAACAGATCCATCATCCAGTCCTTGCGTCCCCGGTTCATGCCGCCTCGGTAAGGAACAGCGGATAGCCCCCGGTCGCGAAAATAGTTCAGCAAATATTCCTGTGTAGCCCGGTATTCGGTAAAAATAATTACTTTTTCGTTCATTTGACGAATGAGTTCAAGCGCTTTTTCCGCCTTGGAATTGGCTTTAATCGCTTTGATGTGCGCGACCAATTCCCAGACGCGATCACGCAAGGGAGAGTCGGGCGCCATCTTTTTAGACAAATTGACAAGCGTTACGAATACCGCATCCCGGCTACTGCACACTTCCCGCTGAAGGGTAACGAGGGACAGCATACTGCTCAAATTTCCGCCATTCGCCTGATATTGATCCTTGACAAAGGAAGTGACTCCATCGTATAGCGCTTGTTCTTCCGGCGAAAGCTCCAAGTGAATGTTGGAAACATTTCGTTTGGTGAATTGGACCGGCCCTTCGCCGCGACGGTTGCGGATCATGACTTTGGACAGCTCATCCTTGAGCTGATCCTCATTTTTAGGTAGACGTTTATCCACAACGAAGTTAGCTGAAAAATCTCCGTGTCGTCCTAACTGACCGGGCTTAAGCAATGTAATGAGATTGAACAGTTCGGACAGATCATTTTGGACAGGGGTAGCGGTCAGGAGCAAACAATATTTTTTTCGCAGCTTCATAATAAACTGGTAGTTGGATGTTTTTTTATTTTTCAGCTTGTGGGCTTCGTCGATAATGAGCAGATCATAATCAGTGTCCAGCAGGATGTTGCTGTGTGGCTCCCGCTTGGCTGTATCCATAGAGGCCACGACGACCTCGGACGACCAGGAATATGCTTTTTTCTGAGCGACAGCCGGAATGCCAAATTTGCTGTTCAGCTCACGAACCCATTGAAGTACCAGAGAAGCGGGGACAAGAATAAGCACTTTAGCGGCAAGCCCGCGAACCAGATATTCTTTTAGAATCATTCCAGCTTCGATCGTCTTACCCAAGCCGACTTCATCAGCGAGGATGGCGCGACCGGACATTTCAAACAATACTTTACGGGCCGTATCCAGCTGATGGGGCAGCGGAGTGAGGTCTTGCAAATGCTTCAGACATTGAAGCTCATCAAAGCTGGGGACCAGCTTGGCCTTTTCCGCCTCAATCGCCAACTGATATAGACCCCAATCTCCCCAAGGTCCTCCTTTGCGGAGGCGTTGGTCCAGCTCATCCTGCCAGCTACGGTCGAATTGCACCGGAACAGGCAGTGGTGCCTGATTTTGTGATTGTGGGGAACTTGTCGATTTGGCTTTCATGATGAATTCCCTCCCTCCTAGTAATGGCGCAGATGAAGCTCTTGGTTCTGTCACATCGTTGGCATCTATGTTGCACAGATCGTAGATGTAGTATGGACGGAAAAAGATATCTTCATAACAGGAGGGGTGAAATCCTTTAGCTGCCTTCCATTAGCTTTTGGAGTTTGCTTTCTGTAGAGGTTTGTGCGTTCGGGGTGTAGATGCTGCAACGCAGATCGACGCTGCCCTGCACCTGAAGGGAGGTCAGGTCAAACAACATTTTGCCTGCCTTTGCATGACGAAATTCAATCAGCACCTCCGGCGCAGAGCTGACCTCACTCTGATTCCAAAGCTCATTAAACTCCGGATAAGCCCGGCTCATGTTCTGTATGAACTGTGCATACCAAGGGTCCGTCACATATTGTCCGTAATAAGCGCGGAAAATAGCAAGGAATCCTTTGACGAAATGCTCCCAGTTTACAGCCAGACTTTTAAACTCTTTTTTGGTAAACAGCAGCTCAATCATGTTGCGCTGTTCATGGGGCAGCTCTGCAAAATCCATAAACACATGAGCCGCGGCTGCATTCCAGCCGACAATATGGCAGCGCCGATCTGAAATAATAGCAGGGCAATAGCGCAGCTCCTGTACTATTTTTTGCAGGGATGGAGAAATAACCGTCTGCTCTGCAGGAGCAGGAGGTGTTTGAAATCCGGTTTCAAGCGCCAAATCATACAAATACTTTCGTTCGTCCGCGTTTAGCTGCAAGGCGGCGGCAATGGCATCCAGTACAGAGGCGGACACCTTGATATCGCGTCCCTGCTCCAGCCAGGTGTACCATGTGGTGCTGACACCTGCTAATTGAGCCACTTCTTCTCTGCGCAAGCCGGGTGTTCTGCGGCGTGATCCGTTCGGCAGACCGACCATATGCGGGTGTAAACGGGCTCTTTTGGTTTTAAGAAAAACAGATAGTGCTTCCAGACGTGCTTCCGGTTTCATAGCGAGTTCTCTCCATTCGATGGTGGATAAGTAATGAGCAGTTAAGGCTCTAACTATAGTAGTGTTCATTATACCAGGATAAACAAACACTTGTAATAGGATAAGCTAAGGGTAAAATGAGGATTATAAGTAAGCAATCGAGCAGGAGGAATGAAGAGCGTATGCAAAGAGTTGTAATTACAGGTATGGGTGTGGTTTCACCACTGGGCAATGACGTGGACACGCTGTGGAAGAATCTGCTGGAGGGTCATTCAGGTATACGAAAAATAGACACGTTCGACGTGTCTGATTTGAAAGCACAGATCGCCGGGCTGGTACAGGATTTTGATGCAGAAAAGCAATGGGGACGTAAAGACGCCAGACGAATGGATCGCTTCACGCAGTTTGCGTTGTTTGCGGCAGAGCAAGCGCTGAAGGATTCCGGTCTGGAGCTGGATAACACGAATCTGGAGCGTGTTGGTGTCTATGTAGGATCTGGGGTCGGCGGTCTGGATACGTTGGTGGACAATGTGAATGTATTGGAGAATCGTGGGCCAGGCAGAGTCAGTCCGACACTGGTGCCTATGATGATTTCAAATATGGCTGCGGCGCAAATCAGTATTGCGTTCGGAGCAATGGGTCCCACGCTTTCGCCGGTTACGGCCTGTTCCATTGGAAATACGGCGATTGGAGAAGCGTTTCGTACGATTCGCACAGGAGATGCGGATGTGATTTTTGCAGGTGGAGCGGAGGCAGCGGTTACCAGACTGGCGCTTGCGAGCTTCTCCAATGCAACGGCCTTGTCGACTCGTAACGAGGAGCCTTCGATTGCGAGCCGACCGTTTGATAAGGACCGCGACGGCTTTGTTATGAGCGAAGGGGCGGGCATTCTGGTACTGGAATCGCTGGAGCATGCTGTTCAGCGTGGCGCAGAAATAGTTGGGGAGGTCATTGGCTATGGCGCAAGCTCGGATGCCTACCATATGGTTGCACCGCACCCGGAAGGGACTGGAGCTTATCTGGCGATGAAAGCAGCCCTTCAATCCGCCCGTATCACGCCTGAAGAGGTGGATGTGATCAGTGCGCATGCAACGAGTACGCCCGTTGGCGATCTGGCCGAGACCCTCGCGATACACAAACTGTTCGGTGACCATGCCTACCAAATTCCGGTTACCGCGAATAAATCCATGCTCGGTCATATGCTGGGAGCCGCAGGCGGTGTCGAAGCCATTGCACTTGTACAGAGTCTAAGGGAAGGCATCATTCCGCCAACGGTTCATCTGGACAACCCGGACCCGGCTTGTGATCTGGACTATGTGCCTCACGAAGCACGCAAGGCCTCATTAAATATCGGGCTATCCAATTCCTTTGGATTTGGCGGTCACAATGCGGTCATCGTTATTAAGCGTTATGAGCCATAAGTGAAATAAATGATTTAACCTCAGGAGTTCTATCCAACGGGATGGAATGCCTGAGGTTTTTGCTATTGGCAACGGGTTCATTTTAGATAAGAGATAGAGTAAGATGGAGGAAAACATTTGGAGGCGCATTGGAAGTAATGATTTTAATCAGGAACATAGAACCAGCAGATGCTGAAGCGTATTGGAATTTTAGGCTGGAAGCTAGTGCGATTAATGGTGAAAGGTTTTGGAGAGATGAAAATTGAACGGTTGCTTTCTATCGTCATTTTGCTGTTGAAAAAAAATAGAATTCAGGCGAAGGAACTGGCAGATTTGTATGAGGTTTCGATACGGACGATCTACAGAGATATCGAGGCGATTAGCCTGGCTGGTATTCCGGTGGTAACTTATCAGGGGGCAAATGGGGGAATCGGCCTGATGGATGGCTACCGCCTGGATCGCAGTGTGCTGACGGATGGCGATGTGAAGGACATTGTGATGGGCTTGCAGAGCTTGTCCTCGTCGTTAGGTGGACCGAATGTGACCCGGCTGCTCGATAAATTTGAAAGCATTATACCGGATTCGGGAAAAGCGAAATTCAGTGTTAATACCACACAGTTTATCGTCGATCATTCGGGTTGGGGAAATCAGTCTGCGCAGGAGAGCAAGCTGGTGAAGGTGAAAGAGGCGCTGAGCCAATCGCGTACGATTGCTTTTACTTACAGGAATGCGCAGGGAGCCGTGACCGCACGGAAGGTTGAACCGCACACACTCGTTTTGAAAGGACAGCAATGGTTTGTATATGCTTATTGTCTCGACAAGGAGCAATTTCGTCTGTTCAAACTATCCCGCATGAGTGATCCTGTCGTGACGGAGTTGGCTTTTACTCGCCGGGATCTTTCCTATGAAAAGCTGCCATGGAATGAGGAACGGCTTGCGGAGGTTAAGACGGTACAGCCTTTTACGCTGCAATTTAACCACAGATCCCGGCATTTGGCGGAAGACTGGTTTGGCGTGGAAGCATTGACTGAGCAGGAAGAAGGGATGTATACAGTTTCGGTTCCTTTTCCCGAGGATGCGTGGATGTACGGATTTATTTTAAGTCTGGGGCCGGATGTGATCGTCAAGGAACCTGCTCATTTACGGGAAAAGATTCGGGATATGGCGTTACGTATTGCATCCAATTATGGAGAGCCCCTGATAGAAAATCCCGAAAAACATAGAATATAAAAAACAAACCTGACGGATAGTTGTCAGGTTTGTTTCGTTATACTGATGTCATATCAATCACGAAAGGGGATTTACAAAATGGATAAAGCTTGTCAAAGTTGCGGGATGCCGCTGGAGCATGAGGAACAATACGGAACGGACGCACAACAGGTCAAAACAGATGAATATTGTAAGTATTGTTATAAGGAAGGTGCGTTTGTTCAGCCTGATTTGACGATGGAGGAGATGATTCAGCAGTGCGCACCTATTCTCGCAGAGCAAGGGATGCAGAAGGAAGAGGCTGTTGCAATGATGCGTAGTTATCTGCCAAATTTAAAACGCTGGCGTTCACAGGAGAGTACGGAACGTGAAGAAGATTTTAAACCGATTCGGGAGGAAAGTCGGGGGGAGATTCGCCTGATCGGACTGGCAGCACGTACAAGCAACCGGAATGAGCAAACATCCCAGGCAATCATTCCAGGCATGTGGGAACGCTTCTGGAGTGAAGATGTGCCTGGACGGATAAGCGGGCATGAAGAACACCGTTCTGTCTATGGTTGCTATTCCAATTATGAAAATGGGGTTTTTGGCGACTATACCTTTTTTATCGGAAAAGAAGCGGCTGCGGATGGTGAAGCTCCTGACGGTCTTGAACAACTCGTTATTCCGGCTGCGCGTTACGCTGTCTTTCAAGCTACACCCGAACCTTCCTCGGTCTTCCGGGTATGGCAAGCGATTTGGAGCTGGGCCGCCTCGGGACAAGCAGAGCGGACGTACACAGGTGATTTTGAAGTGTATGGCAATCCTGATGAGCCTGTACTAATTTACATTGCGATCAAGTGATTGTTTGTCTGTCACCAATTGAAAAAGAAACCCTCCAAATAAGGATATGGGAGGGTTTCTTCTCTTAAGCAATTCGCATTAATTCTTCCATATCATGTGACATATTTAAAATGGTTAACCTATCCATATCTTGATAAAGTCTTGATAATTGTAGTCTATATTAAGCAGTATCATAAATCCTAATAAGTAGGTGAATTTTTATGAGAGCGCTATATAGTCATATGGATAAGTTTATGGTTCGTATACCATTGAAAGATAATAGGCTGGATTTTTTAGATAATGAGGATCAGGATTATCTTCTAACACAATTATGTAAAGATCCTATTTTTAAGAATCAAGTACTCGTGTCTAGCAAAACATTATATGACACAATGGAGTTGTTCTTGAATAAGCCAGAGAAGCTGATAGGTAAGAAAAAAAGAAATTTTATTGAATCTATGCTTAAATATGCTATAAGAAGAGCTAGCAGAACAACGCCATTTGGACTCTTTTCTTCAGTTGGAGTAGGTTCGTTCGCTTCAGAAAATCAGTTGCAATTCGATCAACATGCGTTTTATAAGAAGGCTAGAGTTGACCTTGAATGGCTCTTTAATATGATTAAAAAAGTAGAGATAGAGTCTGCTGATCAACTTGAGTTCAAATTAAATAGCGCTTGTTATGTAAAGGGAGATCGTGCATTTTTACTATACAGTACCGATGGAAAATCGGATGAGATTAATATTCGGGCTACTCCTGTCTTTTCTATGCTATACGATAATTGCAAGAAGTTTATCTTATTTCAAGATATCACACGAATGTTAAGTGATAAGTACCCTAATACGGATGAGAAAAGAATAAAAGATTATGTGATGGAATTGATAGACAAAGAGTTTCTTATTTCCAACTTAAGACCCCCTCTTACTGTGCCTGACCAATATCAATACTTTATTGAACAAGCTGAAAGAAGAGGAGTAGCTCCAGAGATGATTACGCATCTCAAAGAGATCCAAATACAATTAGAATACTATAATCAACTACTTGTAGGACAAGGTGAACGGGAATACATAAACTTATACGAAAACATGAATCGATTGATGAAGTCATCATCGCCTTTACAGCTTGATGCGGGATTATCAGAAGCAAATTTTAGACTAGACCATAAAACGGCAACAGATGTTTGTAATTTGGCTAGTATGCTGACAATGATTGCACGACCTTTTCATAAACAATCCAGTCATTTGGAACATTATAAGCATCAGTTCTTGGAGAAATACGGCACGGATCGTGAGGTTTCCATTATGGAAATGCTGGATAGTAGTTCTGGTATCGGTGCCCCCTACTCATATATGAATCCACCAAATGATTTCCATGAAACCATTAAAATAGATGGGAATTATACACCAAAGCTAAAAAACTTTTTTTTGGAAAAGTATTATGCAGCCGTGAGAAGTCACGGGGCTATAGAACTGCATGAAAATGAACTAAGACAATACTACGATCCTGAAATCGATCATTGTGAAATTCCAGTCTCACTAGAGCTGAATTTCTTTATAAAGAGTTGCAATCAAAAGATGGTGTTGTATATGGGACCTAATGTGGGGTCAACTGTCGCCGGCAAGACTTTCGGAAGATTTTCTCATTTGTCAAAAGAAATTACGGAAATCATAAAGGATTTAAATGATAAAGAAAAAGTTATAAGGAATGGGAACTGTAAATTGTGTGAATTGAGTTTTGTTCCCAATCAAATAAGATCAGGAAATGTAACGCGAAATCTAAGTAATAGGGAAAAAGAAATGTCCCTATTTACGAATGGTGTGAAATCTGAACAGGATATGGTGAAATTAGAGGATATTCTAATTGGAATATATGAAAATCGCTTTTATGCAAGACATAAAATAACGAAAGACATCTTGTTGTTTGAGTCTAACAACATGTTAAATCCTTTGATTGCAAGCAATGCTATTCGATTTTTACAGGAGATTGCCTTAGATGGTAAAAGAGATTGGAGTTTATTCCCTTGGACGGATATTTACAAAGAGTATAAGTATATCCCGGAAATAAGATATGAAAATATAATCTTATCTAGTGCGCAGTGGAATATTTGTCAAGATGATCTACATGTAACCTCTAGCATGGGTTTTGAAGAATTTAAGAGCAGCTTTTTGCAATATTATAATCACTATGGTTTACCGGAAAAATTTTATATTGCTAATGCAGATAATCGTTTGCTTATACATGCGCATAACAACGAATTGTTAAAAATCTTATATTCAGAAATAAAGAAAGAAAAAGCGTCTTTGTTGAATCTGGTGGCCATTGAACAAGGGGAAGATGTGGTTATTGATCAATATCAACATTCATATGTTGCAGAGATTGTGGTCCCGCTCATGAAGAGGATTAAAGAAGAAAAAAAAGAGATCCGATCGAACTCAAGTATGCACATTGGAGAAGATATTAGAGTGAAGATGCCATTCGATGATTGGTTATTCATCAAACTATATGCCAAACAACGAAGAGAAGAAGAACTTATAGCTTTTGAAATTGCAGATTTTTGCGAGTCTCTATCAGAGAGTTACTCCGTGCAGCATTTCTTCATCAGGTATCTCGATCCTAAACCACATATAAGGTTGAGATTCCATGGAAATACTGAAACGTTATTTGAGATTTACCCGCATATTTTGAAATGGCTAAAGAATCTCAGACAAAGAGACATCGTTACGGACGGTGTGATTGGTTCTTATGACAGAGAGCTTGAGCGATATGGAGGTCCTGTACTGATGGATGCGGCAGAGCAGATCTTCTTTACCGATAGTAAAGTTGTTGAATGTATATTAAGAATGACAAGAATGAAGCATCTAACTTTAGATAAAGAGCTTATTGGTATGATTTCGATTATAAAATATCTGGACCAATTTGGGTTGGACTTTGAGGCGCAATTGAATTTCTTAGAAGGACATAGTAACCCCTATAAGTATCGCACAGAATTTAAAGATGCCAAAGATACATTTATGTCGAGCTGTAATAATGATCAGGACTGGGCAGAGGTTAGGAAAACGGAAGAAGGGAATACATTTCTGAATATTTTGGAACTGAGAGACAAGGTTGTAGATCATTATTCACAGTTAGCAAAGAAACAAATGGATAGCTTAACTAGCCCTCTGGATCATATTTTGGCAAGTATCATTCATTTGCATTGTAATAGATTATTTGGAACTAACAGGGATCTGGAAGATAAAATAATGTGCTTAACCAGACACACCTTGTATGCACAAAGATATCAGAAAAGTGAAGGCAGATTTATATGGAAGTAAAGGCACGGGTCAGCTTCAAAGAAATTTGCCAAACTTTAAAACAAATGCCTAGGACGGTTCAACTCGTATTTAAGCTCGAAAAAAAGTTGTTTACAAAAATAATACTGATTCGTTTAATAACAGGCTTTAGTCCGATTGTGTCCTTATATATTTCACAAGAGCTAATTAATTCTCTGGTTAAAGTACAAACAGAATTAAGAAGCGTGATCATTATGTTTGCAACTTTTATGGGAGTATCTTTATTGACAGAAATAGTATCGCAGCTATCTAGTTACTATGAAGGAAGATTTCAGTTTCTCATGAATTACAAACTGAATTATATGGTTATGGAAAAGAGTAGTGAACTTTCACTCGCTGATTTCGAAAATTCGGATATATACAACAAATTAGAAAGAATTTCTGGAGAGATTGCTTTTAGACCTTATCAAATATTCCAGGCTGTCATTACTTTAATCACATCATTTATCACACTTATTTCTTCGGTTGCGTTTTTAATGGCCTGGAATCCGGGAGTATCTGTTCTATTACTCATCATTCCTGTAATTTCATTAATGTACTACTTGAGAATTGGACAACAAGAGTTTTTTATACAGTGGAAGAGAGCGGGAGCAGAACGAAAGGCATGGTATCTCAGTTATATCCTTACTCATGATTTTTCGTTCAAAGAGATTAAACTTTATAATCTAAAAGATTATTTACTTGAAAGCTATTGGAACATAAGAAAAAAATTCATTGATCAAGATACGTATATCCTCAAGAAAAAAACGATGTTTAATTTTTTGTTTGAAATCATTGTTCAGTTGGTTGGAGTTGTTGTAGTTTTCGTAGCTATTATGTCGGCCTATGTCGGACAGATCATGGTAGGTCATGTGATTAGTTATATTAGATCTGTTTCTTTAGTTCAAAGTAATTCTCAGACTATGATGGGTAATATTTATTCCATTTATAATAGTAGCTTGTATATGAATCAATTGTTTGAGTTTCTTGAATATGAAAATGACTCCTCTGACATGTTGGACGTTGGCGATGAGGATATTCAACAAATTAGAAGCATTGAATTGAAAGACGTTACTTTTAGTTACCCTCATCATGCTGTAGAAGCTCTGAAGTCAGTTAATCTGTCGCTTCTTTCAGGTGAACGTGTAGCGATTGTTGGACCTAACGGTTCAGGTAAAAGTACGTTGATCAAATTGCTTACGGCTCTATATCCTGTGCAGGAGGGGGAAATTCTGGTCAACGGCAAGCCAATACATCAACTGGATCAAGAAAGCTACAGGGATCAAATTGCAGTGTTATTTCAGGATTACATGAAATATGAGATGAAGCTTCAGGAAAATGTTGGATTTGGTCAAGTGGTCAACATGGATCGTAGAGACAAGATTGCTTCGGCTCTGGATATCGTGCATGCGAATTTTATAAAGGGTGAGGAATCCTATGACTTAGATGCACAATTAGGGCTATGGTTTGATGAGGGTAGACAACTTTCAGGTGGACAATGGCAGAAAATAGCTCTTGCCAGAGCCTATTTCCGGAATGCTTCCCTTTATATACTGGATGAACCTAATGCTGCACTTGATCCTATAGCGGAGAAGGAGACGTTTGATACGTTTTTCAACTTGTCCAAAGATAAGATTGGTATTTTTATTTCACACCGATTAGTAGCTGCCCGATTGGCCGACCGAATTATCGTTATGGATCAAGGAGAGGTCGTTGGGGAAGGCATACATGATGACTTGATAAATAATTGTCCCGTTTATAAGCAAATGAATGAATCGGAAAACTACCAAAATACGCATAGGAGTGAAGTGCGATGGGAGGAAGCTCTTTAACAGGGACTCATCTGGAAACACTGAATATAGTAAAAAAAATTGCTTTGAATATAAAGGATTATGACAAGCTGCTGCATATGGTTAACGAGGAACAGAATTGCTTAACTATGGGAGAACTAACCTTCAATCCGTGGAACGCTATCACATTAAGTCACGGATTACCGGGACTCTGCATGGTGTATGCGGAGTTGCATGAGCATTTCCCCGATGAAGGATGGGATGAGTTAGGACACCAGTTTCTTGGTTATTTAGTAAAGGAAATTGCGGAAGCTGGTTTACACTCTTCTTCCATGTTTTCTGGGGCTGCGGGGATCGGATTGGCAGCCGTGTGCCTGTCACAAAACTTTAAATTGTATAGTAAATTTATCAATCGTATTCATGATTATTTGTCAGATTCAGTGCCTAACATGCTAGCTGCTTACTCCAATATAGACATTCATATAAGTGATTATGACGTTATAGAAGGCTTGAGCGGAATAGCAAACTACTTATTAATTTTTTCTGAAGATAAGAAGATGAGGTCATTATTGGTAGATATTTTGCAGTATTTAGTGAGATTGGCTGATGATAAAGAATATCAAGGGCTTAAAATTCCAGGGTGGCATATTCCATCACAAAACCAGTTTACGCAGATGGAGGAGCAATTATATCCTGAAGGAAACTTTAATTTGGGATTATCGCATGGTATTGCGGGCCCTATCGTTGCTTTATCCAAAGCGATGCTTCAGGGTATCAACGTTCCAGGTCAAGAACGAGCTATCAAGAAGATGGTAGAGTTTCTGATTCAGTTTGCTAGCATGGATGGAGAACATCTCTTTTGGAAAGGGGTAATCTCTTTTGAGGAATTCAAAGCTGGCTGTGCTTCGAGTCATGTTGATTTTAGAAGAGACGCATGGTGTTATGGCAATCCTGGGGTCTGTATTGCCCTATTATATGCAGGAAAAGCATTGGAAGAGCCAAAGTATACTGATTTGGCATTGCAAAACCTGAGGGAAACTGCACAGAATGTACACCATGTTTTGTCACCTACATTCTGCCACGGCTATGCTGGAATTGCCCAAATACTCATGGCTGCTCAAAAAATAAGTGGAAAGGATATTTTTAATGAGGAAATTATGTTGTTCAAAAATAAAATCATGAGCTTTTATGATGAATCTTATCCGTTTGGTTTTTATGATTTTGAAGGAGGTGTTGATGACAGAGGTGTGAAAAAGCTTAAATATGTTGGTTTACTGACTGGCGTTGCAGGGGTCATACTACCGCTTATAAACATAGAGTGTGGACAAAAAACTCAATGGGAACAGGCTTTCATGTTATGAACTTTGTTCTATTATGATAGATGTATTCAAATGTCCTGAATGAAAGGAGGTGATACACATGGCGAACTTTGATGATTTCGATTTGGATATCGTAACCGCCTCCAAAAAGAATTCAAATTTTGAACCACGAATTGAAAGCTTGCTCTTCTGTACTCCCGGATGTGCAACAGGTGTAGTTCTTTGTCCAAAATAAATATTAACTTATAGAAGTAATTTTGGTGAATAATTGAGTTCATCCAGAAAGGAGGTGAAAAAGATGAAAAAGTTCGATGATTTTGATTTGGATATAATATCTGTTTCTAAGGAGGTGACGCACTTTGAACCTCAAATTACCAGCATATCCTTATGTACTATTGGTTGCAATACGAGTTTCTTAAAGTGCTTGAACTGATAGATTAAAGATTTTATTGGGTATTTTGATAAAAAATTGATATTTGTTTGATAGACTGTAAATATACTAAGAAGGGGGGGTGAATTCAATGGCAAAATTCGATGATTTTGATTTGGATGTGGTAAGCGTATCTAAGCAGGGATCAGGATTTGAACCACAAGTTACTAGTAAATCTTTGTGTACTCCTGGCTGTGTAACAGGCATCCTGCAAACATGCGCATTGCAAACAATAACTTGCAATTGCCATATTAGCAAATAATAATGGACAATTAATCGGGCATGAGAGCTTATGGCAGCTTCAAGCCAAAGAATTTATTCTTTTCATCAGTAGCCATGCCCGATTAAATTATTATTTTATCTAGAATGATGACCTAGAATTAAATAATTCGGGTTTCTTGTTATCTGCGGAATGTTGCTTACATATATATTAACTTAGAAGGTCAGTTGACACGGGACCATATGAATTGAAAGGAAATCTGTATGTTTCCTGGAGTATCTAAGAACGAGTGAATAGAGGCTGAAGCCTTTGTAACCACTCTTTTTTTATGTTTTTTTTCGAGAAAATGAAATTTTTAATCCATGAATAGTGAGGTACAGGTATATGACTACGAATGTTTTGGAGCTTAAACATGTAAGTAAAATGTTTGGAAAAGAGCAGGCAGTTGCAGATATTTCTTTACAAGTAAAGGAAAACACAATTTATGGACTACTAGGACCTAATGGTGCAGGAAAGTCTACAACCCTCAAAATGATTACGGGTATATTGCGTCCAAGCTCAGGTGAAATTCATTTTAATGGACATAAGTGGAGTAGAAAAGATCTGAACGAAATTGGCGCGCTTATAGAATCACCGCCACTTTATGAAAATTTGACGGCTGTAGAGAATCTCCAGGTGCGGACAACGATATTAGGATTACCTTATTCACGTATTCAAGAAGTATTGGAGACGGTGGATTTACTGAATACTGGGAAAAAACGAGCGGGTCAATTTTCAATGGGTATGAAACAAAGATTGGGGATCGCCATAGCTCTACTGAACCACCCTAAACTTTTAATTTTAGACGAACCCACGAATGGTCTGGACCCTATAGGAATTCAGGAGTTGAGAGAGCTAATTTCTTCTTTTCCGGCAAAAGGGATAAGTGTTATTCTGTCTAGTCATATCTTGCCCGAAGTAGAACAAATTGCAGATCATATTGGAATCATAAGTTCTGGAGCTCTCAGCTATCAGGGGGAAATACAACAGGGTGACAATCTTGAAAAGTTGTTCATGGATATCATCAAAAATAGTAGAGAAAAGGAGAGTACACGTAGATGAT
Source organism: Paenibacillus sp. 23TSA30-6 (assembly GCF_014858585.1). NCBI lineage: Bacteria > Bacillati > Bacillota > Bacilli > Caryophanales > Paenibacillaceae > Paenibacillus > Paenibacillus sp. 23TSA30-6. The sequence continues at coordinate 104,133 of NZ_SLTL01000007.1, read as the reverse complement.
AAGGAATCTCCAGGCAGAACATTTAAAGTTTAAAAGAACATTTTCCAGAAAGATTATATGGATTCTCCCCTTCGTGAATATTTGTTATTCATTTTTAATTAGTCCAATGTACTTTACAAGTAATACGACAAATTGGTGGTCAATCTTATTCCTGCCGCTATTGATTTCCATACTATGTACTTTGTCTGATCAGAAGGAAAAGAAGGCATCTCATTATTCTACGATATGGTTATTACCTCTTCAACCAGCAAAGGCATGGTTTACTAAAATAGGTATTATCAGTATATACTCGTTGTTCTCGCTGTTATTTTTTTTATGCATGATACTTATCATAGGGCTGCTCATTCCGACGTTTCAAACACAGCTCGCTTCGAGTATAGGAGCCATTTTGCTGTTATGGGTGGCAACGTTATGGGAGATTCCATTTTGTTTATTTCTAGCTAAAAGATTTGGATTCGCAGGTACTGTTATTCTCAATTGCTTGAGTAGTCTGGGAATAGGAATAACCATGGCGACACAATCATATTGGTGGATCAGTCCTTGGAGCTGGTCTATACGTATGATGTGTCCAGTCGTGGGCATACACCCTAATGGTTTGCTTCTGGAGGCGAATAGCCCGTTAAGGAACGCAAGTGTGCTTCCTGTAGGCATAGTGATGTCTGTAGTATTATTTATGGTTTTGGCCCTTATCACGGGAAAACGGTTTGAAAAATGGGGGGAACATTAATTGCTCATATTTTATAGAAATTTGAGGGCAGATTTCAAAAAAATAAAATACACCTTTTTGGTGTGGGTCCATCTTGTACTCCCCGTTTTATGTGCGCTTATCTTTATCGCATATTTCAGTTATAGCAGAGAGCGTGACCCCCTCCATCTATATACGTTCTACATGGAAGCTATAGGGATGGCTTTTCCACTGCTTATTGGAGTTATTTGTGGAATGGCTGTTTCTCAAGAGGAGCAAGCGGGAAAATTCCAAGTCCTATTGGGAGCAGTATCAAGGCTAACGAGCTACAGCAGCAAGCTTGTGATGCTGCTAATTATGGGAATGATTTCGGTTTTTTTAGCGCTTGGATTTTTTGTTATAGGATTGAAATATGTACTACATCTTCAGAACATTCGTTATAGCGTCTTTTTAGAAGGGGGCGTTTTGCTGATGGTGAGCATGATTACCCTCTACATGATTCATTTACTTGCAAGTTATCTTTTTGGCATGGGGTTTTCAAGTGTTTTGGGTGGAGCTGGTTTTCTGCTTGCAGGTCTTATGCTCACTGGGATAGGAGATCATATATGGCAGTACATTCCCTGGGCGTGGGGTGCCAGATTTATGGATTATATAGGGACTCTGCAGCTCCGCACATTAAGTATGGATGAAGTTCATAGCTTGCAAAATGAGATGAATTCAGGAAAAAATATCCTTATTTATGTTACAATTATTGTATTCATCATTAGCGTTTTGTGGTTTAGGCTATGGGAAGGGAGAAAATCCTACGAGTAAAAGATAGCCGTGACGCTGTGAAAATGGAAGGAAGATCTATATGGCGAGTATATTGGCAATAGATGATGATATAGATATCCTTATCCTCATCAAAAATATCCTGCAACGGGACCAACATTTGGTTTATACACATCATATGGTAAAGGAATTACCGCTGGAGGCTTTTTTGGGATATGATCTGATTCTCTTGGATGTGATGATGCCTGATTTGGATGGGTTTGAGCTTTGTAAAAAAATTAGGAAGGTAGTGGAATGCCCTATCGTCTTTCTGACAGCGAAAGTTGGTGAGGAAGCTATCGTTAATGGACTAATGATAGGGGGAGATGATTATATAACAAAGCCATTTGGCGTTCATGAGCTGAGTGCTCGAATAAGCGCTCATCTAAGGAGAGAAAATCGTGAAAAACACCCTGCTCGAATGTTAATTTCAGGTATAACGTTTGATTTTGGTGTCAAAGAGATTTCGGTACAAGAAATAAAAATACCGCTTACCAAAAATGAATATAAAATATGTGAGTTTCTGGCGAAAAATAAAGGGAGAATTTTCACAAGAGAAGAAATATATGATGAAGTTTACGGGTTGGATGGATGTGCACAATTTGCAACGATTACAGAGTTTATCCGATCGATACGCAAAAAATTTAGCCCACATCATACCAGTCCTATTCATACAGTTTGGGGTGTAGGATATAAGTGGGATTAAGAAAAACGACGATGCGCAGAGAGCTGCTGAAATATGTGATTTGTTTATTTCTGAGTTGCGCAGGGATAACGATGTTATCCTTGATCTTTACAGTCGTAGGCGTGAATACAGGGTTTATTATGCCTGCTAATTATAATGAACAATGGATAGATCGGTTGGCGCCACAACTTAAGGTAGCCTCTCATGTGACTGAACAAATGATGAGCGAAGGTTCGAGTTTCGCTATTCTGGATAAGAAAAGTAAAGTTGAATTATATGGGAATATGGGAGAAAGGGATCTGAAATGGATCAAGGGGATGATTCAGGACAAGCAAACGGTATATCATGGGCAAAAAGTATTTCGAATCATTGATCGTGGCCGGGAGTATTGTGTGGTTCAATATTATTTACGACCACAATTCCAATCGGCGTATCTTAGGGAGCATCTGCCCGATTATGAATCTACAGGTATAATTCTTTTAATTCTCTGTATTTTGGCAGGGGTATTTACGATTACAACGATTTTTGCTAATAAACTACAAAAGAACTTAAATAAGTTGGAATCAGTTACTCAGCATATCAAAAATAATAATTTGGATTTTGAAGTGGAGCTTTCTCATTTTCAAGAAATTAATGATGTCATTATTTCTCTTTCAGAAATGAGAGAAGCATTGCAAGAATCCTTAAAGGCGCAATGGGAACTAGAGAAGACCAAACAGGAGCAAATCGCGGCTTTAGCCCATGACATTAAGATTCCTGTGACGATTATTAAAGGTAATGCCGAATTATTGAGTCTGTCTGATCCTAACTCGGAGCATTCCACATATATTCATTATATTTTAAATGCAGGAAATAAAATTGAGCAGTACATGAATGTACTGATTCAAATATCGAAGACGGAAAATGTTTTACCGGAGCAAATGAGTCGTACATCTGTTAAAAAGCTTGTAGAAGATTTGGCTAAGGACACCCTTGGATATAGCGGGAAGAAAGCGAATAAGCTGGTGCTGAATGATCAAGAGTTGCCTGATATTGAGGTGTATATTTACCGAGAACTGTTACAACGTGCATTGATGAATATACTATCGAACGCTGTGGATTATACACCCGAGGGGGGAACTATCGTATTTGAACTGAGTTGTATCGCGGATTCGCTCTCTTTTACAATTATAGATAGTGGAAAAGGTTTCTCCCGAGAAGGTTTGAAGAAAGCTACCCAACTGTTCTACATGGCAGATAAAAGCAGAAATTCACAGGGGCATTATGGTATAGGACTTACATTCGCTGACAAAGTAGTCAAGCTCCATCATGGAGTAATGATGATCGAAAATCAAAATGTAGCACCCCATGGTGGGCTAGTACGAATCGAAATACCTGTAAATAAGATTGAAATTTGAAAGATATATACGGTGTTTTATTTCTTATGGGATAGTCGCTTTGTGGGTGCACGGCAGGTTACTGCCCAAAAGACGAGAGCCAGAGCACTGACGCCAGCACCCAATAGACATACCCCGTTCCAGCCTGCATATGTGTACATATGAGTCGAAGCGATGGCCCCGGTGGCGCTGCCGATGGAATAAAATATCATGTAGCCTGCGGTCAGTCGGCTGCGTGCCTCAGGACGTACAGTGAAAATCATGCTCTGATTCGTCACATGCACAGCCTGTACCGCCAGATCCAGAAGGATAACGCCAAGGACCAAAGCGAACAGCGAGTGCTCGGTATAGCCGATAGGCAACCAGGATAGCAGTAGCAGAGCCAGCGCAATACCCGTCGTCCGCTGTCCTGAGCCTTGATCGGCGAGACGCCCTGCCCGAGCAGCCGCTAATGCTCCGGCGACTCCGGCCAGACCAAAGGCCCCGATGGCAGTGTGTGAAAGAGATAGCGGCGGGGCACTGAGAGGCAGTACCAGCGAAGTCCACAATATGCTGAACGCAGTAAAAATGAGCAAAGCCAGCACGGCTCGGACACGCAGAATCCGTTCTTGCACGAACAGGGTGAGAACCGAACGAAGTAGCTGCGGATAGGATAGCGTTGCTCCTTTGGGTTCATTCTGTGGCAGCACCCGAAACAGCGCTACAGCCATGAATAGCGTCAATGCGGCAGAAACAAGGTACACCGAACGCCAACCCGCGAGATCGGTCAATACACCAGCCACGGTTCGTGCCAGCAGAATACCGATAACGACACCGCTGGTCACCAGACCTACGATGCGTCCGCGTTCAGCCGGGGCGGCCAAGGTCGAGGCGAACGCAACAAGTGTCTGTGTGACGACAGCCAGCAGCCCAATTGCTGCCATGCCCATGAGCAGGATTGTACGCGTGGGAGCCAGGCTAACTGCGACTAACGCCAGCACGGATAGGAGCATTTGTCCAGTAATCAGCCGCCGCCGATTCAAAAGATCTCCAAGCGGGACGAGCAGAAACAGTCCCAATGCATAACAAATCTGCGTGACTGTAATGACGATGCCAACCGATGAATGTGTGATGCCAAACTCGTGTGCCAGCGCGTCCAGTAATGGTTGCGCGTAATAAATGTTGGCGACAGCCAGCCCACAGGCGATGGCAAATAGGAGTGCCACAGATCGGGACATGGAATGAACGGGGGCTGTTTCGGCAGCGTTGGCTATAGTTTGATGGGGCAGGAGTACCGCTTTTTCTTCTGACATTTTCATTTTCACATACCACATCACTTTCTGTGAGTTACATACCGATAAGTATAATATACCGATTGGTACATAATGATTTTAGGTTAATATAACTTGCGTCCATACGAGATGTCAAGAGTTTATCATGTACATATTTGACAGTCGCTTCTGATGACCATACAATCTTAATGTACTGAACGATACGAAAAGAAGGGGTTATTTATGGTTCGACCACGGGAATTTGATGAGGAAAAGGCATTGGATGCAGCGATGCAACTTTTTTGGGAAAAAGGGTTCGAGGCTACGTCTTTAAGCGATTTAACCTCCAAAATGGGAATTCAGCGTCCCAGTATTTATGCTGCCTTTGGGGATAAAAAGCAATTATTCGAAGCCGCACTGCGCAAATATACACAATCCCACGCTGCTAATGTACGGTCCAGACTGCTAAGCAGTGCTTCTGTCAAAGAAGCGATTTGCAATTTTTTTGAAGGGGTAGTGGCAGAAGAATATGATGAAGGCCCTAACCGGGGGTGCTTTTGCATCAATACAATGGTAGAATTGGCCCCACATGATGAGAAGTTTGAAATTTTGACGAGGGAACATCAGATGTATCTTTCTACTGTATTTCAAGAAACCATCGAGCGTGGTATACGGTCAGGGGAGCTTGAGGCTACTACGGACGCGCGAGCTTTGGCTCATACGATGATCTCGTTGTTAATCGGGATTACCGTAATGATGAAGTCACGTCCGGAGCGTTCTTTTGTGGATCATGCGGTTGCGACTACACTTATGTTATTGAAGTGACTATTTCATTTTGAATATATTAAGGGATGTGTGTATTTCTCGCAATTTTTTGGAAAGTTCATGATTGAGAAGAAGCATCAGGGGATTATCGTAAATATGTCTTCTGTTTCTGGAATGGAAGGAAGCTCGGATGCGATCTATGGATTATCAAAAGCTGCAATCTTGGGCTTTACTAAAAGCTGTGCCATGAATTTTTCACCTTATGTAAGGGTCAATGCTGTGGCACCAACGATGGTAAGTACTTCAATGATGGATCATATTCCTGAATGGAGAAAGGAAGAATATACAAGTCATCAGCTAATTCCAGAGCCTTTAAATGCAGAAGATGTTGCTTATACTGTCCTTTTTCTGCTATCGGAAAGATCCAGGTATTATACGGGAGCGACCTTTGATATTAATAATGGGTGTTATTTAAGATAATTTTAGACGATATACTGGAAATCGCTTGTGTAGACTATACACCCGTTGTAAGGCCGATATTATGACGTTTTGTATAGAAGCATGCTGCTTTGGATGAAATTATTTTTGTTTGTTTTGATGCGGATAATGCTCAGTTATACAGCCGCAAGCTTCAAGATGAAGTAAAGGATATTAAAAAAGATACGGTTGAATGAGAGAATGCACGCACAAGTGGGTATAAGGGGGATAAGTGAATGCATGAGGAGCAAAATCAGGAACATTGGCCAGTGTGGGCTACGGAGCCTGTGAAAATAGTGAATCCTGATCCTGACTGGTCAGAGCAGGGCTTGCAGGTTATTCACGAGTTGCGGGAGCTGCTACTGCCGTTTAAGGTGACGGAAATGGAGCACATAGGAAGCACGGCAATTCCCAATCTTTCCGCCAAGCCCATCATAGACATTATGGCAAAATTGGAATCCTGGGATAGGCTGGAACAGATTGTATCTGCCTTGCAACCAGCAGGCTGGAGCTATGTTCCGCCTGAGCTGGACGGTCGGGAATGGAGAAGATTTTTGGTTAAAGTGGAACAGGATCAAAGAAAGGGACATCTGCATCTGATGCTGGAACATGAGGAGCATTGGGATCAACAACTGTTGTTTCGGAACCGTCTTCGTGAACGGCCTGAGCTGGTTCAGCAATATGATGCATTAAAAAGGAAGCTGGCAATGGAAAATCAGCATGATCGTGAAGCGTACACGGACGCTAAAACCGATTTTGTGCAAAACGTTCTGGATGCCGGACCATCCTAAAGATTAGGACGGCCGGACATCCCGGGTTTTCACATTGTTACTATAGAAGGTAGAATCGCTGGATAGTTTATAGGAAGGAACTTCTCGTCTGCATCAAGGCGCATGGATTCCTCATAATAAATCGCCTGCTGACCGCTAACGAGAAAAGGCAAGCTTCCCGCCTGTACTTCTATATCGCCGTTGTCCGCGTGCTGACGATCTTTAGTACCGTAATACCATCACAGCCGCAGCCCTCTGTGTCGTAAAAAAGCTTGATATAGCCCGGTTGATCACCGAGAATTTGTGTAAGCCGCTGTTCAGCCAGTGGACTGATTTGAATGTTCATGATGTCATTTCGCTCCTTTATGTCGAATAGGTCATTACATGTTATATTTTTGACACAAATTTCTGGTTGCTGTGTTGGGCATTTTTACGAATGATGCCGGGGAAGTGCTACTATTAAAGCACGTATACCGGAAGCAGCCGTGGGGGATTCCCGGTACTTTCCAACCAAGCTCCGAAATCTCTGACATTTGTTATTGTCGTGTAGGGGAATGGCCGGCTGATTACAGACGTTTCAAGAATACGCTGATGCGCTCCAAGGCGATTTCCAGTTGTTCCTGTGACGATGCGTACGAGCAGCGGATAAAGCCCTCGCCGCCCGGTCCGAATGCGGAGCCGGGTACGGTAATGACACCCTCTTCTTCCAGTAACCGCTTGGCAAACTGCTCTGAGCTTAAGCCCGTGTGTGTAATGGATGGAAAAGCGTAGAAGGCACCGTTCGGTTCATGGCATGGCAGCCCTGTCTGACGCAAGCTTTCAACAAACCATTTTCTGCGCAGATTGTACGATTCCATCATGCGGTCTTTTTCCTCCAGCCCGTGGCGCAGGGACTCAATAGCGGCAATTTGCCCGATAATAGGAGCGCACATAACGGTATATTGATGGATTTTCAGCATGGCTGAAATCAGCTCCTGCGGGCCGCATACATAGCCGACTCTCCAACCCGTCATCGCAAAGGCCTTGGAAAAGCCGCTGATGAGCAGGGTTCGTTCTTTCATGCCCGGCAAAGCGGCGAAGCTTACATGCTTCTGTCCATAGGTCAGCTCACCATAAATTTCATCGGAGATCACGACTAGATTATGCTCCTCCACCAAGCGGGCAATCGGTAGCCAGTCCTCATAAGTCATTACTCCACCTGTCGGATTGTTCGGATAACAGAGAATAAGCACTTTGGATCGTGGAGTCAGCTTGGCTTTGAGCGCTTCGGCCGTCAGCTTGAACTGCTGATCAGCAGAGGTTTCAACCGTTACCGTATGCCCTCCATTCAGGAATGTGATCGGTGAATACGAAATATAGCAGGGAGCAGGAATGAGAATTTCATCGTGTTCCGTAATCAGGGCGCGGAGCGCCAAATCCAGCGCTTCACTGCTACCGATCGTTACCATGATTTCATTTGCCGGATTGTAGGACGTGTTAAAGCTGCTCTCCAGATACCCGGAAATCTCCTCACGCAGCTCGGGAAGACCAGCATTCGGTGTGTACGAGGTTTTGCCATTTTCCAGTGCTGTGATACAAGCCCTTCTGACATGTTGAGGGGTCACAAAGTCCGGTTCACCGACACCAAGCGAAACAATATCTTTTCTGCCTGCGCTATATTCAAAAAACTTACGGATGCCTGAAGGCGGCATTTCCCGTACAGCTGGAGTTAAAAAATCGCTTATAGATACTGTGGTCGATACGTTCGTCATGTTGATTTCCTCCTTTTTGAAAAACAAAAAAACCCGCCCCTGTAAAGGGACGAGTTTATACCCGTGTTACCACCCTAGTTTCATTCCATAAGAAATGACACTCTGTTCACGTATCCATCAATACGTGTTCCGGTTAACGCTGGAAAGGCGGCAGAGCTTACTTCAAGTTCAGCCCGCTTCTCGGAGATGGCGTTCGGCTACCCTCGGAATGTTGGCTTTCACCTGCCCCAACTCTCTGCAAATCCGCTGTATAGCTTACTCGTTCTCGTCATTGAAATTTGTTACCGTATCAAGTTAGGTGTAATTATAAGCACAACATTTCAGGATGGCAAGTCTTTTTTTTATGAATTTAAAGACAGGAGCATCATCATTGACGATTGGAAAATAACGTATATAGTGGTATCAAGGGGGATTGGGCCCCCGATTTCACCATGATATTTGACAATATTGGCTAGAGAGGGATGGTGTCCATATGAACGTATTTGAACGCTTTAACGGCAAGGTTTTGCCTACGGGATGGGGCTGGATCAACGAACCGACTGTATGGAGATTCGATGAATCCAAGAATTTACAGGTATCTGCACCTTCACAGGCAGATTTCTTTAGAGATCCGTCCGGCGCAGCGATAAAATCGTCTGCACCCTTTTTGCATACAACGCTTCAAGGTGATTTTACAATATGGACGAGGGTTCGTGTCGATATGAAGCAGCCTTATGATTCAGGATGCTTGATGATTATGGCGGATGATACCCATTGGGCCAAGCTATGCTTTGAATATTTTGAAAGCACTCCCTCTATTCTTAGTGTGGTCACACGGGATACGTCCGATGATTGTATATCTGGGACGATGGACGTTTCCAATCCGTATTTGCGAGTGGCAAGAGCCGGCAATTGCTTTGCTTTTCATTATTCATCAGACGGGCAGCAATGGAAGTTGGCGAGATATTTTGGCATGGATGTTCCAAACGAGCTAAAGGTTGGGGTCGTTGCACAATCTCCGGTCGGAGAAGGTTGTGATGTTACTTTTGATGTTTTGACTATGGAGAATCACGTAACCGGGGACATACGAACTGTGTAATAAACGGAGTGAGCATTTCTATAAACAAGTATGGCAGCATGACGTATATACGTATATTCAGGCAGGGGGCTGGACAAGAGTTTGTTGTTTAAAGGAAAGAGATATAAGCTACCCGGCTTATTGGGTGTACTGCTTGTAGCTACGTTGGGATGTTATGGGCTTATTATGTATGTGCAGTCCACAAGTGGGACGAAAATGTATCAATTTTTGTACTGGGATATATTTCTGGCATGGGTTCCAGTCTTGATTTCTCTGGGAATGATCGCCTTATCCAGGCTAGGAAACTTAAAAGTGAGAAGGCTTCTTTTATTAATTGCCGGAGTCGTATGGTTGTTTTTTCTGCCGAATGCGCTGTATTTGCTGACTGAATTACTGCATGCATTCCGTTTTTATGATGTGAATCCTGACTCGCGTTTTTGGCTGAATACTCAATTTTGGTTAATCTTATTTACGTCTTTTTCGGCGGCAGGGATTGGTCTTTTTCTTACTTCCATTTGTATATTTATGATCCACCATATGCTGCAAAAGGTTTGTTCCGGCTGGCTTGCGTGGGTTATCGTTTTGATGTTCCTGTGGCTGTCCAGTGTGGGTGTATATATCGGCAGATTTGCTCGCTGGAATAGCTGGGATATGGCGTTGCAACCCATAGTGATCGTGATGGATGTTTGGAAATGGGTGGTACATGCCGGAGCAAGGCTTCATTTGTTGTCATTTAGCTGGCTGGTGTTTGGAATCGCGGTCATTTTTTATCTGTTGATCTATATCTCTTTAAGTGAGGAGAAGCATGCTTAGGCCGAGGATACGTATTCCACGAATACGGGCTTCGGCCTTTTTACATATGGGAAGCCATCAGCTAACGTTGTCCTCCCCGTGTTCTTCATAAAGCACACGCACCAGAAGATCCTGACTGAAATTGCCGAATCTTTTGCCGAAAATGGTGAGACCCCCTTTGTTCTGCGGCTGATCGGATACGGATAAACGTAATGTAATATCACTTTTATAGTTCAGGCCGATATCCTCCAGTGTGACTTCGGATATACGGCATCCGTCGATGAAGCTTCCATGTTGATTGATGCGGATTAATTTGAGCATGCCGTATTGGTTCAGGTGCGGCGGCCACCAATCGGGATTGAGGACCCCGGGCACTTCTCCAAAGTCTCCGGCGCTGGTCCAGTGACCGATGGGAATATCATTCACATGAAAACAAATATCGGACGGGTATTCCTCACAATAACCCGGTGCTTCTGAGCCCAGCTCTGCGGAAAATTGAATTTCGGTAAAGGATTGATTCTCTTTCAGATAGTTAGGAATCCGATATTCCAGAAAGCCATCTGCCATCCAGATCATTTCAGAATCCAGCCGCCCGGGATCTGCAAAATAGCGGGGATCATCAAAATCGCCAATAATGCTGTCTCTGGTCACCAAGCCACAGGTAGGTACTGCTTGATAGTTACTATAATGACCGATGCGAATTTCAACCTCATACACATTCTTCTGCTCTCTGCTACGCAAGTCCACCATCAGCTTTTCCTTGTTCAGATAGCACATTTTTCGGGTTCCGTGCTTGCCACTCACGGTATTGATCTCGACAAGGCCGCATTCCTCCAGCTTACGAATATGCATCGTAATCGTGCCGTTGCTCAGATCAAGTTTGTTAGCGATGTCATTCATACTTTGTCCTTGATGGGCGGCGAGTAATTCCAGAATTTGAATGCGGATTTCCGAACCGAGCGCTTTGAAAATGTCTAGCCCTGACATTAAGTCCTTAATATAAATCATAGCTATAGACCTTCCTTATCTCTAAAAAATGTATTGTAAGCGCTTATATATTTGTTTTGACTTATGTTAAAATAAAATCAGAAAGAAGTAAACCGCTTTGCTATAAATTATTTTTACAAAAATAAAAAGGGGAGTGAAACGAAACTCAGAATCAATTTTTCACTTAAATAAAATCGTATTTAAGTTATTTAATTGAATTATACAGTTAAAACGTACTTAAATACGTTTTAATTTAACTTTTCACGCTATTCAATTCTATACTTTATATTTGTTTAAAAAGATTTAAAAATACATTGACGAACCGTTGAACGGCATGCTATATTTTGTTTGTAAACGAATACATTATTGATAAAGTAAAATATTAATTATATGGCGCATGAGAGGGATGATGATCACAGGCTGAGTGTACAACAGATGATGTACCACACAGGTGAATACAGCCCAAGTGGTATGAGTTTATTTTAACACTATATGTATGCGGTTTCATTTCAATTTTAGGAGGGGTCGCGTTGATAAAGAAAAAAGGTTTTGCAATGACAATGGTTGTGCTGTTGTTGATGGTTGCTGCACTGGCTGGCTGTAGTGGAGGAAGCTCCAGTAGTGATGGAAGCAAGGAGCTTACGTTCATGTTCCGTGGCGGAACAGATGAGCAGAAGGCATATAAGGAAGTCATTAAGAAATTTGAAGAAGAACATCCTGGCGTGAAGGTTAAAATGGTCGTGACAGCAGCGGATCAATATGCGACAAAGCTTAGAGCTGCGATCACAGGGAATAATCTTCCAGATGTCTTTTATTTTAACCCTGGAGATGTGAAGGCTTATGTAAATAGTGGGGTACTGAAGGACCTCACCCCTTACATTGAGAAGAACAAGGATATAAATCTGGATAACATTTGGAAATACGGTGTGGATTTGTATCGCTATGACGGTAAAATGGCCGGTCAAGGAGATATTTACGGTATGCCGAAGGACTTGGGTCCATTCGCACTCGGCTACAACAAAACGATGTTCGAAAAAGCGGGCATTCCCTTGCCTGATAAAGACAAACCGTATACATGGGATGAATTCATCAAGGTCAGCCAAGAGTTGACCAAAGATACAAATGGCGACGGCAAGCCAGATCAATACGGTACAGGCTTTAACGTTCAGTGGGCATTACAAGCCTTTGTATGGAGCAATGGGGCAGATTGGCTGGATGAGAGCAAAACCAAAGTAACGATTGATGATCCGAAATTTGCGGAAGCGCTTCAGTACTTTGCTGATATGCAAAACAAATATAAAATTACACCTGGTATTGAACAATCACAAACACTGGACACCTATCAACGCTGGATGAAGGGTGAAATGGCATTCTTCCCGGTAGGTCCTTGGGATATGAGTACATTTGAAAAACTGCCATTTGAATATGATCTGTTGCCTTTCCCGGCAGGATCGACTGGCAAATCGGCAACATGGATTGGTTCTCTGGGTATCGGTGTTTCCTCTAAAACAAAGTACCCGGATGAAGCTGTAGCTCTGGTCAACTATCTGACGACTTCCAAAGAAGGAATGAAGCAGCTCGTAGACGCAAAGGTACAAATTCCGAATCTGCTGGATATGGCGGATGAGTGGGCCAAAGATGCGAAAACCAAGCCTGCTAACAAACAAGAATTTATTGATATTGTGAATGACTATGGTCGCTCATTGCCAGGCAACTATACGTATAACGCTGAATGGTACGATATTTTCTTCACCGATATTCAACCTGTGCTGGACGGTAAGATTACAGCAGCGGACTATGTAAAGCAGGAGCAACCAAAGATGCAGAAACTGCTGGATAAAGCGGTGGAGCAAGAGAAAAAATCACAGAAATAATGCATAAATAGCGGATAAGGGATGATGTTAGTGGCTGATATCATGCTGCTGGCATCATCTTCATTCCAAATTAGAAACAGAGGTGAGCCCTGTGATAACCAAATCTAATCTCTACCGCAAAGAGAAGATATATGGATACTTATTTATTCTTCCTCCTATTCTCGGTCTGCTAATCTTTACGTTGTTCCCGTTTGTCTATTCGTTATACGGCTCTTTTACAGATTGGGACGGATTGGGACAAATGAACTTTATTGGTCTCGACAATTTTAGGGATTTATTTAGCGATGAGCTCTTTTACAAATCGATGTACAATACTCTTTTCTTAATGCTGGGTATTCCAATCGGTCTAGTATTAGCTTTACTGCTAGCACTGGGGTTGAATCGCAAGATTCCAGGCACGACGACATTTCGTGTGATCTACTATATTCCAGTTATTTCCTCTTTGGCTGCCGTTTCTATTATGTGGAACTGGGCATACAACGGAGACTATGGTCTGGTGAATCAATTTCTTGAGCTGTTCGGCATCAAAGGTCCTAACTGGCTGATGGATAAGGATACAGTCAAGCCAGCCTTGATTCTCATGACGGTTTGGAAAGGTCTTGGCTATACCATGTTGCTGTACCTGGCGGCGTTGCAAAGTGTATCTCGCTCTTATTATGAAGCAGCAGAGCTGGATGGAGCCAGCGGATTCCAAATGTTCCGCAACATTACATGGCCAATGGTGAAGCCGGTAACCTTTTTCCTGGTCGTAACCAATATCATTGGCGGTTCGCAAATTTTTACCGAAATGAATATTATGACACCAACGGGTGGTCCAGAATACTCCTCCGCCTCAATCGTCTTCTATATTTGGGATAAGGCATTCAAAAACCTGCAAATGGGCTATGCCTCCGCGATGGCTATGATTCTCGGCATCTTCATTTTTATCGTAACGTTGATCCAATTCAAAATGAATGAAAAGTCATCCTTTGATGGGGATTGATTTTCGCGGAAAGGAGTGAGTCTGATTATGTCCCATAGTCAAAGAACAAAAGTTACCAATACGATTATCTTTATTGCCCTGGCCATTGGAGCTATTGTGATGATCGCACCGTTGCTCTGGATGCTGTCCACCTCGGTTAAGGAAAAGCAGGATGTTTTTGCTCTTCCGCCAGTATGGATACCAGAAGTGTTCCAGTTCAGCAAGTACAAGGAGATTTGGGAAGCAGGGCCTTTGCTCAGCGGGATTAAAAACAGTGTAATTGTAGCAGTAAGTGTTACCGTTATTGGTACTTTTACATCCAGTGTGGCTGCTTTTGCATTCGCAAAGCTGAGATTTCCTCATAAAAACAAACTGTTTCTGGCCCTGATCGCATCGATGATGATCCCGTATCCGACGGTTATGATTCCACAGTTTATGATGTTTTCCAAGCTCGGTTGGGTAGACACGCTTCTTCCACTGATCGTTCCGGGTCTGTTTGGGAATGTGGTCATGATCTTTTTCCTGCGGCAGTATTTACTTAGCATACCGGATGCCATTATCGAAGCTGCTAAAATTGATGGAAGCTCTTATTTCCGACTCTACTCGTCGATTACGTTCCCGCTCATTAAGCCAGCTATCGCTGCGCAGCTTATTTTATGGTTCATGGGGATTTGGAATGATTATCTGGCCCCTATTATTTATTTGAATTCACCGGAAACGCAGACGTTGCAGCTGGTCATAGCGAACTTTAATGCGACCTATGCCATTCAGACGGATTATCCGCTCATTATGGCAGCTTCCATAATCGCTTTGTTACCTGTGCTGATTATATTCCTGATCTTCCAGAAACAGATTATTGAGTCGGTTGCTATTTCTGGTGTCAAAGGTTAAGTGTAGCCACTGGAGGGCACGGATGAATGATGCAAGGCATTCAGAATATGTAATGGGTAAAGAAAGGAGGAGAATAACAGTTATGGTGATGCTGCTTATGCTGGGCCTATCCGGCTGTGGGGATAATACCCCGGACCCTGTGTACCCGCAGGCTCCGCCTCCCGATCACTTGTATGATCAAAGTACGATAAACGATGAGCAGCAATGGGCGATTAACAATGCGCATGATCCGGCGATTATCAAAACAGATCACGGCTATTATGTCTACTCCACGGATGTAAAGGCAGGCGGAGAGCTGAGACCGGGGGTTATGGTGCGCAAATCGACCGATCTGATTCACTGGAACTGGGTACAGTATGCACTGCCTGGCATTCCCAAGGAAGCGGAGGCATGGTCGTCAGCAACCAATCTGTGGGCACCGGACGTTATTAAAATGGGCGATACCTACCGGATGTATTATTCAGCCTCTACCTTTGGAAGCACACGATCAGCCATCGGATTGCAGACATCCAGCTCGCCGGAAGGCCCGTGGAAGGATGAAGGGCTGGTCGTTAAAACGAAGGAGCATGACAAGCTGAATGCAATTGATGCCAATCCGGTGCTGGATGCGGAGGGGAATTCGTGGATGGTGTACGGCTCGTTTTTTGGAGGCATCTATATTACACCGCTTGATCCCCAGACTGGAAAGCTCAAAGAATCCGGCTATGGCAAAAATATTGCCGCCAGAGATCGGGCAACAGAGGACGGAGCTGTGGAAGGGCCGTACATTGTGTATAATCCCACATTCCGCAAATATTACTTGTTTGTCTCGTATGATTCTTTGTTCGAGGATTATAATGTACGTGTTGCCCGCTCGGATTCGATCACAGGGCCGTATGTGGATATCAATGGACATGATATGGCAGATACCAGCTATTTGCCCCAATACGAGATTGGGAACAAGGTACTGGGCGGTTATCGGTTCAGCGAAGGAGAAGGCTGGATTGCGCCGGGTCACAATTCCGTCCTGAAGGACGGAGAGGATTATTATATCGTGCATCATGCACGGGGAGAGACGGATAAGCGATGGCCGTATCTGCATGTACGCAAAATATTATGGACCGCTGAGGGCTGGCCTGTCGTATCACCGGAACGGTATGCGGGCGAGAAGGAACAGGACATACCTCAAAGATTATTATCCGGCAGTTGGGAACGCATCGTGATGAAGCAGGAAGTGGACGGTCAAGTGGAAGCTGAACCGCTTCGTCTGGAAGATGGAGGTCGGGCAACCAGCGGAACGCTTGAAGGCCACTGGAGCTTTGATGGCAAGCGTACTTTAACAATGGATTGGAGCGATACATCCGAAGGAACCAAGGAACAACTGCTTTTACTTCCTTCATGGGATTGGGAGCTGGGTCGCCAAACTTTAATTTTTACAGGGATGGACGACAAGGGAATTTCCATCTGGGGTAAGCGTATCGGCGATTAATTGTATGAACTACATACTTATATAGAGGAGAGAAGAACCATGAATCAACCTGTACCTTTTATTAATCCGGTTATTGAGCAACGTGCAGATCCCTGGATTTACAAGCATAGTGACGGATATTATTACTTTACCGGGTCCGTACCCGAGTATGATCGCATTGAGGTTCGACGGGCACTTACCATTCAGGGATTAAATACAGCAGAGCCTATCGCCGTGTGGCACAAATATGAAACAGGCCCGTTAAGCGCCAACATTTGGGCACCGGAAATTCATTTTATTGATGGCAAATGGTACATTTATTTTGCAGCGGCCCGCACTACAGAAACGAAGGAAGGCCTGTTCGACCACCGGATGTTCGTGCTGGAAAATGCTTCGGCCAACCCGCTGGAAGGAGAATGGGTGGAAAAGGGGCAGATCAAAACCCGTTGGGAAACGTTCGCGCTTGATGCGACAACCTTCCAGCATCATGGAGTTCTGTATTATGTATGGGCACAGAAGGACCCGGACATTGTCGGTAATTCCAATCTGTACATTTCTGAAATGAGCAATCCGTGGACGCTGCGCGGTGAGCAGGTGATGATCTCCACCCCTGAATATGATTGGGAAGTCATTGGTTTTAAGGTGAATGAAGGAGCGGCAGTTCTGAAACGGAACGGACGAATCTTTATCAGTTATTCAGCCAGCGCCACCGATTACAATTATTGCATGGGACTGCTGACAGCGGACGAAAATGCAGACCTGCTCGACCCGAAATCGTGGACGAAATCACCTCAGCCTGTATTTTGCACGAATGAGGAAACGGGCCAGTTTGGACCGGGTCATAACAGCTTTACGGTTGGGGCTGACGGTAATGATGTCATCGTGTATCATGCACGGAACTACAAGGAAATTACGGGTGACCCGCTGTATGACCCGAATCGCCATACACGTGTCCAGCCGTTGAACTGGAATGAGGACGGAACGCCTGATTTTGGCATTCCTGTACCGGATGGAGTTCCTGCCGGTAAATAAGCGATACGAATGGTACAGGAGTTGACGTGTTGCATAGAAGCCCCGCAACTTTCTGAACGAGGCAGAGAATAATAAATTAACTGCATATAACAAGGGTGATAAGATATTTTCTAAGCCGTAAGGCTGGGAGATATCTTTTTGTTTTCGCAGTACCTTTGCCACGGTGAAAGAGGATCATCGGGGCAGGCTCGAATTTCTGCAAATCCCCGGTACGGATACTTGTGTCGTAGCGATTCATGATTATGTGCCGTCCCAGCCCTGGTTTATTTATAAATACACTCAGGCCAAAGTGCATCTGGGGGTCATGTATGCGTTTGGCAAGCATGTCAAACGCAGGATTGATAAAAATGTTTAATATTTTCCACGGGGTGGAAGCTGCAAATGTATGGTAAAGTGTAGTTTATACAAGGCTCTTACCTATCACACGTTTATACCGAATCCGAATCAATCGAGGTGAGGAAAAATGCTGCAATCGTTAAAAGCCATTGCTAACTATCGGAAAGAAAACGATCTGGCCTGGGATACGCCGACTTGGCTGAAACTGCTCGTTTCGGCTGAGGAGCGTATTGTGAATCTGGAACGCATCCACTCTATAGGGGAGTTAAAGGATGCTAATCCCGTACTGGATTATGTGGAGCGTACGTTGCTTATTTTGGACGGGCTTCCGCTGTCTTTCTGGATTAAGGAGCTGCTGGAAGACGTGCTGGTATGGTCTGAGACGGCCAAAGGAGGCACAGTTCGCGAACGGCTGCGCTGGCAGCAGGAGGGCATCAATTTATTTGTGCATAATATCGGTTCCGCCCAGCTGTACGTCAGACAGGCTCAAGCGGAGAAACCGGTGTTTCCCCGCAATACTATGACTCGGATTCTGATTGAGACCCATGGATTAATCGGACAATATATACGGGGCGAAATTCCTTTTGCGGAAAATCGGGCGCTGCTGGAAATTACCCGTAAGGGCTGGTTAAGCCACGAGGAACTGGAGCTTGCCTTACGGGCGCTGAACGAGTGCATTATCGCTGGGGTAGACCCTGAATTATGGGAGCAGGTACGGAGTGAAGTGGAGCAACTGATTGGCTGGATCGCATGGGATAACGCGCCTGTGGCCTGGAGTGTAAAGGAACGACTGGAGAGATTACGATCGGTTTCTATTCATGAAGGGGAGCCATTTGAGCAGGCTTATGCCGAGCTGGAGCGCGAGTTGAATGTAGATAAGGCGCTGACTCCGTTGGAAAATCGAACGCTTTGGTATGTGGAGTCGGCTTTACAGGATTTTTCGCTTCAGGAGCTGGTGAAGGTATTTTTGCTCACGTTACGGGATGGTACGGGACAGGAATTGCCTGCAACGGTGCGTCATATCAGCTTTGAATCGCTCATGAACACCATGCATTATGACTATCGCGGCATCAAGAAAATTAACGTTTATAAAAAACGGATGATTGAAAAATATTTACACGCGTTATCCTGGCAGGATATCTTGAAAGGAAAACGGAAGCATAATCCTCATTTGAATGTGATCGTGGAGCATAAAGAGGAACTGCCGAGTACCGTTTTTTTCAATTTTCATTTTTCATCTGCGGCTGAGAAGCTGATCGACTTTTGCATCGAGGCGGAAAAAACGCCTTTGTATGACAAAGCTATATTACTACTGTTTGACCTGTTCGGCTTGCGCCGTGATGCTTATGATCGTTTTCACAATGAGGAGACGTACCTTACGGACATGAACCTAACTGTAGATTACAAAAAGGTCATTCTGGATTACGTGACGGGAACTCGTGTACTGGATATCGGACCGGGCGGGGGTGTGCTGCTGGACCTGATTGAACAGGAGATACCAGACGCGAAGCCGCTGGGACTTGATATTTCTGTGAATGTTATTGAAGCGCTCAAACGTAAAAAGCAATTGGAGGGCCACCGCTGGGATGTTATTAAAGGAGATGCTCTCCAACTGGAGGAATTTATAGAGCCGGGGAGCATGGATACGGTCATTTTCTCTTCCATTCTCCATGAGCTGTATTCTTACATCGAACGGGATGGAACCCGATTCAATCTGCATACGGTAGAGGCTGCTTTGCAAAGCGCCTATCGTGTGCTGGCACCGGGCGGACGGATCATTATCCGTGACGGCATTATGACTGAACCGGTAGAACAGCGCAGACGAATCCGGTTCCTGGAGCCGGACGGAATGGAATGGCTGTTGCGATATGCCAAAGATTTTACAGGTCGCGACATTGAAGTGGAGCGTGTGAGTGAGCATGTGGCTATTTTGCCTGTGAACGATGCGATGGAATTTCTATACACCTACACGTGGGGAACAGAAGCTTATGTGCATGAAGTGCAGGAGCAGTTTGGGTATTTAACTCCTTCACAGTATGAAGAGTGTATTCGTCGCACGCTTGGATCGCAGGCAATAATTCGTGAAAGTCGTCACTATTTGCAGGAGGGCTATGCGGAAGCGCTGGCCGGGCGTATTGAATTTACCGATGAGCAGGGAGAGCCGGTTCCTTTGCCAGACAGTACCTGTCTGATCGTGATTGAGAAGCCGAATAATAGGGCTGGAGTTGCTGAATGATTTTTAATTTGAACAAGAGAATGCCTTCTGATTTGTGCCAAGCACGATTAGAAGGCATTTTTAGAAAACTAGGGGAGGTGTGTTCATGTATGTCCTCACAGGTGGAGATATCCGGGTATGATTCGCAGTGGGCGGAAGAGTATACGCGAGAGCGAGCGAAAATTGTAGAGACTCTCAGAGGTGTATGTGTCGGCATAGAGCATATCGGTAGTACGTCCGTTCTTAATCTGGGAGCTAAGCCTATTATTGATATTATGGTTGGAGTGGAAGATTTGGCAAGTATTCAATCCGAACATCGGGAGCGCTTACTAGGTATTCAATATGAATATGTACATAAGCCTGATTTTCCAAAGAGAGCTTTCTTTCGCCGTGGAGAATGGGGAGCTGGGACCCATCATTTGCATATTTACAAGTATAAAGGTGAGCATTGGGAAAACCATCTATTGTTCAGAGATTACTTAAAAGCGCATCCTGAGGGCCTGCGAGCGTATGACAATTTAAAAAAAGATTTGGCGTACCAATTCAAATATGAACGTGCAGCTTATACCGAAGCCAAAGGACCGTTTATTCGGCAGATGGTTGAGCAGGCGAAGCTTGAAAGAAATAGGCAGGGACAGATGAATTCTTAGTACGCATGGACAAGGTGGAGGAATGATGAAGAATATGATGCTTGATGCACAGGTAACGCCGGATTTTTTAAAAGACAGAATGATGCTGCTGTCAGCGCTGGACATTATATTGTCTCCAGAAGATTGGTTACGCACGTATCGTATGCAGTCTGAATGGTCTGGTGATGTGTGCCTGGGTGAGGTGAACAACGGCGCTGGAGATACGATTCATATGTTGTGGATGCGTGGAGGTGTGCTGTTGAAGGGTTTTGACCACGAATCCCCTGTAAGTCCTCATGCGAGAGACGAATATGAGGTCTGGCCGGGCATGTATGACGGTGTGCCTGATGATATGATGGAGCTTTTGGAAGACGAAGCGCTGGAGAAGGAGGACGTTACCTTTTGTATGTGGAGGGAAGCGGGAGATACGGCATGGCGTATGGGCAACGTGAACATCCCCGAGGCGTATGATGATGGTGCTTCCTTTTTACTGGGGAAACTTATAGTTACACCGGAGGAATATCAGGAATGGGCTGAAAGTTACTATGAGTTGGTGATTTCTCTAGAGGTGGTAAGCCAGATTTTCAACGGTGTTCCGATCACTACACAGATGATCTCTGCACTTCATCCACAGCGTGACGTTACGGAAGCGATAAAGGAGCTAAAGCAGCTTGGCGTTCAGGTGCATGAAAGCTAAGAATTCAGATTTGTTTTTCTTGACAAGTTTTGTATATAATATAGGAGAAATGGCTGGGTTAATCGCCTTGAATTAAAGGAGCTGTGTTGAAGATGTCCAAACGTTTGATTCCTTACATCACGATGGATGGAAATGCAAAAGAAGCAATCGAATTTTATGAAGAGGCATTGGATGCTCAACTGCTTTTTATTCAAACCTTTGGGGAAATGCCGGAAAACCCCGATTTTCCCATTCCCGCAGAGGTCAAGGAACGTGTTGGACATGCTACCCTTAAAGTGGGTGAGACAGAGCTCATGTTTTCTGATACCTTTCCCGGATCACCGTTTAGCAGCGGGAATCAGGTGAGCATCTGTATTACAACCGATAGTGTGGAGCAAGCTCAAAAAATGTTTGATGCTCTACAGCAAGGAGGACAGGTGGGAATGCCTTTGCAGGAAACCCATTTTAGTCCAGCTTATGGGAATGTAACAGACAAGTTTGGTGTCACCTTTCAAATGTTCACAGAGGCTCGGTCTTAAGAAATGGAAAACGGCTCGATTTCGCTACTTTAGCGATCTGGCCGTTTTTTTGCGTGCATGTCCTCGTCTGAAAAATAAATATACATACATAAAGCATGGGGAGTGATATCTTTTTTTACCCTGCTGCCGTTTAGTGGATTGGTTTATTTAATCAATTATTATCAAATGATAACTAGCGTTTATTTACTGAATGCTTAGACGCTTTCGGTTCTCTTTTTTCACGTATAGCTCAATTCCTAAAATAAATTATTTAATATTTTGAACTGGAAACAAAAATTTAATATAATATTGTAATGCACCAACGGGTGGGAGGATAGACCATGAACAAAGAAGAACAGGTCTTAATGGGTTTCAGGGACTTATATAACAAGATGGTTTGGCTTAATAAGGATAAGATGGAAGACAGTCTTAAGGGTTATAAGCCTTCTGAAGTACATTGCATCGAATACATTGAAAAAAATGTAGATTCCAATGTGACAAAACTTGCGGAGTCCTTTTATGTGACTCGCGGTGCCATAAGTAAAATAACGAAGAAGCTCATAAAAAAAGGCCTTATCGAAAGCTACCAGAAGTCGGATAACAAGAAAGAAATCTATTTTAGGCTTACGGAGCAAGGGAAAGTAATTTATAAAATCCATGAGGACCTGCACAAAGAGTTTCAAGAGCGAGATAAAGTCGTATTTGAGCAGGTAACCGAGGAACAATTTGACAGTATGCTTAACTTCGTGGAAAAGTATAATAGGCATTTGGATGCAGAAATAAAGAAACTGGGTGTAGATATTAAGTCGGAATAAATTTGAATAATGAAAATGAAACCACAGGCAGCCGGGCTCTATTGAGAACAGGCTGCCTTTTTATCGTTATCATTTTGTTGACAAGGAAACAAAGTAGCGATACGATAATAATGTTTCCAAGGAAATAAAACCACAGCTTTTGAGGGGAGAATTTAATGTTCAAATTTAGATCACACAATGAACAGAACACAGAACAAACCGTAGATAAACACGCTTTAATATTCGGTCTTATCTCTGTGTTTCTTTGCGGAATAGGCTTCAGTATCATAGCACCTGTCGTCCCATTCTTAGTACAGCCTTATATAAGCAATCCGGGAGAACAAGCTATCGTTGTCACGCTGCTGACCTCTGTTTATGCCTTCTGCGTGTTTTTTGCGGCCCCCGTACTTGGAGCTCTGAGCGACAAATATGGCCGTCGTCCATTGCTCTTAGTATGCCTTTTGGGTTCCGCAATCGGGTACTTGGTTTTTGGCATAGGAGGAGCTCTATGGGTACTATTTGCGGGGCGCATAATAGAGGGTATAACAGGTGGGAGCATAAGCACGATCTTCGCATATTTTGCAGACATCATTCCTCCAGAACAGAGAACCAAATACTTTGGATGGGTGAGTGCGGTTGTAGGTGTAGGCACTGTCATTGGCCCAACTGTAGGCGGATTACTTGCCAAGTTTGGTTATTCTGTACCCATGTATTTTGGAGCAATCATAACTTTAGTAAATGTTATATATGGATTCTTTTTTATGCCTGAGAGCCTTGACAAGAAACATAGACTGAAAGAAATTACTTTTGTAAGACTTAATCCATTCATACAGCTTGCAAACCTGCTTTCCATGAAAAACTTAAACAGGCTACTTATCTCAGCGTTCTTACTTTGGATACCCAACGGATCTTTACAGGCCATTTTTTCACAATTTACAATGGATACTTTCAGTTGGAAGCCTGCACTAATCGGACTTATGTTCTCAATTATAGGTTTCCAAGACATCATTTCACAAGGTTTCATAATGCCAAAGCTTTTGATAAAACTTAATGATAAACAGATAGCAATTCTTGGAATGGTTTCGGAGATTATAGGCTACAGTCTTATTGCGCTATCTACTTTGTTCTCATTCTATCCTCTTTTTATCGCTGGAATGTTTATATTTGGTTTTGGTGATTCGATCTTTGGACCTTCATTCAATGGGATGCTCTCCAAGTCTGTCGATTCTAGTGAACAAGGAAGGATTCAAGGAGGTAGCCAATCTATTCAGGCTTTAGCAAGAATGATTGGGCCTATCATTGGAGGTCAAATCTATGTATCACTTGGTCATGCCGCACCCGCTTTTATGGGTGTGATCCTTATAGCAGCGGCAATACCAGTTTTATATAAGAGAACGTATGTAAATATGTAAACTACCTACTTTCTTTAGGCAATAGGGTTTCAGAACTTAGGGACAAGTTCTGAAACCCTATTTGTTTACAGTCTGAGCCATCCGCATGCGGATGGCTCTTCATAGTATCACCTTGCTAAATTAATTTCACGTATTTTGTATTTATACGCCAAAATTAAAATCATCATCTGTCAGCGGCTCCACATTCATTGCACGCACGTAGCCGTTTCCTTTTTTAGAAAAGAAATCGTGCTGCTTGGTGTGGGTGCTGATGCCGTTGAATACAATTGGATTAACTTCTTCTTCTTCAAACAGTGGATCAAAGCCCAAGTTCATCATGGCCTTGTTGGCGTTGTAGCGCAAAAAGACTTTCACATCGTCTACGAGTCCAATAGGAGCATAAATTTGCTCGGTGTATTGTTCCTCGTTATTGTGCAAGTAGCGCAGCAACCCTACCAGCGTCTGGTACAGATCCCGTTGCTCTTCCTCGTCCAGCTCTGCATAAATCTCCTGTGCCAGCACACCCACATAAACACCGTGAATACTTTCGTCCCGTAAAATCAGGTCGATAATTTCTCCGCTGCATGTCATCTTGCCCTGACCCGCCAGATAGAGAGGGTAGAAGAAGCCGCTATAAAATAAATAGCTTTCCAACAGCACGGACGCTGCCATCGCGAGATACAGGTCTTTGGGTGTGTGGATATTCATATAATACTGACGAATGGTTTCCGCCTTGGTCTGGAGATGCGGATTTTCCTCTACCCAACGGAATACACCGTCAATCTCTTCCGTAGAAGCCAGGGTTGTAAAAATACTGCTGTACGACTTCGCATGAATTTGCTCCATCATCGCCATAAAGCTCAGTACAGCTTTGCGTTGCAGCCCGTCCACATGCTCCATAATTTGCGGCATACCCACGCCGCCTTGAATCGTGTCAAGCAACGTCAAGCCGCCGAGCACCTTCATGTAGGCATCTTTTTCAATATCACTGAGGGTGACCCAGCTCATTTTATCGTCGGACAGCGGAATTTCATCATCCGTCCAAAATTGCATAATGTTCTGATTCCAGAACATCAATGTGAAATCATCGTCCGAGCGGTTCCAGTTTACAGCTTGTATACCTGTCATTGTTTAGCATTCTCCCTTCAGCTTCCGAGATTTCCTAGAGTCACAATAAGGTGATGTAGGCGAATCATCGTATGCTTGACATACGGAAGCTGCATCCGCGAGGCCGTGTCCCAACCCATAAAGGGCGGAACATCGAGCTGGATACAGCTTCTAATGAAAAGCATCCATATATATGAGGTCTTCTAATGTTAATTTATGAGCATGGTCTTAGATTGAGCAGGTGAGGCACTCTTCTACAGACAGCTTTTTGGTACGTGTGTAGTACAACGATTTGAGTCCTTTGTGAGCAGCATACAGATAGCAACGCGCCAATTGGCGTGTAGTCACGTCACTGTTCACATGAAGCACGGTCGAAATCCCTTGATCCACGTGAGGCTGGATTTCTGCAATCAGGTCAAGCACTTTGAACTGATCCATTTGATAAGCGGATTTATAAAAGAACACATTATCTCTTTGCAAGTAAGGCATTGGATAATAGGTCGTCGAATTCGCATAGGTACGTGTTTCAATTTGTTCCACGATTGGCATCACGCTGGACGTCGCATTTTGAATATATGAAATGCTGGCCGTCGGCGCAATCGCCATACGGTAAGCGTGATACAGGCCGTTCTTCTGCACGTCTGCTTTCAGCTTGCCCCAATCCTCCGGAGAAGGAATATAGATGTCGTTGAACAGCTCTTGTACGCGTGCCGTTGTCGGACGGTAATCGGTATTCAGATAACGGTCAAAATACACCCCAGTCGCGTAATCCGATTCCTCAAAGCCATAAAAGCTTTGTCCGGCCGCTTGCGCGATTTCCATGCTTTTCTCCAAAGAGTGATAGTTCATTGTCATGAAGAAGGTACGGACAAAATCCTTCGCTTCGTTGCTTTCATAAGCAATTTTGTTCTTGGCAAGGTAGCCGTGCAGGTTCATGACACCCAGACCGACAGAATGCATCTCACGGTTTGCCTTGGCAACACCCGGCGCGTTCGCGACTTGGGTCATATCGCTGACCGAGGTCAAGGCAATCATACCCTCGTGAACGGATTCGCGGATTTTCCCATGCTCCATCACATTTACAATGTTGAGAGAAGCCAGATTACAGCTGATATCCCGACGGATTGTATCCTGTTGGCCGTAATCTGTAATTTCAGAGGTTTCCTGTAATTGGAAAATTTCTGTGCACAGGTTTGACATTTTAACCTGGCCCACGTTTTTAAGAGCATGTGCCTGATTCGCGTTACTTTTGTTCATCATGTATGGATAGCCGGATTCCAACTGGATCATGGCAATTTTGGTCAGCATGTCACGCGCGCTCATCGCTACCTTTTTCTTCACCCGGTCGTCAGCGAGCAGTGTATCGTACATTTCATCTAGATCCATATCGTCCAGATGGGTACCGTAGGCCTTGTATACACTGTAAGGAGCGAATACATGCAACGGCTCATTATCCTGAGCCAGCTTATAAAAGCGGTTCGGTACAATCAGTCCGATGGAGAGTGTCTTCAGGCGCACTCTTTCGTCGGCATTGATTTTTTTACTATCCAGGAACTCCAGTACATCCCATCCGAAAATGTTGTAGTATGCTGCACCGGAGCCTTTACGTTGACCCATCTGATCCGCGTAAGAGAAGCCGTCCTCCATCAGCTTCAGCACAGGCATAATTCCTTTAGCCGCGCCTTCTACACCTTTAATCGCCTCGCCGCGTGACCGCAGTTTCGACAAGTTGACCGCGACACCGCCGCCGATTTTGGACAACTGCATGCAAGTGTTTAGCACGTAGTTGATCGAATTGAGGGAATCGTCCATTTCGAGCAGGAAGCAGGACACCAGTTCTCCACGACGGCTTTTGCCTGCATTCAGGAAGGTTGGCGTTGCCGGCTGGAGACGCTGCTCCATCATCGAGCGGGACAACAGGCGAGCCGTATCGGCGTTACCGCGTCCCAAATGCAGGGCGACGACCGCCACCCGGTCAGGGTAGTGCTCCAGATAAACCTTACGGTCATTACTCTTCACTGCATAATCCGTATAAAACTTGGATGCTGCCATATAGGAAGGGAATTTAAAATTATAACTATGAGTGATATGGAAAATATCCTTAATTTCGTCAGCTGTATAGCTACTATAGAAATTTTCGTAATAATCATTCTCAATCATGTAGAGCACTTGAGCCGCTGTATCCGCAAACTTCAAGCTCCGTTCTTCGACTTCCTTCATAAACTCGTCTACAGCCTCTTGGTCCTTTTCCAATTGGAAAAAGCCGTCTGTATCGCGTTTCATCAACATGTTGTTCAGTTCAATATGCCGCAACTCGGCTCACCTCCTGTTTGAAACGCTCTACATCGCCGAACGTTCCGGATAATTCAAATTTACTGATGACAGGCACGTTATAATGGTCGGAGATCAAATCCGCGCTTTTGGCAAAGCTCTCGCCCCAGTTACGGTTGCCGCTGGCAGCCACACCCACGAGGTTTTGAGCATTTTTTTGCAAAAAGGAAGATACCTTCTCAGGTATCTGTCCAAACCCCGTTGTATATGTAATGAGTACGTATGGTTCCTCTATAGTCATTTGCTCCTGGATTTGGACCGCCGGAAGCTTGAGCTTCCCGATAAATCTTTTTACATTGCCGGTCTTGGAATCATAAGCAATCAGCATTGTATTCATCCTCCTTGACATTTGGCAAAACGGCATCTGCCCAAGGCTCGAAATCCTGTAAAGATTCGCAAACCCTTGCTGGCTGTGCTTCGCCAAAATTTTAACGTCTATTTATATCGGTACTTCCATATCTGTATTTTCAAGATATATGTGTAAAATACGCGTTATACACTATATTTAGAGTACGATTTCTATTTTATATCTATATATAGGTGAGGTCAATCACTTTTAAAAGGTTGGACACAAGGATTGGGGGCAAGTCCAAGCGGGGTGCGGGATAAGCAGAATAACTTTTTTTTTCATGCGAATTTTACAAATGTACTGGAGTTTTGAAGGATGAAGATGTACGATTTGTCAATAGGAGATACTGTGCTAAATCTACCTTTTACTGTAGGGGGAATACGTATGATGGGAAATGGATTTATGGATTCAGGGTCGTTTGAGGCCATATTTTTTATCGTTTTTGGAATCATTGCAATTGGATTTATCGCTATCATTGCCAAGGCAATCGGTACGGGGCTTTCGAATCAAGCCGCTGAGTTGGAACAACGTTCATGTAAGGTGGTGGACAAGAGAACGAGAGTTCGCGGGGGCTCAGGCGATTTTTTAGCTTCGACAGTTTATTATGTTACTTTTGAGTTTGATGGGGGCGAGCGCAAGGAGCTGGAGGTGAAGGATAGGGATTTTGGTATGATTGTTACTGGAGATCGTGGGGAGCTTCGTTATAAAGGCACGCTCTTTCTGGAGTTCGTGAGAGCGATGGAAGCATAAGCTGAATTACCTGAGGGCAGGTAACTGCCAGGATACCCATACATAACCGAAGGGAAGATGTACTATGCCGCATATTATTGGGGAACGCATCGTGCTGAGAGAGTATCGTCAGGAGGATATACCGGAAATACGAAAATGGGTCAATGACCCGGATATTACACGCGGTTTGAGCGATGTTTTTACTTATCCTCATTCTCAGACGAATAGCGAAGCCTACGTACAGATGATGATCGACGGTAACTCCGAGATGAAGGGCTTTGTCATTGCACATAAAGACACACTGGACTATATTGGACAACTGGATTTATTTAAAATCAACTGGTTGAATCGGCATGCCACGCTCGGCATTGTGATTGGACGCGACGATAATCTAGGCAAAGGCTACGGACGTGAAGCGATCCGGCTATTACAGAAATTTGTATTTCATACACTGAACCTGAATCGGCTGGAGCTGGAGGTCTATGCATACAACGAGCGTGCATATCGCTGCTATCTGGCCTGCGGCTTCAAGGAGGAAGGTCGGCTGCGGCAAAAGCTGTTCAGGGAAGGCCAATACTATGACATCATCCAGATGGGGATTTTGCGAAGTGAGTATGAGGCTGCGGAGCAAACGACGGAATCTTCGCAGAACGTGTAGGGAAACAGACAGTCATCATCGTGTCATGTATATATGGAACGAAACAGAACGTTCAATGTAAAAGGGCTGAACAGCATTAGGCTGTCAGCCCTGTAATCTTTCATTCATATAAGCCAAACTCGAACTATAAGCTGACTTTAAAAAAATAAGCATCAAAACGGAGTAGGCGGAATGGTGCTGTACAAGCGAAGCGGTCGCTTTTGTCCCCGGATTTCTATCCTAGTTATATGATTATTAAGAAACCCGGGGGCGGTGGCGATGGCAAGCACCATCCGACTGCGTAGTGGCACGATAGGTAACTTTTAAGTTCAGCTTATTTGATCGTTATTTTTCCCCGTTCCACAGCTTGAGCCTATTTTGGATCAGTCCGGTGTAGATTTCTTCAGCCTTCGGCACACCTGCCTGATCCAACTCTTGGAGCATGCGGTCATAGACAGCATCAAATTGATCCGGCTTGGCGAGTACAGCTTCGGGAATCCGTTTGCGCACAATGTCCTGCGACTTCTGATAAATGACATTGTAGTTTGTATTGGTCGGGACGGGCATGTTGTAGGCGGCGCCCCATTCTTTTACCGGAAAATCCTTCTCGTTCGGGAACAGGTCCTTCCACGTTCGAGCATTGTAGGCTTGCAGGGATTTTTTTTCGGCCGGGCTGTAATTTTCGGTAATCATCTCTGGATAGTTCGTCGTATAGTAGTTGCCGGAAGGGTCTTTGATGCCGTCACCGTAATGCGGCCCCCATATCCAGTACAAACCGATGCCCGACTCTCTCGTAAAAGCGGAATTATCGGTGTTTTTACGTTGCTGCACATCGGCCGGAATAACTCGTTTGCCGTTCTCTACATTGTAATGCTGGCCTTCGATTCCCCAGTTGCGCAAAATTTGTCCTTCGTCGGAGGCCAGAAAATCCAGAAACTTGATGGCACGCACGGGATTTTTGCACGAGGTTGTAATTCCGATCCCGTATGCAGCATCAAACCCGAGCGGCTGGAGGGAATGATCCTCGTATTTCTCGCTTAACGTAACCGGGAAATGCGCGTAGGTAAATTCATCCTTGCCCGACGCTTTGAGTGCGTTTTCGGCATCCTGATAGTTCCATTCCTGATCGATGAGTCCAATCACACGACCTGCGGCGATTTTGGACTTGTATTGATCGCTTTTTTGCACAAAAGTGTCCTTATCCAGCAGTCCTTCGTTGTACATGTGATTCAGCCAGCGAAAATATTCCCGTTCCTCCGGGCGTTTGTAGTGGAGAATGGCTTTATGCGTCTTGGGGTCGATATAATACTCTCCATCATCCGGTCCGCCTGTAGCGGTAACTGCCGGATTGGTTACGGTAATTTGAATTTTCCAATCTTCGGCATCAAGGGAGAGGGGGATGGTAGGCTGACCGTTAGTGGTGGGGTATTTGGTGACATAGTCCTTGAGCGCTTT
Organism: Paenibacillus sp. 23TSA30-6; assembly: GCF_014858585.1. NCBI lineage: Bacteria > Bacillati > Bacillota > Bacilli > Caryophanales > Paenibacillaceae > Paenibacillus > Paenibacillus sp. 23TSA30-6. Next base: position 73,356 of record NZ_SLTL01000007.1, on the reverse strand, counting down.
TTCAAAATCCTGAACGGTGCGGATTTTCGGATAGCCGAGCTTCTCAAGTGCCTGATGCTGGATTTCGAACCCGGCTTGTGCGTCAAATGCGATGTGATCTACGCCCAAATTGGTTGGGATCGTATAGATGGCAGGGTCGTCATGGCTATATTTAATACGGTTAAAATAATCTCCGTACACTTTCTTGATATTGGGGCCGTATTTGTCAATCAGGTCGGTTAAGTCAATGAGTGCCCCGGCATCGACCAGCTTGCCGACATCACTTTTGGGATAGACCAGATCAGGATACTCTCCGCTGGCAGCCATCAGAGCAAACTTTTCCTCACTCCGGCCATTGACGGCATGCTCCCCGTTCAGTGTGACGCCCGTTTTTTTGATGATTTCCTGCCCGACTGCATCCTTCATATTGTTCCAGTTGGAGCTGGCGTCACCACCAAAAAAAGTAAGTGTAACAGGGCTGGTGTCATCGGGATTTTCCTTTTCTGCCGTACCGCCTGTTCCGTTCGCGCAGCCCGTTGTCACGAGCAGCAGCAAAGCCAGGAGCAGGATGGAGCCTTGTCGTACCGACCTGTTTTTGAACATCTGCAAAATCCCCCTTTATAAGTATGATTTACATAATGTAAGTGCTTTCAATAGTAAATTGTAGGAAATAGCGAGCCTTCCGTCAAGTCATTTCTGTTGATTTGTTATGTGTTTGTTTTTTTATTATGCAAACATATTTTGGTGGATGGTGTGGATTTGTGCAAATCTATCGTTTGATGATCTAAAACAAAGTGTGCTACGATGATACCAGTTTATTAGTACGCCCATGTATTGGAAAGGCAGAGGCAGAAAAAAGATTCCGAATAGGGTTGGGTGAGAAGATGCGTGGAAAAGTAACGTTGCAGGAAATTGCGGATGCGGCGGGCGTTTCAAAGTTCGCTGTTTCGCGTGCATTGTCCGGCAAGCCCGGAGTAAGTGAGGAGACGAGGGCAGTGTTGGTCAAGCTGGCTGCCCAGATGGGCTATTTTCGCAATCATCCAAAGACAACGGGGGTGGAACCTCGGGACACGGATGCCGGGGAATGGTCGGGCACTGTGCTGGTGTTATTTCCGAATATACGGCACCAGAACAGAGAATCCAGGTATTGGGGTCCTGTGTTTGAAGGTATTTCCGAGCGTCTGAACCGAAAGGGGATGAACATGCTCACGTTAACGGAGCCTTCGACAGAGGATATGTTTTCTTTGCTGAATCCGGAGGCGATCAGGGGCATTATCACGGTGGGGTCGATTTCTACTTCTATATTGCTGAATATTTATCGGATGAGCATTCCGGTCGTCATGGTGGATCATTGGGATGCTGCGTTTTTAAGCGATACGGTGTTTACAGATAACCGCACATGTATGTCTGAACTCATGAGAAATGTGCTGTGCAGGGGCTATACCCGTTTTCAATTTGTCGGAAATATCGACGATGCTCACAGTTTCTATGAACGTTGGGAAGCTTTTCGCTCCACACTGGAGCTTGGAGGAATAGACTTAAAGCAAAACGGAGCTTTGCTCCACATGGGAGCGCAGAAGCTTGCCGAGGAATTGGACAAGCTGACCGAGGAGGAATTGCCGGAGATGTTTGTATGTGTGAATGATGTGACTGCCGGGCAAGTGGTGGATGCGCTCAAACAAAAGGGAATTGACGTCCCAAGGCGCTGTGGAGTGACTGGTTTTGACGATACGAGCGAGCAGATGCCGATTTATGCGACGGTGAGAGTGGATAAGGAACTGCTGGGCATGCGTGCGGTGGATCAATTGCTATGGCGCATAACCAACCCGGATTCGCCTATTGAGAAAAAGCTGTTACATGCAGATCTGGTCGTACGGGAGGGGTATGCGCCGCGGCTCAGTCAGGGTAACGATGAACATGAACACCCAATCAGCACAATCAAATATAGTTGACGTCCAGATATAGATGATCGAGCTCCGTACACGGGGGAAGATGAAAAGTCGCTTTTTAGCCTTTTGGGGCGAGGCGACTTTTCTTTGTTGTTTTTCGATTTGTTTTGTCATAAAAACGATTTGACTATTTTGTTAGCTTAATGTTATTTTTGTTATGTTTATATAGGAGTCCAGATGTTCCCAATCATCTTTACAGGGAGGATTGCGACGATGTTCAATGTGACAGGGTTGTATAACTGGAGGTTTAGGAACGCATCAGGTGATGAGTGGCTTAGCGCGAAAGTACCGGGATGTGTGCATACGGATCTTTTACGACATGGCAAAATTCCTGATCCTTTTATCGGAACGAACGAGGCGGAGGTACAATGGATTGACAAACAGGACTGGGTATACGAAGCCTGTTTTGAAATGAAAGCGGATCAGCTTCAGTGCCCATGTGTAGAACTGGTGCTGGAGGGCTTGGACACGTATGCGGAGGTACAAGTGAACGGGCATCCCGTTTTGTCAGCCAACAATATGTTTCGGATATGGAGGCGGGATGTGAAGGCATGGATTCAGCAGGGGGAGAATCGGCTGGAAATTGCATTCCGTTCTCCGGTAGCTGAGGATCTGCCCAAGCTGGAGCAACTGGGTTACGCTCTTCCCGCGCCAAATGATCAGTCCGAAGCAGGGGGGCTGACAGACAAAAAGGTAAGCGTTTTCGCACGTAAGGCTCCTTACCACTACGGCTGGGATTGGGGACCGAGGCTGGTGACAAGCGGCATTTGGAGAGAGGTGCGGGTGGAGGCATGGTCTGGTCTTATCGTTAGAGACTTGTTTATCCGGCAGGATGAAATCAGTGCAGACGGAGCCAGACTCACGGCTGTGGCAGAGATTGAGAATGCGGGTGAGATCAGAGAAGCCGATCTGCGTATATCCGCTGACGGCAGGGAGTGGTCGAAGCCTGTTCGTTTGCTGAAGGGAAGGCAAACGGTGGAGCTGGAGCTGTATATGGAGCAACCCAGGCTGTGGTGGTGCCGGGGACTTGGAGAGCCGCATCTATATACGTTTGCAGCCGAGCTTGTGCACCGGGATGAAGGAACGGTCATCGCGGAAAAAACGGTGAAGACGGGCTTGCGTTCCATTCGTCTTGTGCGTGAACGGGATGCGGCGGGAGAGGGCTTTTATTTTGAGCTGAACGAGGTTCCGGTGTTTGCGAAGGGAGCCAACCATATTCCGAATGACAGCTTTCCGACGGAAGTGACACGGGAGAGATATCGGCATGAGATTGCCAGCGCTGCCGCCTCTCATATGAACATGTTGCGGGTCTGGGGCGGCGGTATTTATGAGGAAGACGTATTTTACGAACTTTGTGATGAATACGGTTTATTGATATGGCAGGATTTTATGTTTGCGTGCAGTATGTACCCGGGAGATCAGGCTTTTTTGGACAATGTGGCAAAGGAAGCGGAGGACAACATCAAGCGTCTGCGCAATCATCCATGTATCGCTTTATGGTGCGGCAATAATGAGATTGATTCGGCTTGGGCGCATTATGAGGAGAACGGGGGCTGGGGCTGGAAAAAGGATTATACGCCAGCGCAGCGAGAGCGCTTGTGGTCTGATTATGAGACACTTTTCCACCGGATTTTACCGGAAGTGGTACACATCTGGTCCCCGCAGACGGCATATTGGCCCTCGTCTCCACTGATCGGCCTGTCTGGTGACCGAAATCAGCATGCTCATCCGTCTTCGACGGCGGGGGATGTTCATTACTGGGGCGTATGGCACGCATCTGAGCCGTTTGAAAATTACCATGTGCATGTGGGGCGTTTTATGAGTGAATATGGCTTTCAGTCCTTTCCCGAATACAAGTCCGTGCGCTTCTATGCAGAAGAGAATGAGCTGGAGCTGGAATCAACAGTAATGCTGGCGCATCAGAAGAACGGGGCAGGCAATCGCCTGATTAAAGAATATATGGAACGGTACATGCGGGAGCCGAAGGATTTTAAAGCTTTTCTTCCCATGAGTCAGATTTTACAGGCGGAAGCGATGAAAATGGCCATCGAGGCCCATCGGCGTCGCAAGTCTTACTGTATGGGCACATTGTATTGGCAGATGAATGATTGCTGGCCCGTTGCCTCCTGGTCGAGTATGGACTATTTTGGTCGCTGGAAGGCGCTGCAATATACGGCTAAGCGCAGCTTTGCCGATGTGCTGCTGAGCGTGGCAGATACGGAGCAGGGTAATAAGGAGCTGCATATTGTCAACGATACGCTAAAACCTGTTCAAGGCACGCTGCGGCTGACGCTTTTGCATATCCGGGGTAGTAAGGCCATCCGTGAAGAGGACATTCAGGTAGAGCAGCAAGCTAATGCGGCGGGGCCGGTACATATACTGCCTGCCGACAAATGGCTGAATGGCCTGAACCCTGCGGAGCATATGCTGGTCGCACGTCTGATAGAGCACGGTGAACAGGTGGCTTCCTGTGAAGTTTATTTTGCTGATACAAAAGAGATGGATTTGCCACAGCCGAATATTGAAGTGATAGAAGTACAAGGAAGCGGAGGAAGCCGCTTTAACCTTCGCTCGGATGTACTGGCGAGGCATGTATGGCTGTCAGCAGAGCAGGAAGGCATTTTCAGCGATAATCATCTGGATCTGGCACCTGGTATTCCGAAAACGGTGGAATTTTTGGCTCTTGGCAGGGGGGGCTCGGCTTTTGAGGTAGCTTCTCCGGGCAAGCTGACGGTACGTTCATTGGTAGATTGGATACAAGGTTAGAGAACAGTTCAGGTTTATCCGTACTTCATTTAGGCGGATAAGCCTTTTTTTGCTGTATAAATGATTTTGTGATGATATGTATAGCGTTTTCATTATGTTAATATATTTAACAGAAATGAGTTTTTGAATTGAATATCAACGGATATTTGTGAGAAATTTATCTATTCAGCCTCTAATTTTGGTAGAATAGGTTCAAAGTATAATCAAGAGCGCATTAAAGCTGACATCACGAGTATGCTTATTGTTGAACGAAGCTCTATAAAGAGGGTCATGGAAGCATGAGGCAGCAGGGGGGTATATGATGCGAAAGAGCTGGTACAGGAGATTGCTTTTTTCCTATTTCCCGATTTTTATGTTGACTGTGTCCATTCTCATTTTTTTATCCTTCCTGATCGTGAATGAGATATCGCGTAATGAAACCGGGAAGGCGAATCGGATTACGACCGGATTTGTGATGGACAGTGTGGAAAAGTCGCTGACGAAGGTAGAAATGGACGTATTAAGCGAGGCGGAAACCAATAAGAGTTACAGCTACTTTTTGAATGGACAGGCGCAGAGCGGCAGCACGATGTTGTATGGACTGGCAGGAAGCTTGCGTGCGCTCAAGGATAATCATGAATTGGTACATTCCATTTATATTTACAGGATGAAGGATCAAAAGGTACTAACCAGGAGCGGTCTTCAGGATGCCAAGACATTTGGCGATTATCCGTATATCGAGCAGGCACTGCGATCTGAGGATCGGCAGTGGTCACCTGTGCGGGAATGGAAGGAGCCGGGCAAACATACGTCAGATCGTGTGATTTCGATGCATAAGCGGCTTCCGTTGCCGTTCGGGGGACAAGGGCTGCTGGTAATCAATATCGGTGTGTATCCGTTGGAACAAATGATCGGTCAAATGACGAATCCGGCGGTTTCCTATCTGGTGATTAAGGATGACAGTGGACATACGATCTACCCGTCTGCATCTGACACAGGGGGGGCTGTAAAGGAGAAAGACGGACAACAATTGACTCATCTGCCGTCGGCTAGACTAGGCTGGAGCTTCGAAAGCGGCATTCGTGCCGGGCAACTGTTCGAGTGGGTGTCTGTCATTTCTTACGTTTGGATTGTGCTCGGGCTGGCTGTTGTCGTCTTGGCAGTAGTTTACATTATCTATGTAACACGCAGAAATTACCGACCGATTCAACTGATGATGCAGCGTATTCAACAGTTGCCGGGCAGTCCTGATGGGGGAACCAACAAGGATGAGCTGTGGATGATTGATCATGCACTGCAAAATCTGATTCGGCAAACGGTCGATTATGAACAGCAAGAGCATGCGAATGTACTTATTCGGCGACGGCAATTGTTCCTTGACCTGATGGAAGGTACAACCATGGAAACGGCCACAGTGCGTTTGGATAATCTGTCTCCTTTTGTGGACGGTACCCAGAGAGATGCTATCCGTGTCTACGCCGTCATGGTGGTAGAGCTGCATGATCTGGAACTGGAGCAGCCGCACACAGCAGAAGGGATACAAGCAGGCAATAGAAGTTCGAATGAGCATAGGGGTGAAGATCAACGCCTAAGCCTGTCGTTGCTGGGTGTGATGCAGGAGCTTGCAGCCACTTATGGTTGGCAGGGCTGGGCAGAATGGATGAGCCGCGAAAGAATTTCCATTTTGCTAAGAAAAGAGGATGATGACGGGGAAGGGTTGCTGGCTGTGAAGCTGCAAGAGATGGCGCAAACGGGCAGCGAGTGGCTACAGGGTCATCTGGGTGTACAGCTCACCATCGGAATTGGCGACCAGACTCACGAGTTGGAGTATATTAAGGATTCCTATCTGGCGGCTGTTTCTGCCCTTCGGTATCGGTTAACGCTCGGGGTACGCGATATTGTGACCAGTGACCAGGTTCCGCAGGACAATGAAATTCCGTTATATACGTATCTGCCGCTGATTTCGGAGACCATCCGTTCTTTTCGGTTGGCCAGCCATGATTGGCGTGGACAGTTGGAAGGTCTATTCGCAACGATGGAAACGGACAAGTTGAAGGATGGGGATATTTTAACTGTGATTCAGTGGCTACAGGAGTTGCTGGAACGGGAAATGCGCGAGATGAAGGACGTGTCGGGTGCGCTGGATCGTTATTTTAACGGGCCGGAGGCGCTAAAGTGGAGAGGTGAGGTCGAATCAGCCCCTTCGCTGGCTCTGATGCACACTCTGATGCTGGAGCACATGACCACCGTGTACCGGACTTATGTTGCAGCCAGTGAAACCAAGAGCTATCGGGCTATGATCAGTGAGATGAAACAATATATTGAAGAGCATTATACGAATCCGGATTTATCTTTGAATCATTTGAGCGAACGTTTTGATGTGTCGCCTAAATACGCCAGTCATTTGTTTAAAACCGAGTTTGATATGAAATTCGTGGATTTTTTGACCCGGTTGCGTATGAACCATGCCCAGCAAATGCTGTGTAACACTACAGAGACGGTTCAGCACATTGCAACCCAGGTCGGTTATGCCAATTCGATTACCTTTGGACGGGTGTTTAAGCGTGTGGTTGGCGTAACGCCGGGAGATTATCGCAAGCTGAGATTGAAGCCGGAAGATTCATCATTAACAGGGGGAGCGCTTTAGGCGCTCGCCTTTTTAGCATTTTATTCGTTAAAAGGCGGGCAGACGGTGTTGGTTTATGGAGCGGAATTTAGTTTATTGCGGCCCAGGGGGACAAATGCGATACTTATGTCCATATCTTGAACCTACAGGGCGTCAACGGCCGATGTATTGGAAGGCATGAGGGCGAACCGGAATGACGGAGGATGGGCTATGGCGGACATAGATGTACAAAAGCAATATGGGGATGAGCCGAAGGCTTCCGGCTGGGCGGCAGGCATTGATGTCGGCGGGACGAAGACGCTGATCTGTATCGGTACAGCGGAACGGCAAGTGGTGGTGAGGCATAAAATTCAGACGGTTCATACGAAGGATGCCGCCTTTTTCTTTGAAAGTCTGTTCGGGGAGCTGGAAAGCTGTCTGGAGCAGGAAGGCTTGACGCTAGAGCAATTAAAAGGAATCGGGATCGGCTTTCCCGGTGTGGTAGATAACGATAGCGGCAGAATCACTCACGCCCCTGCGCTCCAATGGAGCATGCACGACAGTACACATGACAGTGGTATGCATGGCGGTATACGATCTGTCATTGGACAGCGCTATAGCGGACGCTTGGTGCTGGATAATGATGTGAATATGGCTGCGTTGGGAGAGCAATGGCTGGGCGCAGCGAGGGGATTACGTCATGTGCTGATGGTAACGGTAGGCACAGGCATTGGAAGTGGTCTTATTTTGAACGGGGAGCTATACAAGGGAGCCGCAGGCGGAGCTGGGGAAATGGCCTACTGGATTGCAGGTGAAGAACAGGCGCGGCAAGCGGCAGAGCGAAGAGGGACGGACGAGTTCGGTGTGTTCGAATCTTTAACGTCGGGTACGGCAATAACGCACAGTGTAAAATCGGCCCTCGCATCCGGCATACCAGGTACGCACATGGTACGGCTGGCGGATGGCCAACGGGACCATGTTGGGGCGCGACATGTTCTGCAAGCAGCAGCCGAAGGAGATGTGGAAGCACAGACGATTCTGGAGCCTGCACTGGCTCATATGGCGATGGCTTTGACGAATGTGATCAGCTTGCTGAACCCGGAAATGATCGTTGTAGGCGGAGGTGTGGCTGAAGGGAGCGCGTATTATTTGGATGAAATTCGGCAAAGAGTAGCCTTATGGACGGACATTCCTTTTACCATTGTACCTGCTGGGCTGGGTAATGAAGCCGGGGCCATCGGAGCGCTGGCGACGATTCTGGGCAGCACGGTACGCTAAACAACAGGGAGGATTCCAGATGGTTGGCTCACAAATGCTGAAGCTGCGAGGCTTTTATTTGTTTATTGGTTTGGCCGGGGGGATGTTTAACCCGTATTTGACGTTACTGCTGGTTCAGAACGGGTTGACGAGCACCAGTGTTGGTGCGCTGATGGCGATCGGTACGCTGGTATCCATTCTGGTTCAGCCGATCTGGGGAATTATTGTGGATCAATACCGTCAAATGCGGCTGGTGCTTATTTTGAGTGTGGCTGTCCCGGGTGTGATGGCGGTATGTTATCAGTCAGAGCATTTTGTGCTGATGGCGCTTGTATATTCGATTATGGCTATATTCACGGCAACACAGGCGCCGATCGCTGATTCCTATGCGATCGTGACAGCGAAAAAGGCAGGAGCGACTTACGGCAGCATACGATTCATGGCGAGTATAGGTAATGCGGTGGGCGGTTATGCCGGAGGGCTGTTTGTGTCGCTTCTATCTGTGTCCATGATTTGGGTGCCTTTTTTGGTTCTGAACGGTCTTGCGGCCCTGACGGCTCTGGCGCTCCCGAAAAATACGGAGGAAGATCTGGCGTTGCGTAAATCGTTTTCTGACGGTATCGGTCAATTAATCCGCAACAGGACGTTTTTAATGTTTTTGGGTGGCAGCTTTTTGGTGAATCAGACGTTGACCGCATTTAACACCTATTTTGTACTGGCTTTTAAAATGTCGGGAGGATCTACGGGGTTGGTCGGGGTTGCTCTGCTGGTTGCTTCCATTACGAATGTGCCCTCCATGCTGCTGGCTTCCCGGGTGATTCGCAGGATTGGGCTGGAGAGAACCCTTTTGCTAGGGGCTGTAGCCTATATGCTGCGCTGGGGAGTTCAACTGGCATTTCCTGATCCTGCGGTTATGATTGCTGTGCAGGTGTTGCACGGGTTGTCGTTTGGATTTTTCTACATTGCGGCCGTTGAATATGTATCGCATGTGACAGAAAAGGATATGCAGGCCACCGGACAAAGCGTGTTCAATATGGTATTCGCCGGACTGGCGGGCATTGTAGGTAATCTGTTAAATGGATACCTCCTTCATGCCGGGGGACCGCAGCTTATGAACCTGGCTTGTCTGATCAGCGCGACCTTAGGTGCGTTAATGATGGTTTATGTATCACGCAGCCGTAAGGATGGGAAGACGGGGAAGGTTCGCAAGTTATCCATGAGTCTTCCATCAGAGGCTTCGGCGCAGGAGTAGTATAGTGAAGCTACTGCATCGTTAAAACTTAACAAAACACAGAGAGCATCCTAACCCTGATGAGAGGGAGGATGCTTTTTTTACGTAAAGCAACTTTTAAGTCATTTGATATGGGAACATACCTAACACGATTCGAACAGAGAAAATAGTTTATTCGCAGGAAAATAGTGATCTTTTATAAAAGTAAGCGTTTTATCGTGTTTGGTAATCGCTTTCATCTAAACTGTTTATGATCGGGAAACTAGTTTATTGTCAGTTTTCCTACGCTCATGTCATACTAAGGCACATCCCGGACCTACACGGACAGATACATGCCAATGCATGATATGCCATAACCTTCTGATAAGAAGAGGGACAAACGGGAAAAAGCAGACAAAGGGGTGTTCAGGAATGAGAGGAAATAAGGCTGGAGGAACATTGAAGAAGCTGCGTCTGCTGCTTGCAGCTACAGTTGCACTGTCGATTGTATTGAGCGGATGCTCGTCGGGTGAGGCGGACAAAAGTTCGACTGCTGCTACCGGAGACAAGGGTGGTTCATTGAAGGTTGAAATTTTTGACAGAGGCAACACACCTCAAGGCTACACCATTACTGACAGCTATTTAACCCGTTATGCAAAAGAGAACTTTGGCAAACCCAACAATATTGATCTATTGTATGTGCCTGTTCAGCGCTCGGAAGAGGTCACCAAGCTGAATGTCCTGATGGCGAGCGGCGGCGATGTACCTGATATCGTATTCACTTACGATTCCGGCACTTTTGAGCGGTACGCAGAGCAAGGTGGGCTGACAGATTTGACTCCGCTACTGAATGAGTATGGCCCGAATCTCAAAAAATTCCTCGGTGAAGATACGCTGAGCTACGGTCAGGTGGAGGGCAAGCAGTTCGCCATTCCGGGTAAGCGTACTATTTTAGGGAAATATTCTTCCTTCATACGCCAGGATTGGCTCGATACACTGAAAATGCCTGTCCCTAAAACGACAGACGAACTATATAACACGCTCAAAGCATTCAAGGAAAAAGACCCCGGCAAGACCGGCGGCAAGGTGGTTCCGCTGGGGATGACGATGGAGCCGGGACAATATGATTCACTGCTGTGGTCTTTTATCAAGCCAGTGACGGATGAGCAGAAATATACACTGACTCAAAAGCTGGGTTCCCGTGACTATCCGATCCTGCTGCCTGGATTCAAGGATGGAGTTCAGTTTATGAACAAGCTTTACAATGAAGATCTGATCAGTAAGGATTTTGGTTTGGATAAGGATAAAAAGCAACTGACTCAGGATATTCAAAGCGGCAATACCGGCTTTTTCAGTGAAGATTACGACAACATTTTTTACAACGACTCCGCGTATCCAAATCTGTTAGCCAACCAGCCGAAAGCCAAGCTGACGCCAATGGATCCGTATACAAACAGCGAGGGCAAGCATGCCAAGCCGGAATTTGCATCCAATGGCCTCTATATTATGGTACCTAAATCCAGTGAGCATGCGATTGAGGCGATCAAGTACCTCGACTGGATGTCTTCCGAGAAGGTGCTGCTCGATATGCAAAACGGTGTGGAAGGCGAAAATTATACCTTAAAAGACGGAATCCCGGTCGCCAAGGAAAATCCGACACAAGAAGCACAGGACCGTATCTATAATCAGGGCGATGTGGTTATCGTTGCAAACGGCAAAATTGCAGGCGACGATGAGAAAAACAAGGAAGCCTTTATTCTGGGCATGCCGTCTCAGTTCCAGGAGGATGTACGTAAAGCGATGGATATTTCCAACACGGATACCATTCCTCCGCTGAAATTTGACCATCCAATCAAATCCGAGTCCAAATACAGCAACTCGCTGCTGGACAAGTTTGATGAAATGGTTGTGAAATCGGTGATGGCACCATCGGCACAATTTGATGCGACCTTTGAAGCGGCATTGAAGGATTATATGGCAAGCGGCGGTCAAGCGATACTGGATGAGCGCACCGAGGCTTACAAGGCCATGACAGGCAAGTAAGAAGGCGGAATGTAAAGGAGGAGACAGCGCATGAAAGGGAACGTTTACTTCCGCAGATATTGGCAATTATACGCGTTACTTGTGCTGCCCTTGGTCTACTTTATTGTATTCAAATATGGCCCGATGTGGGGCGTGCAGATTGCATTTAAGGATTTCAACTTTTTCCAGGGAATTACCGGAAGTGAATGGATCGGATTCGACGCGTTTCGGGAAGTGTTCCGCATGGACGATTTCTATAGAACACTGCGCAATACCATCGTGCTGAATTTGCTGGATCTGCTGGTATCTTTTCCGGCACCCTTGGTCCTGGCGATTTTACTCTATGAAATGAAAGTAATTTGGTTTAAAAAGCTTTCGCAAACGATTTTGTATATTCCCCATTTTATTTCATGGGTAATTATCGGTGGGATTGTGTACCAGGTATTTGGTACGCAGTCCGGCATGATTAACAATGTGCTGACCTCGCTCGGGTTTCAGGCGATTCCATTTTTGACGGATAAAAATGACTGGGTGATCACGTATCTGCTTACAGGTGTGTGGCAAAGTGCAGGCTGGGGAACGATTTTGTACCTGGCTGCGCTGACCGGGATTAACCGGGAGTTGTTCGAGGCCGCTGAGGTAGATGGCGCAGGGCGCATGAAAAGAATTTGGCACATTACGATCCCAGGTATGAAAACGACGATTGCTACGCTGCTCATCATTAATCTGGGCAATATGATCACCATTGGCTTTGATCGTCCTTATGTTATTGGCAACGTGGCGGTTCGGGATTATTCCGATGTATTAAGTACGTTTGTATATCGTATCGGAATGGAATCCGGGCAATATACGCTGGCAACGGTGGTGGGGCTGTTTCAGGCGGTGATCGGTCTGATCTTCGTACTGGGCGCGAACTATGCTTCCAAGAAGCTGACGGATGAAAGTATTTTGTAAGTGGTAAAGGAGCTGACACCTGATGAGTGAACGTACTGCGAACCGCACCTTTGATATCGTAACCACCCTATTGGTGGCTGTGGCTGTACTGCTGTGTTTGGCCCCGTTTATTCATATTTTGTCTATTTCCTTCAGCTCAAACCGGGCTATTACGTCCGGAGAAGTTACCTTGTTCCCGGTTGAGTTCAATCTGAAGGCGTATGGGAAGGTTTTCTCCGATTTGAGCATGATTCGTTCGCTCGGGTTTACGGTCATGCTGACTGTGATCACGACGGTGCTGAGTATGCTGATGACAGTGATAGCTGCATATCCGTTAACGAAGAAAAATTTAAAGGGCCGCAAAACGATTATGTTTATGATTGTGGTGACGATGTTTTTCAGTGGCGGCATCATTCCAGAATACATTCTGGTGCGCGATTTGCATTTGCTGAATAATATGTGGTCCCTTATTTTACCCGGTCTGATCAGTCCGTTTTATCTGATTATTCTGATTTCCTTCTTTAACGGGATTCCAGAGAGCTTGGGAGAAGCAGCAGAGATTGATGGCAGCAGCCAATTCGGCACTTTGATTCGGATTGTGCTTCCGCTATCCCTGCCTGTGCTGGCGACATTAAGTCTGTTTTACGGTGTGGGGCGCTGGAATGGGTTTCAGGATACGCTGATGTATATCCAAAACCCGGATTTGTTCCCGTTGCAGCTTAAGCTGTATCAAATGATTCAAAATAACATGGTGTCCGAGCTGTCGAGGCTGGAAGGAGCAAGCGGCGCAAGAATTACACCTGAAGGGCTGAAGGCGGCGAGTGTCATTTTCGCAACGGTTCCGATCCTGCTTGTTTATCCATGGCTGCAAAGATATTTTGTCAGCGGCGTGATGCTTGGAGCGGTGAAAGGATGATGACGATGAAGGCGAAGGGGAAATACTCCTTTTCCACCTGTTGGAATATAAAAAGGCATACAGTCGGCCGAGAGCTTGTGGAGGAAATCCGTGAGCTGGGCTTTGGCCGGGTGGAGCTGAATTATAACATTACCCGGGAAATGCTGACGACGATTGAGCCTATGATTGAGCGGGGAGAAATCGGCATATCGAGTGTGCATAATACGTTTCCATATACGCCCGACCCGGATTACGGTACGGATTCCGTTCTGCTCGGATTTGATGATGAGACGAAGCAAAAACGCGCGATAGAGCTGCTGGTACAATCTGCGGAATATGCGCATCGTTATGGTGCAAAGGCAGTGGTTGTGCATCCTGGAGAGGTTCCGTTTCCTTACGATATCAGCAGTGAGCTGGAAGTGATTTACCGTGAGCAGGGCAGGGATTCGGTAGCTTATCAAGCGTTGTGGGCACAAATGCTGGAGCGGCGGAATACGCTGAGCGGGCATTATGTACAACGTATCCGCGACAGTCTGGAAGAGGTGTGTGACCGTATCGCCTCCAAGGGCTATGATGTAGCGATTGGTATCGAAACGCGTTCACGCTGCTATCAGATGCCTACCTTACAGGAGGCCAAGACGATCATAGACGATTTGAAGGGCGCACCCGTATATCTGTGGTATGACATTGGACACGGCATGATCATGGACCGGATGGGATTGTACGATAATGCCAAGGAAGCCAATGAAATGATCGACTATATTCTCGGTGTCCACATCCATGAAACGATAGGGTTATCCGATCACTGGTGCCCTTATATTCATAGTGGTGATCTGGAGTTCTTTGATCGTTTCATTCATATCATCCTGCAGGCGCCGATCAAGGTGTATGAGCTGAAAGCGGCTTGTCAGCCGGAGGACATTGAACGCAGCCATGAGTTGCTGACAAGCAAGATAGCGAAGCTTCAGACGCAAGGATGATCAACGATTATGCATATCACAGGGGTTGAGGGAATGTACAGTAAAATTGTAGCGGTCAACGATGCCTGGGTGAAACCGGGTATGGACCATCAGGTGCTGGATGTCGACAGCCGTTATTACGGCGGGGTGACCGATGATGAGAACGGGATTGCCTGGCCTAATCATTCGGTCGGCACTCCTGCGGCAATGGCGGTCTGGGCGGCCGCGCTCGTCAATCCGGATTCCGCCTATTACCGGAATGAGGATGTGCTGATCCGGCTGGAGCTTGCGACGCAGTACATGCTACGTGTACAGCATGAGGACGGCTCTATTTCGCCGGGCTGGACCAATTTTCACTCGCCGCCGGATACGGCGTTCGTGGTAGTGGGCTACGCTCAGGTCTACCAGTTGCTGATCGGTGACGACTGGCTGGAGCTGCGCCGGGTGACTGACGCGATCCGCCTGTTTTTGGAGCGGACGATTCCGGTCATGCTGACCGGAGGCTGCCATACGCCGAATCATCGCTGGGTACTGTGCGCTGCTCTGGGCTTCCTGCACGAGCTGTTTGATCTGCCCGAAGCGCTCGCCCGGGCCGGGGAGTGGCTGGCAGAGGGGCTGGACGAAACGCCGGATGGCGAATGGACGGAGCGCAGCAACGGAATTTATAATGCTGTCAGCGATATTATGCTGATTCATGCCGCCCGTTTATTGAAGCTACCGGGGCTGCTTGAGCCGGTACGGCGCAATTTGCACATGATGGTGTATCTTGTCCATCCGGATGGGGAAGTGGTCACAGAGTATTCGGGAAGACAGGACTTCGGCGTGATGATGAATTTATCCTCCTATCTTCTCCCGTATGCCATGCTGGCTACCGAGGATGAGGATACTATATTCGAAGCGATGGCTGTCGCCGCGGTTCAAGTAACGGATCATCCGGGCGGTGCTCCGATTAATGCGGCTGTGCGCTTTTTGCTGGAGCCACGTTTGCAAACCCGCAAACTACCACCTGCTGCATTACCTGTCACCTATAACAAGCTGCTGAACGGAGGTTTTCCGAGGGCTGACTATCTGAGCCGGATGGATGAGGCAGGGCATCATCAGCACATTTATCACAGCAGGCTGCATACGGACTTTGGCGCTCCGGTTGCTCGATATCGGCAGAAGGATACCAGCGCGACACTCATGACTGAGGCTTCATCGTTCCTGTCGTTGCGGCATGGAGATGCACGTCTACTGGCGGTTCAGGCAGCTTCGTATTTCTCGCCAGGCTTCGTGCCTATGCAGGAGCTGACTGCGCATGAAACCGGATGGACGCTATCGGGTCAGCAGGCCAAGGGCTATTACGGGCCTGTTGCTGCCGCTGATCTGCCGCCTACCTCGCAGGAGGAAATCAGTCCGTGGTATTTGCTCCCGCACCACAAACGGCCACTAACCCATGAACAGAAGCATGAAATCCGGGTCGATGTGGATCGTCAGGAGGATATGTGGACGCTTCGTTTTCGTTCAGAAGGTCCGGTGGATTGCATGACACAGATTTTATTTGTTTTTGGACGTGAAGGGAAATTCACTTGCGGGGAATACAGGCTGGTTAATGAAGCGGTGCAATGCTGGACTGGGGGTATGGCGCGCTATGAATCGGGAAATGCATGGTTTGAACTGACAGGAACAGCGATGGAGCATTCGGCTACTTCGGTTCGGGGGGCTGCTCACCCTGTGGATTGTCACACATTGCTAGTCAATTGGATGGCTCCGTTCGATCAGACGATCACGATCCGTATGTCTCCTTTGCCAGTGAGTGAAGTTTGAGGTACGATGAGCACCTGTTTCCGGGGATGAGGTCAGTCTCGGAAACAGGTGCTTTTTGGTGTCTTGAGCCCTGCTGAATGGAGCGCTTCCATTGAGCTTGAAGCGATTGTGGTGTACACTGTCCAGAACAGGTGTAAATTGGAACGTCAGGAAGGATGGACGGTTGCAAAGGAGGGAAAGACACTTATGTATGCCCGTTTAAGATCGTTGAATTATCCTGTAAAAGGGTATGTTTTTATTGTATTGGCCGTATGCTCAGTGATAAGCACCTTGTGGATCATTAACGTGCGGCTGCCCTCGGGAGGCCGCCCTTATCTTTTTATTTGGTGGAATATGATGCTGGCCTGGATTCCGATGCTTTTAACGCTGCTGCTTGATGTGATTTATAGTTCCTGGCGGCGGGGAACGAGAACATTTTTGCTCTGGATAACGGGAGCGGTATGGTTCTTTTTTTATCCCAACACACCGTATTTAATCACAGATTTGCTGCATGTGTTCGCAAGATATCCTTTTCTCGGGGAGCAACGCTTTTGGGGAGAGCCGTATTTCTGGAATCATGTACTGGGGATGCTGTCGGTCGCTGTCCTTGGGCTGACGATGGGATTTGTATCGCTCGAATCTGTACGACAGCTGGTACAGCGTGCACGCGGCGGGTTTGTAAGCTGGCTGTTTGTGCTGGCTGTACTGCTGCTAAGTAGCTTGGGGATTTATATCGGTCGTTTCTTTCGGGGGAACACATGGGATATTATATCTGCGCCTTCCCAGTTATATGCGCAGGTATCCTCCATATGGGCAGATACCCTGCAGCGTGCTCATTTTGTGGAGTTTAGTGGGATGGTATTCGCTATTTTGTTCATTAGCTATGTATCCACGATGTGCGTGGTTTGGATCGGCAACAGCCGTCGGGATGAATGGCGTAACTGGTGATGTCAATACGACCATGTGGCTGAGTAGCTTCATAAGCTTGAATAGAAAGGAGGAGTAGAGACAATGAACGGACAGAACCGATCAGATATTCGCGCAGGGCTTCAGGTGGATATTGTGCTTAAAAAAGATCAGCCTACCGGAAAGCTGACGCGAGGAACGGTGAAGGATATTTTGACCAATTCTCCGCGTCATCCGCATGGAATTAAAGTGCGTTTGGCAGACGGACAGGTTGGGCGTGTCAAACATATCGTAACCAATGAAGGATAGAGACCGCGGGTTGAGGGGGAATGACGTATGAATCAGGCAACGGCAAGGTCGCAACATGATCGCTATCCGTTTGTTTTGCTTGTATTACTGGTGCTTGTTCTCATCTGGTCCTTTATCCATCCGGCGGATCATTTTACCTGGGTACTGGAAGTTCTCCCGGCGATTTTGGGAGCGGGTCTGCTGGTGGCGGTTTACCGCCAATTCCGGTTTACGAATCTGGTGTATACCCTGATGTGGCTGCATGCGCTCATTCTGATTGTCGGCGGGCATTATACCTATGCGGAAATGCCCCTGTTCAACTGGATTCGGGATACCTTCGGGCTGGAGCGTAACTATTACGACCGACTTGGGCATTTTGTGCAAGGCTTTGTGCCTGCGCTTATTGTCAGAGAAGTACTGCTGCGTAAAACGACCTTGGGAAGCGGAGGTTGGCTGACCTTTCTCACGGTTAGTGTATGCCTTGCGATTAGTGCTGCGTATGAGCTGATTGAGTTTGCCGTAGCCAAGGCGACTGGAACGGCCGCAGAAGCCTTTTTGGGAACCCAAGGGGATATATGGGATACCCAATGGGATATGCTTCTTGCTTTGATTGGTGCCATGACAGCCGTGATTCTGTTAAGCGGAGTACATAACAAGCTGCTGAAACAGCTCAGACATTAGCGGGTTCCTTTCTATTGGAGATTATAGCTGGACGATACAAAGTTGTAATGATAGTGGAGGGTGGTTACAGAATGCGTGCTAAAGCATTTTCTAACCACCCTTTGATGTATCCTGAGATCCGCAGTTTCTGGGGCTATATATGCGTCATAGGGCGGCTGCCGAGATGTAAGGTTGCTGCATCGATGTAGCTGTCCAGCAGCCGTTCGAAAATGCGGTCCCACGTCTGCTCCAGACTGTACGATCTGCCCGCCACGGACATAGAATCGCGAAGCGGGCCGTCTTTGTACAACAGGTGCACAGCTTCGGCAAAGGCAGGGGCATCTCCGGCCGGACACAATAAGCCCGTCTTCCCATGGATGAGATTATCCTTTACCCCGCCTTCATCGGCACCGACCACGGGTGTTCCGCTCGCCATGGCCTCCAGCACGACGTTGCCGAATGTTTCCGTAGTGGAGGGAAACAGGAATACATCCGCTGCGGCGTATAGCTCCGCTAATTCCTGCCCTTTCACAAAGCCAAGCCAATGGACTGCATGCTCTGGCACCCCCATGTCCGCTGCTGTTTTGACCTTGTACAGTGGTCCGTCTCCCGCAATGACCAGCACAGATTCTGCCCGGACATCGTCCGACAACTGGAGATAGGCGTCCAGTAGGGTGTCTATTCCCTTTTCCGGTGCAAGTCTGCCGACATATAAAATAACGAAAGCGTCTGCACGAACGCCCCATTTTCTCCATACTTCGTGACGATCCACTTTCGGTTGGAAGCGTTGGGTATCAATGCCCCGGCCCCAAATTTCGAGTTGGCTCATTCCTTTATTGCGCAATAACTCCATGGTTGACCGAGAGGGCACGTACACTCGTTCACAATGTCTGTGAAACCAGAGCATGTATTTCCATAAGGCAGGTTCAAGCCAGCGAAGCTTGTAATATTCGAGGTATTTATCAAAGTGGGTATGATATGAGGCGACGAGTGGAATATGGTGTTTGGCTGCGTAGCTTGTTCCGTACAGGCCAAGGTTAAACGGGGTAGCGACATGAATCAGGTGCGGGGAAAAGGCAGTCAGACTGTCGTTAATCTGCTTGGCGTTGGGGATCGCCAGTCTGCATTCGCGGTACAACAAAAAAGGGATGCTCCGAAACCGTTCTACACCCGGCCCGGAGGGCAGATGATGGTCTGCCTCCGGGGCGAAGACGAGCGTAGATACCCCATGTTTCTCCAGATAGCCAATCCATCGTTCCAGTGTCAGGGCAGCGCCATTTACGTCAGGAGCATACGTGTCCGTAAATAATGCGACTCGAAGCATACCTTCATTCCTCCTCCGCCATTCTCATTTATCCTATGACGTTCCAGGGGAGTCCGCTTGGAGGCTCCGGCTTTTATTGTGCCATGATTTTGTTTACGGGCTTGCCGGGTTTTGTAAAAGCTGACCCGCGGACAGGCGGTTTTCTCGGAACATCCAATAGTAGACGAGGGAGGACAAAATATAGAACACACCTGTCATGCTGAACGTGATGGCATAGCCCCAGTAATTGCCGTAGGTCGTAATCAGATAGGCTTGTACAGGTCCCATGCCTGCGGTTCCGAGCATCCAGGTCGTTTGGAGAATCGAGTTGGCAATGCCCCGGTTCTTATCCGATACACGTTCCACCAGAATGGCGGTTTGCAGCGGATTGGCCGCATTCATCAGCGCTTGCCTGAACAGAAAGCTGATGGAAGCAATCCAGAGGACATTGGTGAAGCCGGTAATCAGAAGAAACGGGAGCGAGAGCAGTTGAAAGCCCACGACAGCCTTGACCAGTCCGATCCGGCTGCCAAGCGTAGGCCCGATCAGCATGGAGAGGATGGTCATGAGCTGACCGAGAGCAATCAGCAAACTCATCGCGCTGAGCGATACGGAAAAGCGGTTCGTAAAATATAAATTGAGATACGGGATGACCAGACCTGAGCCCAACCCGAGAAAAAACTGGGCAAGAACAAATTGTCCGATAACCCGGGTATCGGAAGCAACAGGAGCAGGTGCTACTGGTAAAGCGGACGTGGATTCCGCCGTATCCGCTGTTACCGGTTCAGGTGTCGATTTGGCAAGGTGCACATTTTCTTCGACGTGAGAGGCTTTTGTCATGAACAATAGAGGAATAAAAGCGGTCAGTGTTGCCGTTCCTCCGAGAAACAGGGCGACCCGCAGACTGGAAAGCTGTGTGATCCCCCACGTTTGCAGTCCATCCGCAAGCACACCACCGCCAAAGCTTCCTATGACCTGTGCCGCGAGTACAAGAGCCGAGTAATAGCTGAATATCTTCAAGCGCTGGGCTTTGCTTATGCTTTCCGCCAAAAAGGGTACAGCCAGCACCTGAATAAAGGCGGCAAATACTCCCGAAACGACGGCGAAAACCAGCATACTGCCACTGGTATCCGTAAAGGTACGGATGAGAAAGGCAACACCGCTGAATAGCGCTCCGATGACCAGCATGTGTTTGCGGCTCGTCCGATCCCCTAAAAAACCGACCGGAATAAACAGCAAAGCTGTAGCCAGCGCCTGCATGCTCACCACCCGGCCATTCATGTCATCCCCGAAGCCAAGCCCCTGGATATACAGGTTATACAGTACGGAAAACATCCCCGTACCCATCTGGTACAGCAGATTGGCGATAAAAAACAATCGGATATTACGTGGCCACTTTCTAGGCTCGTCTAACATTTTGCTAATCCATGACACGATGGGATCCTCCTGTGACGTTGATGCAGATAAGTTGATGCTGTTGATATGTATTCTAGCAGGATCTGTGCATTTCATAAATATTCCTTGTCTCCGATTTTTTTGGGTAATAATAAAGCATAGACTTTGTCTTGAAATTTCATTATAGTAATTCGGTATGAATAAATTTGAAGGGTAAGCAGGAGGGATGGCTTTGGCTTTTGGAGCACGGGTGTTAAAAACGGGAATCGCAGTGACGCTCGCCCTTTTTTTGAGCACGCTCTTGAATACCCATTCGCCTGTGGGGGCAGCGATAGCCGCTATTTTTGCCATGCAACCGTCGATATACAGGTCGTGGCGTTATTTTCTGGATCAACTCCAAACAAGCACACTGGGTGCAATCATGGCGTTGCTGGGCGGAATGGTATTTTCAAATGAACCGATTGCGGTCGGATTGGTATGCGTACTGGTACTAATGATATGTCTGAAAATAAATATGGCTGATACGGTAGGTTTGACACTCGTTACCGTTGTTTCTGTAATGGAAGCTTCCGGTGACTGGAAATTTGCGGTGACCCGTTTTGTGCTCACCTTAATCGGGATTGTTTCTGCTTTTGTCATTAATGTTACTGTTTTTCCCCCGAAACCGAAAAGGCAGTTTATCAATCAGATTCAAAGTGTATTTAACAGTATGTCCTTGCTGCTGCGCACCGCCATTTCCGATGAGATTAAGGAGTCTGTCTTTAAAGAGGAAAAAGGCAATCTGGAGGGAGCTATAAAATCGCTATCGGATAAATATCATTTGTTCGAGGAAGAGCAGAAGAAGCTCAAGCGCTCCCGGTTCAGTCAGACGAGGCAGATGGTGGTATACAAGCAAATGCTCGGAAGTTTGCACAAAGGATATGAGGTACTGGACGCGGTGGAAAGGCACTACTTCCAGTCCTTACGACCGAAGGGAACGGATGCATTTTTTGATAGTCACCTGGAGCTGCTGATCCGGTTCCATGAACATGCGCTGCTTAAATTCGAGGATAAGCTGAAACCGAACGAGGAAGAAAGCGAAATGTTCCAGCAGGCGAACGGCGAATTTATGAAGCATGCAATTACCCGTTTTGACCACTGTCAGGAGGGAATGCTAAGACTGTCGATTGTGGCTGCCGCGATGTATGACTATGGTCATCAACTGGAGCGGTTGAGCAGATTGGCGGATCATATTCATCCTGTGGAAGAGAGCAAGTAGCGAATGTATGAAAAAGCAAAAAGCGGTCGTATTCATCTATACAGATGGACGACCGCTTTTTGCGTATATAAAAAGGTATAAAAAAAGCCCGCTGGTTGCGAACAGGGGTTGAAGTTGCTACAATAGAGGATGCTATGTTTATGGTAAAACCATGAATTTAAATTCGTTAATTACACTTCTTATCGCATTATAGCATGTTTCAAAGTGTAAGTCAATTTTCCCGGATCAGAGGGATGCCAAGGGTATACCCAGGTCCATAATAGAACATAGTTTAGCCCTGCGGTGGAGCGGGAGGAAACGGAACAGGAGTGATGCCAGTGACTACTGAGCAGCAATGGAATGAGGAACAACGGAGAGTAGAGGACGTGACTGCTATCATTAGCGGACGCATTCGGAAGCTGGAGACGGAGGTTGGCTCTGTACGCGGAGATGTCGTAGATATGCGTAAAGACTTTTGGGATGAGGTAACGATCAATTTTAGTGAGGCGGATGATGTGGGCGAGACCTCCACCAGCTTGCGTCAGCAATCTGAAATTTTGTCGGAACGGGAGCGCAGGCACAAGCATTCTACAGAGGCGCTAGGTCGTTTGAAAAAGCTGCTGGAATCACCGTATTTTGCACGTATTGATTTTGCTGAGGAAGGACAGCCCGCAGAGCGTGTTTATCTGGGGATCGCCTCCCTGCTGGATAATCAGGACGAGGAATTTCTGGTCTATGACTGGCGTGCGCCGATTTCTGATCTCTATTACGATAATATGCCGGGTCCCGCTTCCTATAAGACTCCGACAGGGGAAATGAAAGGAGAACTGACGCTCAAGCGCCAATTCTCGATCCGCGGTGGACAGATTCGTTTTATGTTCGATACAGGGGTAACGATTGGAGACGAGCTGCTACAGGCGGTGCTGAGCCGCAGCTCGGATGCTCAGATGAAAAGTATTGTGGCAACAATCCAAAGGGAGCAGAATCGCATTATTCGTGATGATCGAAGCCGTATGCTTATCGTACAGGGGGCGGCGGGAAGCGGCAAAACATCTGCTGCGCTCCAGAGAGTAGCCTATTTGCTGTATAAGTACCGTGATCGCTTGCGCGCGGATCAGGTGGTGCTATTTTCGCCCAATCCGATGTTTAACAGCTACGTTTCGACGGTACTGCCCGAATTGGGTGAGGAAAACATGCTCCAGGCCACGCTTCAGGAGTATTTAGAGCGTCGGTTGGGCCGGGAGTTTCAACTGGAAGACCCTTTTGAGCAACTGGAATATGTACTTTCGGCATCGTCACAGCCAGGGTATGAGGCCAGAATGGAAGGTATCCGCTTTAAGTCTTCCAAGACGTTTTTACAAGCCATTACCGGATACAAGGCATATTTGGAGCAGGAAGGTATGCGTTTTAAACCGATCCGGTTTCAAGGGCGCGAGGTGGTTCCATTGGAGGAAATGGTGAGCAAGTTTTATGGATTCGACTCTTCGGTGCGGCTGGCGAATCGGCTGGAGCTGCTAAGGGACTGGATGCTCAAGGAGCTGGCCCGTTTCGGTAAGGAGGAATGCTCTGCTCCATGGGTGGATCAGCAGATGGATCTGATGGAGCCTGAGGATTACCAGCGCGCTTATAATCGCATGCGGCGTAAATCCAAGAACAAGGGCCATACCTTCGACGATTTTACACGTGAACGGGAAATACTGGCGCGTATGGTGGTCAGTGACCGCTTGAAGCCCTTGCGTAAGTGGATCAAAGCGCTTCGTTTCGTGGATACGACCCGCTTATACGGGGAGTTGTTCCTGAATGAGACGCTGCTGAGCCAGCTGGCCGATCACGCCGAGCTGCCCGATAGCTGGAGTGAAATCAGCCGTCAAACGCTGGAACGGATGCAGGCCGGGGAACTGGCGTATGAGGACGTAACCCCCTTTTTGTATCTGCGTGAGCTGATGTTGGGTTTCCGTTCCAATAGTAATATCCGTCATGTGTTTATTGATGAAGCACAGGACTATTCACCGTTTCAACTGGCTTTTTTCAAGCGCTTGTTTCCGCAGGCTAAAATGACGGCGCTGGGCGATTTTAATCAGGCGATTTATGCGCATGCTTCGGTGCTTCAGGATGCGGAACCTCTCTATGAGCTGTATGGAGCGGAACAGACTGAGATGATCTCCCTGACACGCAGCTACCGCTCGACTCAGGAAATTGTGGAGTTTACCCGGGGAATGGTAGCCGGAGGCGAGCATATTGTGCCGTTTAACCGGAAGGGTGAGAAGCCACGTGTTACGGAGGTACATTCGCGTGAAATGCTGCATCGTCTGATCGTCGGAAACATCACAGAATTGCTGGCAGAAGGCTATGAATCCGTGGCAGTAATCTGCAAAAATGCCGGAGAAAGTGCAGCAGCTTACGAAGCGCTCGAAGGGCAGTTGCCCGTGAAGCCAAGGCTGATCAAGAAGACAACTCCGGCTTTTGAAAAGGGAATTCATATCATTCCGGCTTATCTGGCGAAAGGCGTAGAATTCGATGCGGTCCTGATCTATGACGGATCAGCGGAGCAATATCAGCGTGAAAGTGAGCGCAAGTTGTTCTACACTGCCTGTACACGGGCTATGCATTTGCTGCACATTTATACGATAGGCGAAATTACACCATTCGTGAGTTCGCAGGAATCGGATTCGTATACCCGTAAAGTGGAAGAAAGTGATCCTGTTCTGTAAGACTGGCATAATTGTGCGTATTCCAGTAACATAATCAAATAAGAAAAACAGGTAAGAAGCATAAACGGAGGTAACAAAACGTAATGGACATGAAGAGTGTATTTCAACGCCCGCCGCTGGCGGACTGTGTACCCGAGCTGGTAGCTACAGCCAGAGGGGAGCGCAAGGCATCGCTGGTTATCCGCGGAGGAACGCTGGTCAATGTGGTATCGGGCGAATTATTACCGGGAATGTCTATTGCTGTGCAGGGCTCCCGTATCGCATACGTCGGTCGGGACGTTAGCCATACCATCGGAGAAGACACCTTGATCATTGAAGCGGAAGGCCGCTATATGGCACCGGGATTACTGGACGGACATTGTCACATCGAAAGTACGCAGCTTACCGTAACGGAGTTTGCAAAAGCTGTGCTGCCGCTAGGCGTGACGGGCGGATTTTTTGACCCGCATGAGATTTCAAATGTGCTTGGTCTGAAAGGGCTTCGCCTGATGCTCGATGAAGCACGCACGACACCGCTGGCTGCCTACATGCAGGTGGCTTCTTGTGTTCCGTCCACAGGACCGGAACTGGAAACGACAGGGGCTTCCTTCGGCCCGGCGGAAGTCGCGGAAGCCTTACGCTGGGGCCCGGATATGATCGGGCTGGGCGAAGTCATGAATTTCCCGGGCGTCGTCTATGGAGACGATGTGATGATCGGGGAAATTCAGGCCACGCTGCGCGCGGGCAAGGTGGCGGACGGCCATTTTACATGGGCCTCCGACGACTGGCGGCTACCGGTATATGCAGCCGCAGGGATTACGGGCGACCACGAATGTGTCACGCCCGAGGATGTAGCCGAGCGTATCCGGCTCGGCATGTATGCCAAAATGCGGCAAGGCTCCGCATGGCATGATGTGGCGGAGACCATCCGCGCCAGCACGGAAATGGGTCTCGATACCCGGCGCATGATGTTGGTGACGGATGACCGCAGCGCGGAATCCTTGCTCCATGAGGGACAAATGGATTTCGTCGTGCGTCATGCCATTGCGCAGGGCGTCAAGCCCGTGACCGCATTTCAGATGGCTACGCTGAATACGGCAGAGCGCTTCGGAGTAGCGCGGGATATCGGCTCGATTATTCCGGGAGCGATTGCCGATATTATTTTACTCGATGGCCGACTGGCCGAAGTGAATGTGACCGCTACGATTGCAGCGGGGCAGTTGGTGGCCGAGCATGGCCAAATGGTCGCCGATTGGGATGGCTTTGTTTATCCTGCGGAAGTGATGGACACGGTTCGTCTGGGACGTGACCTGAGTCCTGCTGATTTCCGCATTGCGGCTCCAGTACAAGAGGGGAACGTACCTGTACGGGTAATTCGTGTCACGGAAAATCACGTGGACACGAAGGAAGTGCGGATGAATGTTCAGATCCGCAATGGTGAGGTCACGGCAGATCCCGCGCAGGATCTTTGCAAAATAGCCGTCTTCGAGCGGCATCATGGCAGTGGCAGCCATGCCGTGGCACTCGTGACGGGCGTCGGTTTCACTGAGCCTGCCGCCATTGCCATGACTGTGGCGCATGACAGCCACAATCTGCTCGTCATTGGCAACGATGACGAGTTAATGACCCAGGCGGCGAAGCAGGCCGTGGCTATGCGCGGCGGCGTGGTGGTCGTGTCCGCCTCGGGCGAAACACGCTTCCCGCTGCCTATCGCCGGGCTGATGTCTCCTGCGCCGTTTGCAGAGGTGGCAGCGCAGTCCGAGAGCATCAGCCGGGCACTTCAGCAATCCGGCTGTGTGCTGAACAACGCGCTGATGACACTGTCGCTGCTGGCGTTGGTGGTCATCCCCGAAATCCGCCTGTCGGACCAGGGACTTGTCGTGATCGGAGCGGACGGTATCCGCAAGGTATCGCTGTTCGTGGAAGAGGATACATCGGAAGCCTGACAGAATCCTTAGCCCATATGGGCGTAGCTACGATATGTGTTTTTGAAAGGGGGTGTCCCATAAGGTCTGTAAAGACTGGAGGGATAGCCCCTGTTTTCTGCATTAAATATCAAAAAGGTTTCCTTCTATACATGGATTCGGGGAGCAATGAGCATATGCATCAGTATTATCGTTCATTAGAGAAGATGGCTTATCAAGCTTCGATTGTAGAGCAGGATTGGAAGAGATTTGTAGAACGAACCCGTGTGAAGCATGTGCAGCAGGGAACGTATCTAATTGAAACGGGTGTACCCGTAAATCATGCCTATTTTTGCTCAGAGGGATTATTCCGTTTATTTTACACTTTGGCAGATGGCAGGGAGTATAATGTTGGCTTTTCGCCAGAAGATGATTATGTAACCTCTTACGGGGCTATGGTCCAAGGGCAACCGTCGACCTTTACCATTGAGGCTATGGAGGATTCGGTAGTCGTTGAAATCCCCTATGACGTACTGAAGGAGCTTATGGATACAAGCCATATGTGGGAAAGATTCGTGCGCAAGAGTGTAGAGAGACTATATATTCGAAAAGAGGAACGGGAACGCGAACTCTTGTATCTTTCCGCCAAGGAACGTTACCAAGCCTTTCTTCTCAAATATCCCGGATTGGACAAACGAATTGCCCAATATCATATCGCTTCGTACATCGGTGTATCCCCCGTTTCGCTTAGCCGATTGCTCCGCAGCGATCCGCATTAACATAGGTTAATGCAGCTTGGGGGACAAGCAGAGTACAATCATGTTAGTCCATTCAAGCTTCATAAAAAAGGAGATAGGCATATGCGATATATGATGATTGTTTTGTTGGAATTTTATCCTTCCTGGCTGGCTTTGCCTCGGGAAGAGCGTCGAAAATATGCGGCATCCTTGCAGGAGAGCATTCAAAAATATAGCGAGCATGTTCAAGTTCGTTTTTTTGATGCAGAGGCGCTTCCCGGCAAGGATTACACCGATTTCGTCGTATGCGAAACGGAGGATATGAAACAGTATCACTATATGTGGGAAGAAATTCGCGACTCGGAGCCGTACACCAAGGGATATATGAAGATTAAAAATGTGGTCATGGGGATGGAAAATGCCTTTCAGTCATACGAGTCAGAAATACTACAGATGAAAAAGTGAAATATAAGCTGAACCCGATAAATTAACTCGGAAAACGGAGCAGACGGAATGATGCTGTACAAGCAGTGGGAAGCACCATCCGTCTGCGCAGTGGCGCAACATGTAATTTTTGGTTCAGCTTATATACGATTAATTAAAGGCGAATTCCTGGGCTGTTGCATATAGGATTCGCCTTTTACTTTTTGCCATCATTCAGCTCATATCTGTGACAAAAGGGGCTGCTGCAAGCATCTGTTCGGCTTCGTGCTGCTTACGGAATTGCGAAGGGGTCATGCCGTTCCATTTTTTAAAAGTTGCGATAAAATAGCTCAGATTATCAAAGCCAACCTCCAGCGCAATATCGACCACCTTGCGGTCACTTTGCTCCAGCAGTCGGCAAGCCTTCTGAACCCGGTGGTAATTGATGTATTCGACCGGGCTTTTTTGTACCATCTGCTTGAAGAAACGGCAAAAATGGCCCTCGCTCATACGGATCTCATCGGCGATATCCCGCAAACGAATAGGCTCATGAGCATGATTGTTGATGTACGCCAACGCTTGTTTGATCCGTTCAACCTTGCTGCGTTGACCTGCCATAATCACGTCCTCTCCATTAGCCGGGGTCATATGTGGATACATGCTGGCGATGATGCTATAGAGCTGTGCCTTGGTCGCCAGTTCACGGGCAGGTGCATTCTGTTCATGACTGGTGATGATGCGATGCAGCGCGGTCAGCACCTCCTGTTCCCAGGGCAGGACTCCGCGAATGTGAGGGGGAGCGACCAGCTTTTTGCTGATAAAAGGGTCGATGAACTGCTCCTGCACCGCATCCTGTGTCCGGCTGAGCAGCAGATCTGGATGAAACACCACGGCAGAGAATACGCAGTCAGGGTCTCGTTTCAAATACCCGGCGTGAAGTTCCCCGCTATTTACAAAAAGGGCTTCACCTTCGCTGACCTCAGTGTAGGCCATATCCGTCTGAAATACCGCGCTGCCCCGCTCCACAACAATAAACTCCATTTCCTCATGCCAATGACACTCCAGTACACAATTTCCATTCAACTGTTCCACGCCCGGATACACGCTGACCGGATACATGGGATTGCCATGAATACGGTTTTCCCGCAGCATTTCCCGATTCATTTCCTGCACTCCCTTCCAGATGCCTGTTTAGTATAGAAAATATCAAAATATTGATACAATACGTCAAAATAAAAGAAGTAAACCCTTACATAAATCAATATTATTATAGTAAGGATTTCGAAAAAATCCAACAAGCGATTTGGGTTCACCAATATATAGATCGAAACGGAGGAAATAAACAGATGAAATTTACAAATGGCTATTGGATGGTCCGCAAGGGCTATGAAATACAAAACCCTGCGGAAATCCGTGATATTGTGACGGACGATGCTTCCATGACGGTATATGCAGCAACTCACCGGATCGAGCATAAAGGAGACACCCTGAACGGGGCGTTACTGAAAGCGACCTATAGCTCGCCGATGCCGAATGTCATTCGGGTACGCTTCAACCACCACAAGGGACGGGTGCATCATGGACCGGATTTTGAAATTCATACCTTGCCGACCGAGGTGAACATTACAGTAGGTGAGGACGCAGCGGTGCTTCAAAGCGGCGATCTGAGTGTGCGGGTCGGCCGTGGAAAGAGCTGGGACGTAGGCTTTTATGTGGAGGAGCGTAAAATCACGGGTAGCGGGCATCGTGGGCCTGGATACATTACAGACCCGCAGGATCAGCCTTTTTTCCGGGAGCAACTGGAGCTGGGAATCGGGGAGTACATATACGGCCTCGGGGAACGCTTCACTCCGTTTGTGAAAAATGGGCAGGTGGTCGATATCTGGAATGAGGACGGCGGCACCAGCAGTGAGCAGGCGTACAAAAACATTCCCTTTTACCTGTCTAATAAAGGCTATGGTGTGTTCGTCAATCATCCGGAAAAGGTATCGTATGAAATTGCATCGGAAAATGTCTCGAAGGTGCAGTTTAGCGTCTCCGGCGAATCGTTAGAGTATTTTATTATTGGCGGAGCCAATCCTAAAGAGGTGCTGGACAATTACACCAAGCTGACGGGCAAGCCGGCGTTGCCACCAGCCTGGACCTTTGGTTTGTGGCTGACCACCTCGTTTACGACCGACTATGATGAAGCGACGGTGAATCATTTTGTAGACGGGATGGCTGAGCGTGATTTGCCGCTCTCGGTATTCCATTTTGACTGCTTCTGGATGAAGGAATACCAATGGTGCGATTTCCAATGGGATCAAGATATGTTCCCGGACCCGGAAGGCATGCTACAACGTTTGAAAGCGAAGGGACTCAAAATTTGTGCATGGATTAACCCGTATATTGCGGAAAAATCCATTTTATTCGATGAAGGCATGGAGAACGGGTATCTGGTCAAAACCGTAGATGGCGGCGTGTGGCAATGGGACATGTGGCAGGCAGGTATGGGGCTGGTTGATTTTACGAATCCGGCTGCGGTGACCTGGTATCAGGAAAAGTTGAAGGTACTGGTGGATCAGGGCGTGGATTGCTTTAAAACGGATTTCGGCGAGCGGATTCCTACGAATGTGGTGTATTATGACGGCTCTGATCCGGTGAAAATGCACAATTATTACACGCATCTGTACAACAAAGCTGTATTTGACGTGCTGGAGGAAAAGCTGGGTAAAAATGAAGCGGCCTTGTTCGCACGTTCCGCCACAGCCGGGGGACAGCAGTTCCCGGTTCACTGGGGCGGCGACTGCTCGTCGACATATGAGTCGATGGCGGAATCGCTGCGGGGCGGCTTATCGCTCGGTTTGAGCGGCTTTGGCTTCTGGAGTCATGACATTAGCGGCTTCGAATTAACAGCAGCGCCGGACGTGTACAAACGGTGGGTACAATTTGGACTTCTGTCCTCCCACAGCCGTCTGCACGGAAATGAATCGTACCGCGTACCTTGGCTGTTCGATGAAGAGTCGGTGGATGTGGTACGCAGCTTTACAAAGCTCAAATGCTCGCTGATGCCGTATCTGTACCCGTCCGCTGTGGAGTCCTCGGTAAAGGGTCTGCCAATGATGCGGGCTATGGTATTGGAATTCCCGCAGGACCCGACTTGTGCAACGCTGGATCTGCAATACATGCTGGGCGATTCTATTTTGGTAGCCCCGATCTTGAATAAAGAAGGCAATGTGCAGTATTATGTACCGGAGGGCCAATGGACGAATTTGTTGACGAATGACACGGTAACAGGGGGGCGCTGGGTTAACGAGCATCACGATTTTACAACCTTGCCCGTGCTGGTGAAGCCGAACACGCTGCTGGCGATCGGTCATGAGGACAGCCGTCCGGATTACGATTATGCAGATCAAGTGGCTTTCCACCTGTTTGAGCTGGGCGAAGGCCAACAGGCTCGGACGGTTATTGTGAACACATCAGGTGAAAAAGAGCTGACCTTTACAGCCAGTCGCAAGGATTCTGTGATTACGGTGAAGGCTGAGGGTGCGGTTAAACCATGGTCACTGGTACTGCGAGGGATTCACGAGGCTAAAGTCGAGGATGGCAGTAGTCAAGCGGGAGAGCAGGGTGTGACCATTACACCAGCCTCAAGCGGACAACAGGAGCTTACCATTCACTTGGGATAGGTCATGTACACTCTCGCTCACAAATAAAATTCGCTATTTTGTTGTATAACGATTGTATTGCAAAAAGAGGCTTGCCTGATTCAACGGGCAGGCCCTTTTTTTTGCTTTGGAATTGCTGGTTATCCTTGCTGGAGAAGCATCGGAACAACGTACTGTCTGAATATATCCACAGGAGTCCGTTTCTTTTTGAACTTGTCAGCAGTAACGACCACCACCATGTCATAAGACGGGACGACAACAATATATTGACCGCCAAAGCCGAGCGCGTAATAATAGTCCGTTTCAATGCCTTTCTCCTTTGCGTCTGAAAAGGAAGAAGCCCACCAGTGCCAGCCGTAAAAGGCTTTTTGTGGCTTGGCCGCGGGAAGGAGCGCACGGGTGGAGTGCCGGACGGTCTCAGCTTGTATGAGCTGATGGCCTTCACGGCTTCCTTCGTTCAGGTAGAGCAGTCCAAATTGAAGCATATCCATGGGTTTGAGATGCAGTCCAAAGCCTCCTGTATGAGTGCCTTGCGGATCGGTTTCCCAATGGTAGTTTTCGATACCCAGCGGTTGGAATAACTGTTGCTCGGCAAATTCAGCTACCGCTTGTCCAGAAGCATAACGCAAAATGGTAGCCAAAAGCTGGGAGCAGCCGGAGTTGTACTCCATTCGTGTACCTGGTATATCAGCCAGCGGCTGTGACAGCACAAATTGTACCCAGTCTGATGTTCGGCTCATCGTCGGAAATGAATTTTGCCCGCCAAATTCAGTCCAGTTAAAGCCCGCGGACATCGTTAACAGATGTTCAATCGTAATATCACGCTTTCGCGTATCGCTGTCCTCGGCAATCTGGGGAAAAAAATTAAGGATAGGCGTGTCCGGCTGTGGTACGATTTGCTGATCCATTGCGATGCTGACTAGTGCGGCAATCACGCTTTTGGTGCAGGAGTTTATTTTATAGAGTTCATTCGCGAATTGAGGTTCACGGTAGTATTCCAGCATTATGTTCCCTTGCTGAACGATCAGGCAGCTACGAATTTCCAGCTCCTTCAGCCCACGGACAAGCGGTGTAAGTTCCAAACTACTCAAGTAAGTCCCTCCTTGACATTTATACTACATAAAAAAATAAGTATATCATTTTTAAACCGCTTCTTAAGACAATGAAGGTGGTTTTTTTGGTTCACAATATTGTCACAAATACATTGAGAAATCTATACACTATTCTCGTTTCGTTCAAAAACTTCTCTAAATTAAACGATATATAGTAAGTTGGACATTTTATTCAGACATAACTGGGGGATCGATTCATGAATTTAACAATCAAGGCCAAAATGATTCTTAGTGCACTGCTTATTCCGGGTGTCATTGCAGCCATGCTGCTGACAAACTACATTCTGAGTGTGCACAATGAGAACGAGTATAGGGATATTGTGAATCGTGAGGAGACCATTGTATATAATTCAAAATCTCTTCAATTTTTATTGAACGGAATATCTAATGACGAGCGTGGATATTTGCTAACCCGGGACGAACAGTATGGTAAAGAGATCGAAAACAAGCAGAGCGAAATCGAAAAGCTGCTACGGGAAACGGAAGCTTTGGTCGATACGAGTAATGGGGATATAAACAAAAAGATGGATGACCTGAAAACGGGAATCAATGCCTATTTTAACCATGTCCATGGCTTATTGAATACAGCGGGTTACCGGAGTACTAAGGACATGTTTCCGCCATTTTCGGATTTACTCGATGTGTTTGAAAATGAACGGGTTCAACGAAAGCAGCTTGATGTGAAGATGATGGCGTTCGTCAAAGCTCAGGAGGACATGGTACAGGCGAAAATACAGCACGCGCACCAAACCATGACGAACACAACCTGGATAACGAGTATTGTGGGCTGTCTGATCATCATTTACAGTATTGCACAATCGGTTATTTTGATTCGTTCGATCCGGCCGCTGCATCACATGAATGAACAATTGCTGGAGATGTCGGAGGGCGGGGGAGATTTGCGTAGCCGCCTCGATATTACATCCAAAGACGAAATTGGCATGATTGCCAGCTCGTACAACAAGCTGATCGCGGGCTTTCGCAATATTATTGTGGATGCTCAGGATACAGCCCGTACGTTATCTGTGACCGCCGAGCGGGTAAGCCTGAGCACTGAAGAGATGAACCAGGCCAATCGTCATACTTCCGGTGTGATGGAGGAGCTTGCAACTGGTATGGAGCATCAGGTCGATGATATTACAAGCACCACCGATACAGTGAAGGAGCTTGCTGACGGACTCAACCATATTGCGGTGACGAGCCAGCAGGTATATGAGCTGTCTGATACGGCTGCCAGAGATGCGCAAGCAGGGGAGCAATCCATCGGTCAAGCGATGCGGCAGATGGAAAAGGTCAGCGAAAGTGTAGATAGCTCTGCTCGTGCTGTACGTCTGCTCAGTGAACAGGCTGAACAGATTGGAATGATCGGTTCCGTCATTACTGGTATTGCCAAGCAAACAGGAATGCTGGCGCTTAATGCGTCGATTGAAGCCGCCAGAGCAGGAGAACAGGGCAGGGGATTTGCTGTCGTAGCATCTGAGGTAAGAAGGCTGTCTGATCAGGTATCCGTTTCAGCAGCGGAAATTACACAATTTGTGCAGCATATTCAGGACCATGTTGGTCATGTAGCATCAACGATGCAAGCCGGAACGATTGAAGTTCAATCGGGCGTGAAGATTATGGAATCGGCTGAAACGGCATTTCGTCAGATTGGCGGCTCCATTCAGCAGGTTAGCGAACAGATACACAGTGTACATCGCTCTGTGGGACAGATGTCTACCGGATCGGGGCAAATGGTGGAGGCCGTAGAGCGTATCCGTGAAGTAGCCGAACAGTCGGCAGGCGGAACCCAGAGCGTCAGTGCAGCCACTGAGGAGCAGTTGGCTTCCATGGAGAATATCGCTTCATCCATTCATACGCTGGCAGAAATGTCGAAATTGCTGAATGCAAGGGTTGGAGGATTTAAGGTATAGCTGTATAAATCCGCACCAATGTAAACACAATAACACCTGTTGAATCATTTTGGACAGTTGTGTTATTACTTTTGCAAAGGTGGTAACGGGATGCAACAAAATAAAGGGAATCTGCTTGCATTAGGTTCCATCCCGCTGATGATGACGCTAGGCAATTCCATGCTGATCCCTGTTTTGCCGGAAATCGGACGTAAGCTACATGTCAGTTCCTTTCGCATTAGCATGTTGATTACGGTATATGCGGTAGTTGCCATTTTGCTGATTCCAATCGCGGGATATCTCTCCGACCGATTTGGTCGCAAGGCCGTGATTGTACCCTGCTTGATCCTCACGGTGATTGGCGGGGGAATTTCTGCGGTGGGGGCATGGCTGCTTCATGATCAGGCAGCGTACTGGACCATTATTGGGGGACGGTTGCTTCAGGGGGTCGGAGCAGCGGGAGCTTTTCCCATTGTCATTCCGCTCGTGGGGGATTTGTATGAGAACGAGGAAGAAGCCAGCAAAAATCTGGGTGTAGTTGAGACGTACAATACATTCGGCAAAGTGCTAAGTCCGATACTTGGTGCGGCATTGGGAGCAGTTCTTTGGTTTTTGCCATTGGCGGTGATTCCGGGCCTCTGTCTGATTTCACTCATTTTGGTGCTTTGGCTGATTCATGCGCCCAAACGTAAGAACCAACCAGTTACAGTTCGGGAGTTTGTGGGAAATGTGAAGCAGGTGCTTAGCGAAAAAGGACGCTGGCTATATGCTATTTTCGTCGTGGGTGGCATTTGTATGTTTGTCATTTTTGGCGTCCTGTTCTACTTATCTGACATACTGGAAAGTCGTTACAACCTTCGTGGAGTCTGGAAGGGTTTCGTGCTGGCGATTCCGCTGGTTTCTCTCTGTCTGTGTTCTTATATTGGAGGAAAGATCATCGGTAAGCACAAAAAACGGATGAAATGGATCGGTTTTGGCGGGTTGGCCGTGTTGACGATCAGCTTTGGCATTCTCGGATTTTTTCAACATATTTATGCGGTGATCGGACTGTTTACATTGGGGGGAGCCGGAATTGGACTGGCACTTCCTTGTTTGGATGCCCTGATTACGAAAGGGATTGAAAAAGAGGAGCGCGGAACGATTACCAGCCTGTACAGCAGTATGCGCTTTGTCGGGGTATCGCTAGGTCCTCCGGTTGTATCCTTGCTGATCGGAAGCAATGGGCATGGTCTGCTCTTTGGCGTGATGGCCGGAGTGGGCGGAATTGCGGCTCTGCTCATGCTGTTTGCGGTTAAACCGAAGCAAGATGAACCCTCAGACGAAAAATCCGGTGAACATATGAATGTGTCCGGGGGGCAGTCAGATATATCACGAAAAAAGCCGCTTTCTTCCAAATTGAGACGCAAAGCCCCGGCAAAGTAAGAGCGATCTAAAACCAAAGAGCACCCGTTTCCATGAAGCCATGGTGTTGGGTGCTCTTTTTGAAATATGTTTACCCCTCGACAGGGACACGTGTCTTGGGCTTGCGACCTACAGCGATCTGAATAATATAGATGAGCAGGAACAATACAATAAACAGCGAGGAAAGGCGATACATCCACGCATAATCGCTGGCTTTGGCGATAATACCGAGAATAAGGGCACCGGCAGCTACTCCGAAATCGAGGGAATTCAGAAACATACCGTTTGCCATGCCCCGCTGCTTGGGCGACACAACCTGAATCATCCACGTTTGCAAGGTCGGCTGCATGACACCAAAACCGATACCATAGCAAAGAGCGGACAGATACATGAAGGCGTCACTATGTGCGTAGGAAAGCAGGATAAGACCGCCAATCAGGAACAGGGCACCGGGGATGAGCAACGCTTTTGCTCCTTTTTTGTCATAGATACGACCCGAGAAGGGACGTACGATCAGGACGGACAGCGCATTAAACAGGAAAAAATAAGCCGGGTGCGACAGATTCGCTTCATCCCCGTAAAGCGCCATAAAGCCGAGCAATCCGCCGTACGTAATGGACATAAGCATGTTCAGCAAGGCTGGAATCCAGAGCTTGCGGTTAAATGCCGGTTTTCGTCCTTCTTCCAAAGGAACCATGGGCGGCTCAACATGTCCTTTCGGCAGGGTACGAATCAGCCAGTAGGCCAGCGGGAAAATAACGACAATGACAACTGATGTCGTATATACCAGCAGATTAAAGCTGCCGTATTGCAGCATTGAAATACCGATAGTTGGGCCAATAGACATCGCCAGGCTGGTGGACAGGCTGAAATACCCCATTCCTTCACCGAGGCGCTTGGCGGGAATGACATCTGAGGCCATTGTCGGAAATGCGGTACTGCTCATACCGAAGCCAATCCCGAACAGCATGCGCATGAGAAGCAGTACCGTAATTGTCGGTGAAACGCTATATCCAAGCGTGCCCGCCAACGCGAACAGCAGACCGATGAAAATCAGGGTGCTGCGATGTCCTTTTTCCAGCATACGGGCTGAAAAAAGCCGGGCCGCAATCGCGCTTAATGCGAACAGCGTCGTAACGAGGCTGATCTGGACGGAGCTGGCGTGGAATGTATTTTTCACATACGAAGGAATGGAAGACAGGATCATCTGTAATTCGAGAAATAAAAATAGATTGGATACCGTTAAAACGATAAATTCCTTGGTCCAAAGAGGTTGCTTGCCTTGTTGCATGTTAGTCGGTCTCTCCTTGTTTCTCTGATTCGGTCATGTTAGCGTGAATGTGTAAAAGCGTCTGGCGGAATTGCTCTATATCAGCAAAGGTAATTCCTTTTACAAAATCATGGTTGGCGTCACGTTCGATAGGAAGAGTTTTCTCTACGAGTTGTCGACCTGCTTCGGTCAAATGAAGCAAATAAGCCCGACGATCCTGTGGACTATTCACACGGCGAACCCAACCCTTCTTGTCCAACAAATCAATAATTCGGGTCGTAGTCGGCTGGTCCTTGACCGCCTTAGCTGCAATTTCCTTCTGATTGAGACCTTCTGCCTGGTAGATTTGATACAGAACCGACCATTGCTCAGGGGAAATATCATAAGGTTTAAGGCGCTGCATAAGCTGCTGGCTCATCTTACGGTGGGTAATGCCGAGCAGCATGCCGATGGAACAATCCGGGGGCAAGTTATTCATGAGTAGCTTCCTTTCTGTTTTTCGTACATAAATTAATTCAAAAATAAATTAATTGTTAAAACAATTATATGTAAAACAAGTTTTTTTGTCAAAAAAAGTTGTCTATAAATGCTCATCTGCCGATTCCTGAACCAAGATAGCAGCCGCAATTACGCAGGAGCAATTTAGGGAGGCGCTGTCAAGCCATCCGACATACGAGAGGTACTGGTAGAGGATCGGGCTAACCATATGTCTAGCTATCTGAAATCGGTTTACGTGGATCATGGTGAGGATTTGCCTGAACGCTGGAGAAACTTGACACGCCCTTTGGCAGACTTGCGAGATATGGAGAGAAGATGATGCGGAGGCAAAAAACAGCCCGCAATATACGGGCTGTTCGGGTTTAAAGCAATATAGTTTTGCCGTTTCGGGCGAATTAGGCTTTAGGTACAGTTTCCCAATCCTTCAGGAAGCGTTCAATACCGCTGTCAGTCAACGGGTGTTTCCACAGGGAAGGGAGCAGGGAGCCAGGAATGGTGGCAATATGCGCACCAGACAGAGCAGCATCTTCCACATGCTTGATGTTACGGATGGAGGCTGCAATGATTTCGGCTTTCAGATCATAAATGTCCAAAATCTGTCTCAGGTCACGAATCAGCTTCATGCCATCAACGGCGATATCATCCAGACGTCCTACGAACGGGCTGATAAAAGTAGCGCCAGCTTTGGCAGCCATCAAACCTTGAGCCGCGGAGAAAATCAGCGTTACGTTCGTTTTAATCCCGTTCTTGGTCAGCTCGTTACAAGCATACAATCCGTCTTCAGTCATAGGCAGCTTAATAACAACGTTTGGAGCCCATTTGGCAATCTCATAAGCTTCCTTGAGCATATCCTCGGCTTTCAAGCCAATGACCTCAGCACTTACGGGGCCTTCAACGATACCGCAAATCTCCTGAATGACTTCCTTGAACACCCGACCTTCCTTAGCGATCAGCGAAGGGTTCGTTGTTACACCATCAACCAGACCCAAACGTTCAATACGTTTGATTTCTTCAATGTTACCAGTATCCAAGAAAAATTTCATTTGATTTCCTCCTCAGGGTTTTATAATTCATAATACATATCACACACCATGCACATCAGCTAATAAAAGGTAGCATATTGCACACGTTAAACTTATAATTAGTATGTATTACATACTTAATTGTGACACATTTTAAAATTGAAAACAAGCGGTCTTTGATTAAAATTTGATGAATTGTCGGAAAATGCGGAAATTTACCGATCTAGGCTCATCTATAATGTATACTACCCCATTCTATAAGGAGGTAATCATTATTCAACTGTCTGAAAGACAGCGGGAAATTGTTGATATTGTCCAGCGCCAGGCGCCTGTTACAGGGGATAAAATCGCTGAGGAGTTGGGGCTGACGAGACCGACCCTCCGTTCCGATCTTGCTTTGCTCGTCATGCTCGGTCTGGTAGATGCCAAGCCCAAGGTGGGATATTTGCCAGGGCGTTATCCTAAATATGAAAGTCATATCGGCACCATGCTTAAAAAGCTGACCGTGGCTGATGTGCTCAGTGATCCGATTTTGATTTCCGGTGACGCTACGGCTTACGATGCGGTACTAATGTTGTTTCAGCAAAATACGGGTACGTTGATGGTCACGGGAGAGGATCAGGAGCTGATCGGAATTGTTACCCGCAAGGATCTGCTGAAGGTGACGCTGGGGCATACCGATCTTCACGCCGTTCCGGTAACGATGGCGATGACGCGACGGGCACAAATGACGACACTTACTCCGGGTGATTCTCTGCTGGAGGCGATATCCAGGCTCGTTCGTCATCAGGTCAATTGCCTTCCGGTCATGGACGAGCAGTGTATGGAGACCTCCTCCATTCAAGCCATTGGATTGGTGGGACGGGTTACCAAAACGGACATTATGAACGCTATTTTGAGCTTGACGGAAGAGAAGACGTAAAAGAAGATGTAGAACAAGAAAAAAGGGGGCCTTATATGTACTGGTTAGCCATGCTGACCATGCTGATTGATCATATCGGACTCGTATTTTTCCCGACTGATCCGGCCTGGAGATTTGCCGGCAGGCTTGCTTTTCCAATCTATGCGTATGCGCTGTATATGGGGTATGCCCGCACCCGGAATATGCGAAGCTATATGCTCCGCTTGCTCGGTATCGCCCTGATTTCTCAGGTGCCCTATATGCTGGCGTTCGATGTGTACAGGCCGAACGTGGTCTGGACACTGTTGACCTCGCTGCTGGCACTGACCGCCGCGTCCCGTCTGAAAAATGGAGCGGCTGTGGCAGGCTGGTATGTGCTGACAGCACTGGTCATGGAGCTTACCCTGATGGATTACGGAGCCTACGGGTTGCTGCTTATCCTCATTTATCGCTACACCCGTTCGTATATGATGGTTGCGGCGCATTTTGCGCTGAACGTCGTATATGACATGGTGCATCACGCGAATCTCCAGCATTTTAGTCTGCTGTCTACCATTCTTATCGCATGCTTTGCATCCGGGGAGAGCGGCTTTTATAAACGGGTGCCGCGCTGGTTGTGGCGCAGCTTTTATCCGGTGCATCTGGCTGTTATTGCAGTCGTTCGCCTCTGGCCCTGAAATAAGCTCATAATCATCCTCAAAATTAGCAAAAGAACCTTTGAAACCACGAAATACATGGTTT
The DNA here is from genome assembly GCF_014858585.1 of Paenibacillus sp. 23TSA30-6. Lineage (NCBI taxonomy): Bacteria > Bacillati > Bacillota > Bacilli > Caryophanales > Paenibacillaceae > Paenibacillus > Paenibacillus sp. 23TSA30-6. The sequence continues at coordinate 32,990 of NZ_SLTL01000007.1, read as the reverse complement.
CAAAGGTTCTTTGTTATACCAAAGTTCAGGACGCTTTGTTAGGACCTTGGGCAAAAGGCAATGGCCGCTCTGGAGCGCCTTCCTTCATGTACTGCACCAATACTTCCGGAATATTGTGTATTCCGCCTGCATTAACACGATAGCCATTCGTTTGTCCAGGTGAGTTAATGCCACGCTTCACCGTGAAGGTAACGTCAATACCCAAGGCGCGGCAAATTTCCAGCGTTTCCTTGGTATATCCTCCATACGGAAAGGCAAGGACGTTGCGATCATTATGAAGATGCTTGAACAGCTTCTTGTCGGCAGTGTCCAAATCATTGTAAACCCGCTGTTTAAATTCGTCCTCGGTTTCCATACGCCCCAGCTTTTTCGAATATACCGGACCCATGAGAAGCGGCTTTTCCTTGGTGCGTGCTACATTTGTGTATCCATACGCATGCTGGTCATTGGTATGATTGTAAAAATCAACACCTTCAGAATGCATGTGCTGGATTTGTTCCCAGGTCAGCTTCGGAATACCGATGTGTTTGGGATTACTGATCGTGGATGTGATGAGAAAATTGGTTGCCGGTACACGGTACTTTTTCAACACGGGAAAGGTGTCTGTATAAAAAGATTCATAGCCGTCGTCGAAGGTCATGAGTACAGCATTATCGGGCACCTTGGCTTTATGCAGAATAAAGTCCGTATACTCTTTCATCGTGATCCAGTGGAAGCCGTTAGCTTTCATTTCATCCAGTTGCTTTGTCAAATTGCTGAGCTTGAGAGCGCCGGGATCGGGTGGCGTTTTGGTTACCTCATGGTACATCAGAACAATGACTTTGTTTTGGTAATATACTTTATCCGGCGTTGGCGTCAGAGAGAATAAATGTCGTACCAGCCGATCTGCATTAGCCGTACGTGTACGGTGAGTCCCTTTAACAACGGGTGGATGGTAGATGGCGCGTGCTTCGTACACCAGTATCCCTAAAATAGCTACCATGCTCATAATCAGCATCGTTCTTTTGAATATGACGTGTTTCATGTGATGACATCCCCCGCATGCAAAAATTCTAAAAGTGCAGATATGTAAACCAGATATCTACTAGCAAAATCTAGTCTATCATACCTAATACACACGGAGGAAATATCACAACTTTGTTACCTCTGTATTGCTTTTGCCGATAACGACGATGTGGCAGGGAAATAACCGATCTCAACCGCATGCTGGATCATATTTTGAATAAACTCCAGATCGGTTGTCGGGCATTGCACACCAGCCTGATCCAGTAGAGCGGCAGTCACAGGGCAGCCGTATCGGTAAGCCGAATCCTTGGCCCCGTCTCCCTCCAGTTGGCCCATAGCGAGGTGCAACGCATCCTCCTGAATGCCGGAAGACGGGTTCAGCAGCCAAGCGCTGTAATCGTCAAAAGGCATCGTGTCTACTGCGTATCCAAGCTGGTTGACCATAGCAATCAGCTCATCATACGGCAGCGGGTTCGGATTGCAAATATGGAAAATGCGGTTCGCGCTTTTTTGATGCACGGATAGCTCCACAATAGCGCGGCTCGCATAGTCAATTGGCGTGAAGTCCGTATGCCAATCAGCCTGTGGCGCTTTACCCAGCAGCAGCATCGCCTTTATCATCCGGTAGTAGGCGTTACTATCAATATTGCGCTGGAAGCGTCCGTTAGCCGAATGGGCCGTCAGATTGCCTGCACGATAGATAGAAATAGGTGTACCCGACTGAGCCGCCTGGAACATCAGCTTTTCCGCTGCGAGCTTACTGTTCGTGTACAGGTTGTCCACCTGTAGCTCGTCAGGGAAGGAGGACAGCTCCAATACGGCTTCCCATTGTCCTTCATTCGCCAGATCCTCCGGTATGCCCATGGTTGAGACATGATGAAAAGATACTCCCGGTTTGGCCTGAGCAATTTTCAGCAGCTCCAGCGTTCCGGTTACATTCGTACGGTCAAAGGCAGCCGAATCACCAAAATGGCGAACGTCAGCGGCGCTGTGAATAATACCGTCAATTTGATGCTCCAGCATATGGCGGTCAACGTCAGAGAGGCCAAGGTTTGTCTGCTCCAGATCACCGTACACCGCTTTGACCCGTCCTTCGATCAGGCTGGAAACGTCTGGTCCAAAATATCCTGTCAATACGGACTGAATACGTTCGATGCCGGATGGACCGTCCTGAGAAGGGCGTACCATGGCATACACTTTGGCTCCCGTCCGTTGAAGCAGGTCATAGAGAATATGAGAACCGAGATAACCTGTAGCCCCGGTCAATAACACAACATTCATGTCGCGCAATTCAGCTACATCCGCAGTGCCTGACAGCTCGATAGGATGCTCATTCAGGTCTGTTTTTTCTTGTGTAACTGTTATTGTTTTGCGTTGCGGTGTTTGTTCCGTACCCAGTTGCTCCACGTATTCGGCAAGCTCACGAACGGTTTTGTAGCGGAAAAAGTCTCCAATACGTAACGCACCATAACTCGGCTTTAAAATAGCCAGCACATGAATGACACGAAGGGAGTCGCCGCCGATCAGGAAGAAGTCATCTGTTGCGCCGATGTTGGTTTTGCCAAGTACCTGTGTCCAGGCTTCGGCAATAAGCGTTTCAGTTCCTTCACGGAGAGGTTCCCCGCCGTAGGAGCTGTCGGACGCCTCGGGAAGCGGCAGCAGGGCCAGCTTTTTGCGGTCAATCTTGCCCGTCGGTGAAATCGGCATAGCTTCCAGATGAACGACATGGCTCGGTACAAAATAGGAAGGCAGCTTGCCCGCAATATAAGACTGTATTACGTCTTGCGGAATGGACTGTCCGTCCGTAGTTGTGTAATAGCCAACCAGCATATTTTGATCCGTGTGATCCTTGACAGCTACGACAGACACGTCCTGAACGCCCGGATGCTTGGAAAAATGATCTTCAATCTCCCCAATTTCAATCCGGTTGCCCCGGATTTTGAGTTGTGAATCCTTCCGGCTTACGTATTCAATCGTACCGTCTGGCAGCAGCTTGGCGATATCGCCTGAGCGGTACATTTTTTCACCCGGAACAAAAGGGTTGTCCACGAACGATTGTGCCGTCCGTTCCGGCTGATGGAGATAGCCATGAGCCAGTGCCGGCGTAGCAATGCATACTTCACCGGGAATGTTAATCGGGCATAGCTTGTTATCATCGTTGACGATATAGACTTTGTAGTTATAAATCGGCTTGCCGATCGGGATGTTCACGACGTGCTCAGGCACAGCACCACGCACCCGGTGGGTCGTCGTTGCTACGGTGCATTCAGTCGGTCCATACACGTTCACGATGTCTGTATCTGTACCGAATTTACTCTGGAAGGCCCGAACTTGTGAGCCGTACAGGGCTTCGCCTGCCACGGTGACAATTCGTACCTTAGCTAATTTGCGGTAGCCTTCGTCTGACAAATACGTAGATAGCTGATTAAAGAACACGGTTGGCAAAATGGTAATGATCGTCGTGCCTGTGCGTGCGATGGCTTCTGCGAATTCTTCAACAGACACGCGTTCTTCAGAGGACAACAGGTACAGCTTGGCTCCGTAGAACAAGGCTCCAATCGTATCCCAAACGGATGCATCAAAGCTATAGGTGGCGAATTGAGTCAATACATCCTGAGGTGTAATATCGCAATCGCGCTGTACGACAGCCCCCAGGTTCACGACGCCCCGGTGAGCAATCAGGGCACCCTTCGGCTTGCCTGTCGAGCCGGACGTATAGATGACATAAGCGAGATCATCCGGACCTACGTTAACGTTCGGATTGCTTGCGGCATAGCCTGCCAGAGGCCCGTTAATGGCCAGAATTTCTTTGACCGTCTCAATGGAGCCGCATAGTTCAGCCGCTTGTCCGGCGAGTGCAGAAGTCGTAAGGACGAAAGGAGAGCGCGTGTCCTCTACGATGTAGCTGCTCCGGTCGGCTGGATGGGCTGGATCGACAGGCACATATACACCCCCGGCTTTCAGAATACCAAGCAGGGAAATGACGGTTTCCAGGCTTCGCTCCATGAAAATGGTCACGAATTCGCCTTTTGCCAGACCTTTAGACAATAGCACGCGTGCAACTTGATTGGCGCGTTCATTAAGCTCACGGTACGTATATTCTCCGGCGTGGGAAGCGATGGCCGGACGATCCGGATACTGCGAAGCGGCCTCCTCGAACATTCCATGAATGGTCTGATGCTCAGGATACTTCACAACTGTATTATTTAAGTCCTCGTGAGCTGCCTGATCTGCTTCGGATAAGATGTCAACCGAATTGATAAGGGCATGACTGTTGGTGAGTGCGCCACGCAGAAGAAATTCAAAATATTCTGTATACCGAACAACCGTTGTTTCCAGAAGAAGTGATTCATCATACCGAATCTGTATTTGGTAAGTGCCGTTGTTCTCACGGATTACCCAGTCCATGATACGAGGCTCTGTATCTTCATTGACCAGCAGATTTACCGAGAACGAGGTATCCGCTTGCGGGTCTGCCAGATAAGCCTGGGGCTTATGGAGCATTTCCTGAAACAAGCCTGCCAGCTCGTGAAAATTAGTATTATTTTCCATCGTCAGCGAAGCTGTGAGTATACCGGATTGAGGCACGAAAGTAGAGAAGGAGATATCTTCTTCTGCGGACAGACGATACAGCCATGCTGCATACACTGACAGAAGCATGGCATGTTGTTCTTCCGCTGACGTTTGCTGATGCAACAGCTTCGAGATGCTTGGTTCTAACTCTACCTGATAAGTAGAGTATGTATGTTTGCGTTGCAGACGTGCAAAATCCAAAGGAACCAGGAATGGGGATGGCGCTGTTTGTGTACTGTTTTGTAGTAATAAAACCATTACGCTTACCTCCTGAACGTATGATGTCGTGATGCTAAAGTCAGTAAATGCCTCCGATCCCGTCAAATGCATGAATAGGAGGGAGGCACTACCGAACGACTTACTTATTGAATAAGTTTCAAAGTAGATAATTGATAATTATGATTTGGTGCGGTTAGGGTCTGCAATTTTGAAGTAAGAAGTAATCTCCTGAAGCTCTTCCGACATGGAAGACAGCTTATGGGACGATTCAATGATGGAATCCAGAGAAGCTTTTTGTTCCTCGACCGTCTGCACAATGTGGATACTGTTGCTGGCTGTTTTGCTTACAGTGGAAGAAAGATCTTCCGCTGATGCCGTCATTTCCTGTGTACCGGCGGATATTTCCTCTGTAGCGCTGGATACCTCTTGAATTTGCCATGCCACTGTCTTGGTTGCTTGAAGAATGCTATTGAACAGCTCACCAGCTTGTCCGGCTACAATAATTCCGCTCTGTGCCTCAACGTTGCCTTGTTCCATCGACTTCACAGCTTGACCGATTTCACTTTGAATCTCTTCAATCAGCGGTGTGATTTGTTTCGTTGCATCCGCTGTTTGTTCTGCCAGCTTGCGTACTTCGCTGGCAACCACGGCAAAGCCTTTGCCTTCCTCACCGACACGCGCTGCTTCAATAGAAGCATTCAGGGCAAGCAGGTTCGTTTGGCTGGAAATGCCTGAAATCGTACCGATGATATTACCAATTTCCTGTGAACGGTCGTTCAGTAACTTGATAATACGGGATGTATTCGTAACTGTATTGGTAATTAAATGCATTTGTGAAGAAACTTTGCCCATGATTTCGTTGCCTTCGTTAGAACGCTTCTCTACCGAATTGGCTTCCTCTGCAACGGTGGTGGAACTGGCGGCAATATTTTGGATAACCGAGGCCATTTCAGCCATGGCACGTGCGCTATCGCCCGTTGCTTTTTCCTGTGAACGGATGTTTTTCGTAATTTCATTGATGTTCTGATTGATGATGTTGGAATTGATTCCGTTTTGTTCGCAGATCGCGAGCAATTCCTTCGCCGATTCATTCACTTCATCAGTTGTCAGCTTCACTTTGGTCATAATGCTGTTAATATGGCTTACCATATCGTTGAAGTTTCTATTCACAACGCCCAGATCGTCTTGCCCTGCTTGAATCTGAACGTCCAGATTTCCACGGCTTACTTCACTGATACCGTACATCAGTTGTTTAATAGGGGACAGCGTACGCTTCACGACCCAATATTGGAGTGCCAAGCAGATGAGCAGGAAAGCAGCCAGAATTGTAGTGCCGCTGATCAGCAGCTTGGTCAACCCGGCAGGTACAGCGCCTGCATCAGCATCGACAGCAAAATATGCAAAGATTTTGCCACTTGAATCTTTAAGCGGGTACGTCAAGGTTGTCCACGTACCAAAGCTGTCATCATAGAAGCTGGTAAACGTCGGTTTTCCGGTATCCAGCATGTGGCTTACGCCTTCCACAACTACAGAAGGTTGTTTATACATACCGCCGACACCCAGTTTATCTTTTTCGAATGCTTCTCTCAGAGCGGTAGGCATCGCTACAACAGATGTTTTGTCACCGTCTTCCAGCTCGGTTCCGAAGATATAAGCTTGAGAGATATTCGGATTCGTCGCTGTGATGTTATCCAGATAAGCGCGGAGTTTTGCCTGAACGGGACCATCATAACTTTTTTCCTGAACAGCTTGGGATACTTCATTTACATTAATTCCCTCAGCCCATTTTAATGTGATTTTTTCCACTTGCCCATGTAGCTGGTCTATCAAAATCGTACGTTGGATCAAATAGCTGGACACGATGAGGACTAGCCCGATCAATACGATGTTGAAGAAGGATAATAATAAGTTCTTGGTGAAGAAAGATAAGCTACTCCACTTTTTCAAAATGCTCCACTCCCTGGTTGTAATTTTTGTATATGGTGTTGAACCGCTTATCGAATGAGATAATTTAGTCCCCCTTACAAACAATATTAATTAAGGTAATAGACCTCTTGAAATTTTGTTAATAGGTCTTTGGTCCTTTTTAGATAAGTATGTATCCCTATATATATGTCGTACGATAAGCTCTTGAAATGAATACCTTGCCCAATAAAAATTTAATTTTTACCGGGTAATTCCTGTGTGTGTTTCAGTATATTCCATTTTATACTTCAACTTGAAATTCAAATTCAATTCAGGCTTCAAGTAGGTATCCAATAGAAACCATCATACTTTATAATAGAGTCAAATGCACTTGTCAATTTGGGACATTTTTCATATTTCGCATTACAGATGCTTGATATGCCGCGGTTTTTGCGGGTTCCTTGCAAAATGAGTCAATATAGCCACGACATAGGAAGAGGGATGAAGAGAATGTCCAAGCTTACGATTGTAAAGGTTGAAAGTGATCATGCAGATCTGCATGATTTGATTCAAAGGCTGGATGAGGATTTGCTGAAAAGGTATCCTGCTGATGAAATTTACTTGGTTGATTTTTCCAATCCGAAAGTTAAAGAAATGATTTTCGCTGTTGTGTATTCGGATGCAAAACCGGTTGCTTGCGGCGGACTTAGGCCTATAGATGCGGAAGAGATGGAGCTTAAGCGATTTTATGTCGATTCTTCTTATCGTAGGCAAGGCATTGCCGTCAGTCTGTTAGCTTTTCTGGAAGAAGAGGCCCGTAAACGAGGCACTATAAGAATCAAGCTGGAGACAGGGGCTGCTCAACCTGAAGCCATTGCTCTCTATACGAAGCAGGGATATGAGCCTATTGAACGATTTGGAGAATATAAAGAGGATGAAAATAGTCTTTGTTACGGTAAGAAGCTTACAGTGTCTTTATAAAACGTTTTCATATAAAATGAATGATGAACCATACTAGCCTATATAGCGGGAGAGATGATAATGAATTTGAAGCAAAAAGCAGCTGAAAAAGCAGTAGAAGCCATTCAGGACGGCATGAAAGTAGGACTGGGCACAGGCTCCACAGCTTATTGGGCCATACAAAAAATAGGTGAGCGTGTGGCGCAAGGCTTACATATACAGGCTGTAGCTACTTCCCAAGCTTCGGAGGATCAGGCCAGAGAACTGGGAATTCCCATCGTTCCATTTGATCAGATTGGACGACTCGACGTAACGATTGACGGAGCGGACGAGGTGAATGAGCAGCTTGTTCTGGTGAAGGGTGGAGGTGGAGCTTTACTGAGAGAGAAAATCGTGGAAAGTAACAGCAACCGGTTAATCATTATTGTGGACGAGTCCAAAGATGTGAAGGTGCTGGGTGCATTTCCATTACCAGTCGAAGTCGTACCCTTTGCCAGTGAATGGACGTTGGAGGCATTACAGCAGACAGGCTGCCGGGCTGAGTGGCGAATGAAGGACGGGGAGCGTTTCCAGACGGATAACGGCAATTATATTGCCGACTGTCGTTACGGAACCATTGAAAACCCGCAAGAGCTGGAAATCCGATTGAACCAAATTCCGGGGGTGGTCGATAACGGATTGTTCATTAATATGGCAGACCAGGTTATTATCGCACGGGCCAATGGACAGATTGACGTTCGAAATAAGTGATGCCTAACGCACGTCTGCTTCGCAATGTAGCCTTTGTGGTATTCATTTTATATACGGGGCTGTTATTATATTGGATGTTTCTTGGTTTTGGGCGTACATTACGACCGGGTCCTCCATATTCATATAATATCGTTCCGCTGGATACGATCGGGCGATATGTGAGGGCGGCACAGTCGCTTCCTTTTCGGGTGTGGGGTGTCAATTTGCTCGGTAACATCGGAGTCTTCGTCCCGTTTGGCATCCTTCTGTCTATCATTTGGGTGGCCTTACGCAGATTAGGCAGCTTGTTGCTGACCGTGGCGGTCGCGCTTGTAATTCTTGAAGTGTCCCAAATGCTGCTCGGCGCAGGCACGATGGACGTGGATGATGTGATCCTGAATGTACTGGGTGTGCTTTTTGGCAGGGTTGTTTACAAGCTACTACGAAAGAGGCTAGGGATTGAATAATGAAAGCCCTGCTCTCCCGAAGGCGTTTCTTGTGCCGATTGGAGACGGGCTTTTTTACATAATAGACTGTAGTTTTCGCATAATACAACTTCATAACCAGGGGGATAAAGAGGTTGAACTTGACAAAAGTTTGCAATTAAGATATCTTTGAATAAAGATATGAGTAACGGAGGCTGTTAATATGTCAGTAAAACCAGATGATCAGGACTTGGCGCTTAACTTGTTTGTTGTGCTGGCTCGCGCCTATAATTCGGTCACATCCCGCACAAATCGGGATATTCATAGTCATGGATTGAACACAACAGAATTTGGTGTACTTGATCTGTTATATTATCGTGGACCGCAGCCCTTGCAGAAAATTGGTGAAAAGGTGCTGATCTCCAGTGGAAATATTACGTACGTCGTAGATAAACTTCAGAAAAAAAAGCTGCTCACCCGGCGTGCATCACAAGAGGATCGACGTGTGATTTATGCAGAACTGACTGACGAGGGACGTCATTTCTTTGAGCAAATATTCCCGCAGCATCATCGTGTTATTATGGAGACAGTGGACGGATTATCTGTGGAAGAGAAAGAACAGGTCATTCATCTGCTAAAAAAGTTGGGGCTAACGGCTGAGGGACAGAAAAGTAACGACTAATAAGCTGCAAATACCCGAGTTAAATAGGCTTATAAATAAAATACCGGTTTTCCGGTATTTTATTTTTTTACACGCATTTTTAGGCAGCGGGGTTAATGTAAAGGCGGAAATCAGGTATAATTGACAAATAGTCACGCTCGGATGTTCCCCCAGTTACAGTCTATGGATATAAATACGGCCTTGTCGGGGAAGGAGCTGTACATGAGTATACAGCAATATACCGCAGGTGAATCGTTACTGCTGCAAGCAGAAAATTTGGCGGAACTAGTCACAAATAAGCAATACGAATTACAGCCGGATCTTTTGCAGCGTTTTGGGGATAACGGTAAAGTAAAAACAAAGCAGGATTCAATATATAGTTTGAATTATTTGGCAGAAAGTGTGATTGTAAACAGTCCGATTCTATTTACTCAGTATGTTTCTTGGTTAAGAAAGCTGTTTGAAGGCTTCGATATAACACAGGAAGATTTGACGATCAATTTTAGATTGATTCAGGAGACGTTAGTAGAGCATTTCCGTCATCCGGATAAAACGATGGTGCTGCAGCATTTGGATTTGGGGATACAGGAAACTGGAAAGAAAGAGGAATACGCCTCTTTTATTACGAATGATAATCCGTTAGCAGCTGATGTGGTGGCTATTTCAGCTACCATGGCTTACCATGTCCATTTGGTGAAGGAACTGATTGCTTTCATTCGGCAAAATGCTGCTACATGTCATGTGAGAATTATGGTCGGCGGTTTGCCCTTTAATCTTGATCCGCGCTTGTGGCAGGAAATAGGGGCGGACGGCTGTGCACCTGATGCAGAGGAAGCGCTGGAGGTAGCAGAACACCTGCTGTCGTCCAGGGTGTGAGGCAGTTTGAAATATTTGTAACCAGGAGTCATTGGGTAAAGGGGGGCCTTTTATATGAAGGAACCGGCAGCAGAAATGGCTGTCCTGCGGAAAACGATCGAGCAATTAACAGATGAGATTGTGAAAAGCAAGGCTGAAGAAGAAAAGATGCTGAATGAATTTTCAGCGATGAATAATGAGCTTGTCAATTTGCAGCGTCAGCTTGCCAAAAGCAATGCAGATTTAAAGCGGACAAAGGAAGAAGCGGTACGGGCGAATGACTTGAAAAGCACCTTTCTTGCAATGGTCAGTCATGAATTCAGGACTCCGATGAACGGGATACTCGGGATGATCGAAATGCTGGGTTCATCCAGGCTTTCCCCGGATCAACGGCAGGCGATCAGTGTCATACGCGAATCGGCATCTGTGCTGCTAAATATGATTAATAACCTCCTTGATATATCCAAGGTGGAAGCGGGACAAATGGAGCTGGAGATCGGGAGCGTCAGGGTCCAGGCGATTATGAACCACGTTGCCCAGTTGTTGGAGCCGCAAATCTATCAGAAGGGAAACCGTCTAAGCATAGAGGCCGATTCCGGTGTAGCAGACCATTTGGAGGGAGATTCGGCACGGATCATGCAGATTTTGCTGAATCTGCTGAACAATGCCAATAAATTTACGAGCGATGGATTGCTAGTTGTTCGGACGAAGCTGGTAGAAGAAACAGAAGATTCCCAGCGTATTCGGTTTGAGGTGCAGGATTCAGGCATCGGGATTTCACAGGAGGATCAGGTCAAGTTATTTCAACCCTATGTGCAGGCAGGGGAAGGTAGCTCTTCACAATATGGAGGGACTGGACTGGGACTATGGATTTGCAGTTCATTCGTTGAACTGATGAAGGGACGGATTGGAGTCATCAGTGAGGAAGGTCAAGGCTCTACGTTCTGGTTTGAGATTCCTCTTGTCAGGGGAACAGGGCAGGCAGACGAAGTGAAGGAGCATAAAACCGCCGAGCTGACAGGGCTTGGTGAGTGGCTGCGTGAGCATAGTCATTCCCTCGCTATTCTGGTAGCCGAGGATAATCGGGTTAATCGTCAGGTGGTCGAGTTACAGCTTCGTCACTTGGGATTCCAGCATATTGATTTCGCGGAGGATGGAGAGGTTGCCGTAAAAGCGGCCTCTCAACGGACTTATGCTTGTATTTTGATGGATCATCATATGCCCATCATGAATGGTATTGATGCGGCAAGGGCCATTCGCCAGCGTGAAGTGGTGGGCAAGCTACCTCCGGTGCCAATCATTTCTTTGACAGGGAACGTGTCAGAGGAGGATAGAGCGAGGGGCCGGGAAGTTGGGGTGAACGACTATCTGTCGAAGCCGGTAATGATTGAACGACTGTCTGAGAAGCTCATCCAATGGCTTCCCATGGCTGCTGCCGAGCCTATCCTTAATGAAGAAGTTATTCATGAAATTATGCTGCTGGACGAGAATGGCAGTATGGGATTGCTGGCCTCACTCGTAGAGATGTACACCAGTGATACACCTGCTAAAATAAGCACATTAATTGAACTGGCTACTGCGGACGAATCAGCAAAAGTAGTGGAGGTTGCTCACGAGCTGAAATCAGGTAGCGTGAGTCTGGGAATTGAGCGTTTGTCCACGTTATTTTCCGATATTGAGCAGCTCGCACGGGAGAAGCGACTTGAAGCTGCACAAGAGAAGCTGGCTGCCCTTCAGTCTGCTTATCAGGCAACGTGTAGGGAACTGGAACGATATATTCGTCAGTAATCGTTGGAATTTTCCTGTTAAGCTTGCACACAGATGGAAAAGTTGTGTGCAAGTTTTTTTCTGGAGACAGGGCGGAGAAGGAGACATAGATAACAGATATGAAAGAACAACTTCGTTCGATTCACCCACTGGCCTGGACGATTATTGCGGGTACTATATTTGGCAGGATGGCAACATCCATGAGTATCCCGTTTTTGTCCATTTATTTGACTACCCGCTTGGGGGTATCCCCTTTTCATACAGGGGTGATCGTATCGGTCAGTTCATTAGTTGGCATTTTTGCCAGCTTTTACGGTGGATATATTTCCGACCGGATCGGACGACGTAAAGTGATGCTGGTGTCCATCGCCAGTTGGGCACTTGTATTCGTGGCTTTTGCGTTGGCTGAAGCGGCCTGGGCCTTTTTCGTCATCAATGCTCTGAATGGACTGTGCAGATCCTTGTTCGAGCCAACCTCGCGGGCGCTGTTATCAGATGTAACTCCCAAGGAGAAAAGACTGCTCATCTACAATATGAGATATGCGGCGATTAATGTAGGTGTGGTGGCAGGGCCGTTGCTTGGTTTGATGTTAGGATCAGCATCCTCGGGTACACCGTTTATGGTAGCGGCTGGTGTGTACGCGTTGTACGGGGTGTTGCTGTTGATCCAATTTACTCGGTATGCATCAGATCTGCATTCAGGGACAACGGTGGGAGAGGCTCCACTGCGGATGGGCGAGGCGTTCCGCACAGCCAGCCGTGATCCGGTGTTTATGCCGATTTTGCTGGGGACGATATTTTGCGTCATGGGTTATGCTCATTCCAATTCCACGATGCCCCAATTCTTGTCCTTATCCTTCGAGGAAGGGACCCGGTGGTTTACATACATGCTTACAGTCAACGCGGTGTGCGTATTGGCTTTTCAATATCCGCTGGTACGGCTGGCAAGCCGTTTTTCCCCGGTAAATTCCTTGATTGCAGGAAATATATGTATTGCAGTCAGCCTGTTACTGTGCGGTATGTTAAATTCGGGCTGGATGTTCATACTGGATATGGTGCTGTTTACAGTGGGTGAAGTACTGCTGTTCACGATGCTGGATGTATTAATTGATCAAATTGCAGATGCTCAATATAAAGGGACCTATTTCGGTACGATTGGCTTTAATAATCTGGGTAGCGTGTTTGCTCCTTTGTTTGGCGGCTGGCTATTGGACATCTATGGTCAAACAGCGCCGCTTGTCGTTTTTGTTCCGGTTGCACTGTCGGTCGTGATTGGCATTCCATTCCTGCTGGTCGCACGCCGCCGTCTGGCGCAGCGTACAGCCCGGATCGCAGCTCAAGGAGGAGAGTCCGTAGAGCAACTGTCATCATAAAAAAGGGAGCTGAGTGCTGGATGAAGTCGGAAGAAGATGTGCTACGAATCATACAATATATGAATGATCCACAGGTGCTTGAAGACTTGCGCTATGTGCGAGAGCTGAGGCTGCCGCAGGGCTGTATTGCCGCAGGTTATGTACGTAATCGGGTGTGGGACAAGCTGCATGGTTATACAACTCCTACGCCTTTGAATGATATAGATGTTATTTATTTTGACCCGAAAAATACGCTGGAGGAACGGGACGAGCACCTTGAACTGTCCTTGAACCGCAAGCAGGCGGGACGCAACTGGTCTGTCAAAAATCAGGCGCGGATGCATTTTCGCAACGGGGCAGCTCCTTATGCTTCGGTAGAGGATGCGATGAGCCGCTGGCCGGAGACGGCTACAGCGGTAGCGGTTAGATTGAATGACGAGGATCAAATGGAGGTCGTTTGTCCGCATGGATTAAAGGATCTGCTGGATATGCGGGTACGCCAAAGTCCATTGTTCCGCCATACGACGGCTTTTCGTCAGCGTGTATTTGAGAAGCAGTGGCTGGATAACTGGCCGTTGCTTATTTTGGAGAACTAGAGTGTAATCCCCATTTCAGGTTATAAGGAGAGACGATGAACCATGTTTAAAAATATAAAAGCAGATTCGGATCGTGAGGAGGTTCTGGAGCTGCTAACCTACGCCGTGCTGGATCATCCTGAACGCGGAGAGGCAGCTTTACGTACTTACCAAGCTTCGGATGACTGGAAGCTGTTCGGTGTGGAAGATGAAGGACTTATTGTAGGTATTGTCGGATTTGAGGAGCAGGAGGATGGAACAACCGTAATCCGGCATCTGGCCGTGTTGCCCGAAAATCGTCATAGAGGATATGCCAGAGGTATGCTGCTTACCCTCATTCAGGAACGTAATCCGAAACGGCTCACCGTGGACACGGATGCAGAGGGAGCAGATTTCTTCCGTAACGTAGGCTTTGCCGTATACGGATCGGAGGACTTATCCAAAGGCGGGCAATTTCATTGTGTGTATGAAATGGACGAAGAATAAGCGAATCTCGGGGTCCCGCGTCTCTTTTTTTACATAAGATATGTTATGTCTGGAATTGACATCATTCTCATGTAAAAGTTGATGTGCCTTTGGTTGCAAAGGCATTAGCGGGGGAGGTGGGTTCCAATGGGTTACCACTACACGGCTATAGGAGATTCATTAACGACAGGTGCTGGGACGCTGCTGACTGGCGGATTTGTGCCTACCTATCGACGGATGGCGGAAAAACGTCTTCGTACTCCAGTCAGTTACGAGAATTTGGGAATCAACGGACTGACATCGCAGGAACTGCTGTCTTTGGTCCGCAACAATCCGCTCTTTCGGTCAGCGTTGAGCCGGGCTGAACTCATAACGGTGACGATCGGCGGGAATGATCTGCGCCCATACGTCAGCGCCCTTGCCGGAGGCTCCGGTTCGTCTGCATCGTCCATTCCACAAGCACTGAACCGCACGAAAGAACATGTACGCCAAATCGTACATGTCCTGTATCAGATAAAATACGGCCAGCGTGAGCCATTTATCATTCGAATGGCAGGGCTGTATAATCCTTTTCCGGGCGTGAGGGAGGCGGGGATATATGTGCGCCAATATAACTCATTTCTCGCTACGCTGGGCGGTCCGAATTACCGGGTGGCGAACATTTACCCTGCGTTTGAGGGCTACGAACGGGAACTGCTCTCGCTGGATCGGGTGCACCCGAACAGCCGTGGCTATCGCGTCATTGCGGAGGAGCTGGATCGGCTTGGCTATGCGCCATTGCGGTGAGCGTAGAAGGGTATGTGCAAAAGAAAAAAGAGGTCCATCATGGCAGTAGTATCTGACCATCGTGGACCTCTTTATCTTTAGCTGAACGGAACCCTTTAAATTTCTAAAATAGCTTTCAGCTTTTTACAGTCTTCCTGTAACGCAGGCAGCTGTTCCAAAAAAAAGAGAAGGGCTTTAACGTGGGCTGTTTCCACGTTTTGTTCCGACAGCTCACCCTGTAGCCTGCTTAATATTTGCATATGTTCATTCTGGATGGCTTCATCTAATTCGACTTGCTTCAAGTCTGCGTCCATATGTTGAAGCACATGGGCGATTTGTCTTCCTTTGGTCCAGATTTGATCAGAGTCTTCATATAATCCGGAATCGCGGCCCCACATGATTTGATGTTGAACATCAGGGCTCAGCATTCCTTGTGCTAGCATATCTGTAATGCTGACGATAAATTCAGCCAGTGTTTGATGCTCCGTCGAGGACAGTTCTGAATCGCTCATTCGGAAGGAATTGATAGTCATGCTTCTCACGACAAAAACGATATCGTATGCATAGTCACGTATAGATTGTCCATAAGCATCAATTAAGAAATCGACCATCAGGTTAGATATATTGTGTTCAAGACGATCCATGGCCTGCGCAATTTTTTCTTCCTTAGAACCGATTAAAGGGACGGAATATACCAGCAAATGAACTTTATTCTTATAAATCCGGCCCAGAGCAATCAAGGCCAGTTGTCTCAACTTTTCACGGGGAGGCAACTGATGCTTCATATAAAGCTCCTTAATATCTGCATCAAAAAGTTTTTCAATCAGGACGATTGTCCCCAGCAGCAACTCTTCTTTACTTTGAAAGTATTTATAAAAGGAAGCCTTCACCATCCCGCTTTTACGTGCAATCTCATCCACCGAAGTGCCATCGTATCCCTTTTCCGAAAATAGGGAAAGGGCAGCATAAATAATATCCTCACTCGTTATTTTTTTCATTGTACTCCCACTTTTTGCTCTGTCTTTTTAATTTCCATCGGGCTATGACCATATACAGGGAGGGTACTACAAACATCGTAAGAATGGTTGAGTACATCAATCCAAATATAATGGTATACGCCAGCGGTCTAAACATAAGCTCTCCAATAAGCGCAATCGGAATCAGACCGACAATGGCTGTCAGTGAAGTAAGCAATATGGGACGGAAACGCGCTTTGGTCGCTGCAACAACGGCCTCCTTTAGTTCGATCCCTTCACGTCTTGCATCCTCAATAAACTCAATCAGCACAATGCCGTTACGTACGACAATACCTGCCAAGGTCATTAAGCCCAACACGCCCATAAAAGAAACCGGCGTATTTAGAATGAACAAGCCAAGAAATCCGCCTGCTGCTGCCATATACACGGTAGTCAATATGATGAGTGGAGTCGAGAAAGAATAAAATTGCAAAAAGATCAGCATGAAGATTAATAGTATGACGACAACATATAACCATCCTATTTCTGATAAAATGTCATCTTGCCCTGAAATCTCGCCGCCAATTTCCCAAGTGTAGCCTGGAGGAAATTTAATGTCCTGCAATTTAAGCTTGACATCCTTCATGACTTCGGAAGCTGTACGTCCGTGAACTTCAGCTTCAACAGTAATCGAACGCTTTAAATTATAATGGTTAATTTTTTGTGTTGCAAAGGATGGCTTCAACTCAGCCAATTGAGATAAAGGGATTTGAACACCATTGGCATTGGTCACATTCAATTGCTGAAACAAAATTTCAGGATTTTGATCGGTTTGGCTTAGCTTCAGCTTAATATTGATCAAATCTTTCCCCGTATCAAATCGGCTAAAGCTCACGCCATTACCCATTAACAAGAGTGTACGTGTCAGATCATTATTGCTTACCTGATATTGATCCATCGCTTGTTTATTGATTTGGAAATCCAACGTATATCCTTCATTTTCCATATTGTCTTGTATGTCCTGTGTTCCTCTGGTAGCCATAATGTCTTCTTTTAACTGCTGTGACAACGAACGCAACTGATCTACATCATTGCCTAAAATCCGAATGGAGATCGGCTTACCGAGAGGCACCCCCACTTTGGCTATTTTTAAGGAAATGGATTGACCTGGATAACGATCCTTTAAGATGGAGGGCCATTTGTCTGCCATTTCATCGGGATCAAATGCACCTTCTTCCCCAACAATAGCAATCTGACCCACGGTTGTGCCTGTTTTGGCGTCAGCGGTCATATCTCGAAACAACGGGGGAGCGTCGCCGCCAGCCGCGTAACTGATCGTTTCCACATGAGGTTGCTGCTTCACCCATTTGGCAATATCCTCGGTGACCCGCTTGGTTTCTTCTATAGAAGTACCTGTAGGCATACGCACATTAATGCTTAATTCCGGATCGTTGGTTCTGGGGAACAGGTCGATCGGAATCAGAGCAAGTACGCCGTACAGTGTGGTGCTGATCAATAATCCTAATGAAGCATACAATGCAGGTCGCTTGATGACTTTGGGAATCAGCTTGCTGGTATATACGTTACGAAGAGCATCAATTTGTTTTCCCAGCAGTCCCGGCGGCTTCATGGTGGAGTTGGGCGTTTTTTGACTTCGTTGTCCATACCATTCTCTAAAGATTGGAATGACGGTAAAGGACATGAGCATGGAAGCCAATAACGTAAAGATAACAGCAAACGGTAATGGTTTCATAAGGGAGCCTGCATCGCCTGATAAAAAGAACAGCGGGGCAAAGGAGGCTACAGTTGCCAAGGTTGCGGTCAAAATGGAAATGGAAACTTCTTTTGTTCCATTTAATGCAGCTATCTTGGGACTCTCACCCAAGGTCATCATTCTGCGTTCAATATTATCATTAACCACCACAGCATCATCGACTAGAATCCCCATTACAATAATTAAGCCAATGACCGTAACCTGATTCAATGTTATTCCGAGCATAGGGAGAATAATGAAACCTATGGCGATTGAAATAGGAATAGCCAGTGCCACAAAAGAGGATGTAATCAGATTCAAGCCCAATGTACATACGATCACAACCGCCGCAATGGCAAACAGCAATTCACGGGTCAAGCCATGAAAAATATGATCAATCCGCTCGATCTGTGAAAATAACGTATTTAGTTGAAACGTATTAGGCAGATCTGGTTTTAACAACTGCATTTCTTTATTTACTTTGCTATAAATCGTGTCTACGTCAGAGCCGGTATTACCGTTAATCGTCAGTGTAATAGCTGGTTTACCGTTAAAAAAGGCCATATAGCTGCTGGTGTTATGGGTAAGCAATACGGTGCCCACATCACTGAGATACACAGGAGCGCCGCTGTCCGTTCTGGAAATAATGACTTTACTCAAATCCTGAGCATCCTTGGACTGCTTTACATTCAAGCGATAGGTACGTTCATTGTAATCCAGATTGCCCATCGGAGATTGCTCATTTTCCTTCTGCACTGCACTCATGAGCTGTTCCCAACTGATATGGTACTGCTGGAGCTTTTGAGCATCAATCTGAATCTGAACCTCTTGATCCGGTAATCCCTTGATTGTTACTTCCGATACACCGGGAATGGTTTTTAATTGATCCTTCCACGATTTCACCATATCATTTAGTTGATACAATTGCTCCACAGAGTCCCCCGTGATGGCGTAGGAATGGATAAATACCTTATTCAAATCATCGTTAACGACAGGCTTTTGAGCATCTGTGGGCAGAGAAGACTGGGCATCGTTCATTTTTTTGCGTAATGTATCCCAGGCTTCTGTGGCGTTGGCGTTGCCTTCTGTCTCAATGATAATCGTCGAAAGTCCATTTTCGGATGTAGAAGAAATCTTTTTAATATGATTGATTTCTTTCATTTTTTGTTCCAGAGGTTTCGTGACCGTTTGTTCTACCTTTTGGGGTGTAGCTCCAGGGTAGAGGGTCGTGACCACAGCGGTTTTCTTGATAATATCCGGCGTTTCCTGCCGGGGAAGCTGAGAGACACTATACAGCCCGGCAACAATCGCCATGATAAAAATAAAGAGGGTCAGTTTTTTCTTTCGGATAAAATATGCAATCATTTGCTCGTTCCCCCCGTGACCTGAACGGGCAGCCCATCGTAGATCAGGTTTACTCCGGTGGTAACGATACGATCCCCGACATTCAGCCCCTTGGTAATTTCGAGCTTATTGTTCGACATCTGACCGACATTCACGATGGTTTTTAGCGCCTTGTTGTTCACCACTTTATAGACAAAAGTATCTGTACCGTTATTAATGACAGCTTTGGCCGGGAGCAAAATTTGCTCACTCTGGGTCAGTTGGCGGCCTGCCTTTACGACTTGTCCCGGGGCCCAATCATGCTGGGTGTTAGGAACAATCACTTCCACGTTGATACTGCCCGTATTGGTGTTGGTGGCCGGATAAATTTTGCTGACCGTTCCTTCTCTGTTCTCATCGTACAGTTGAAGCTGGACTATCTGACCTTGCTTCCAGTTCGTGATTTCATGATCGGGAACAGGGAGCAGCACCTTGAGCTTGTCGATTTGTCCGATACGGTATACGGGCTGTCCTGCGCTAGCCAATTGTCCGACCGTTGCCTTTTTTTCCAGAATAACGCCGGAAATCGGTGCTTTTAAAGCTGTCTTGGAGAGGGAAAGTTCGGCCTGCTTTTTGGCAATGACCGCTTGCTGGTATGCCGCAGCAGAGTTATCCTTGGAGGCTACAGCCTGTTCCTTCGCGGCGATGGCAGATTCTTTCCCGGCTTGGGCTTGCTGTAAACTGGATGCTGCCGATTGCCGATCTTCTAATGTTGCTCCCTCCTGGATTAAGGAGAGGGCTTCTTGTGCATCCTCAAGGTCCTTGGTGGCATTGGTCAAAGCGAGCTGCGCATTTTCATAATCGTTTTTGGTTGCAGCTCCCTGATCATATAAAAGCTTGGTGCGTTCAGCAGTAGCCTGTACTTTAGTCAAAGCGGACTGTGCTCTTTGCACTTTGATACGCACCTGTGCCTTTTCCTGCTCTCTGGCTCCTTTATTCACTTTGTTAACTCCGGCCTGAGCTGCTGCCTTTTGCGCATCGGCGGATTGGATGGAGGCATCTGCGCTTGAAATGGCGGCAGTTGCATTTTTCATGCCTGCCTGTGCTTCAAGAATGGCTGTATTGGCTTGCTCCAGTTGGAGCTGATAGCTGGATGAATCTAGCCTGGTCATGATCTGCCCCTGGGATACGGAATCTCCCACGTTTACAAGGGTATCGCGTACCAGTCCAGATAACTCAAAAGATACAATGGTATCTTCATAGGGCTGTAGTGTGCCTGAAAGGTCAAAAGACGAAGACAGTGGCTCTTTTTTAACGATCATTGCTTCAACCTTTTGGTTTTGTTGTTCTGCTGCTTCATGATCACTCGATCCTGTAGATGAGCAGGCTGAGGTGAACAGAAGAATGAATATAGCAGATATGTAGAGACCGTGTTTCAACAAGATGATCATCCTTCCTGATTTTGTACTTAAGAGTTTATATATAAACTCAAGAGTTTATAAACGGATTATAGGACCCAATCTTTGGCATGTCAACAACTGTTTATAAAAAAACACCTCTCATCCTAAGGATCAAAATACCGATCCAGATCGATGGAGGTGTTATGTGGATGAAACGTAAAAACGACCTTTCTCATGAGAGGAGAAAGGTCGTCCATATAAAATCCAGCTCTTTCTAGCCGATTAATTTACGGAATAAGCTGCGTACAGCCCACTTGCGTTCACTTCGTTTGCGGTATTTGGGCAGGGAGCGGTAGACAGCGATAGACTGGTTAAAAGTTGCCGTGGCCTCGTCTTTGCGTCCCAGCAAACGATACATCAAGCCTGTCAGATAATAGCCCTCGCTGGAAGAAGACTGAATCTCCTGAAACTGGTATAGATAATGCAGCGCCTTGTTTACGTCACGTTCCTTGAAAGCTGCGGCCAAATGCAAATAAGGCTCACCGTATTGCACCCGTGGGTTAATGTCCAGTGCTTTCAGTAAATGCGGTTCTCCATCCTCGATGTGCCCCGTATGAACCTCAGCCGTTCCCCGTGCATTCCAATAATCTGCGGAACCCTCATAACGGGACTCGATGTCAAGCAGCAGCTTCAAAGCCTGATGATATTTCTTGCTTTCAATCCAAATACGAGCCAAATCGAACTTGGCAGCCACATCGTTGGCATTTAAAGCGATCTGCTGACGCAGCCGCGCAGCATTGCGCCTTCTTTTCCATGGTTTGCTGATGCTGGGTAATACACCGATAAAGCTGCGATCCAATATGTAAATCACAATCAGCAGTACGAGCAACGCCAGAAACGGGTTGCCAAGCAAGCTCCATAATAGAGAGAAAATTAAAAATTTCCCGATCATTCTGCTCCCATCCTCCTGTACATGTAACTATCCATACTTTCCACATTATAGCATAGGGTCATCACAAGGGTCATTAGCATGGTGAGGCTTGCAAGGAGTATACCCATCTGTGAAGCAGCACGTTTATCCATCCTGATTGATGTACTGTTTTACCAGAAAAATCACCTTGGAGCGAGGGTAACCCCGTAGTTTATTATGATATTTGTAAATGCTTTTGAGGTAACAGTGGGCACAAATGAACGCACCCTTGGAAATAATGATCGAATCGGTCGAATGGCAGAGCACACACTGTTCAGGCTGATGCTTGTGAAAATATCGCATGTTCAAAGTCTCCCCTCTATGTACGATAGGTTTCTATGACTCGTCCTGAATGCCAAGTAATTGGGATACTATTTTCCTGTGTCGTTTGGCTTTTCTTGTACCATGAATGAGATTCGATAACCGGGCAGGCGGAATTTGATACGTCTCACAAAACGTTTTCTGATCCAGTTTCCTTTCCACAAGCTTCTGCTTGATCGTCCATCCGAAGGGCGTTACAGGGTGTTTTTTATTGTTGTCCAACATGATTCACCTTCTTTATGTATATAGGTTGAAAAATTAGTCTTGATTGGTTGCTAATTGGTTATTCAAAGCGTACCATGAGATAAAATAATTATCGAAAATAGATTTTCATTGAAAATTGCAACTTCATCGTGGGTATAATTGACATTATTTCTAGGTACATTCTATAATCGGAATATTACGTAAAAAAGTAGGTTCTCTAAATGAAATTTTAAAATCATTACTGGAGGCGACATATTCATTGGAACAAGCCATTGTGATTCGTTCAGAAATACGAAAGTGTATGCAAGAAGAAGGCTTTACGCTAGGCGGTTTCTCGAAAGCAACAGAAATAAGGGGTAGCTACCTTAGTTTATTGCTCAATCACGATCCCCATAAATATCCTCTACCGATGCGACATTTTGATAGTATGATCCAGGCTTTAGATAAACCAGAGGGATGGCTGTATGAGTGTTACGTGGATGAATGCTTTATTACAGGAAAGACGGATCGTCGTCGGGTGGAACCTTTTTTGCTGCGTTGTGCAGAGCTTGGGAAAACTGAATGTATAGAACGAGTATTATCTCGTTTAATAGAGAATCTAAATCAACTTTCTCTAGTGTTCGAAATTGCAGAGAAGGTACACGCAGCGGGAAATCAGCAGGGGGCGGTGCCGCTCTATGAGTGTGTGGCTGAACATGAGAAACACCAGCATTCCGAAACCTTGGCGATTAGCCAGTATCGGCTGTTTCGTGCCGCCTTGGGTCAAGACTTGCAGAAAAATAGAGATGCAGCCACACGGTTTTTACAGTTTCGAAATCGTTTGCCTGTACATTTCCAGTTAGATGGACTATTACAATTGGCAAACACATATTATACATTGAGTGACTGGAAACGAATGGGGGAGTGCGCTGACGAGTTAATCGTATTAGCAAAGGTCGTTTATCAGGAGCAGAATCAAAGAAAAACGAGTAAGCGAGAAAAGACTTCTTTGAATACAGAGCGACACTTGGTAGTGTATTATGGTCAGGGGTTCCTTTTAAAAGCAACTGAATATGAGAAGCAGGGTTTCTATGAAGACTCTAGAAAATATATTGATGGATATTCTGATTTGTCTTGGTTTAAAGGTCTGGATATTATTGGAATAGAGGAAATGAATAAGTTTAAAATGTTTGCAGTAGCTAATTCGTATATGTTGGATATGCTCATGGGTCATAATCACAAATTAACGGAATATACACATTATTTAGCCTCACATCCTCGTGAAGTTCTATTTGGATTGGCGATTATCGTAGGGACAGCAAATAAATACGGTTTTTCTATAGATAAAACCCTAGAGGAATTATCTGAAGAAATATCAAAATTCAACGAATATGATGATATTATTGCATTAGGAAGAAGATTACATTTTCATTATCATTTATCCCTGTATTATTTAGATAAAGGCTTGTCAGATCAGTGTATTCAAAATACTTTACAGAGTCTCAATTTATCAGTTACTATTAACAACAGTAGTATGTTTGCTCAGGGAGTTGCCTTGTTTGAATTATGCAGAGAACAAGCTACAGAAGGCCAACTAAACTGTTACAAAAAAATTTTGGAGGAGGTTAGAGTACATGAGAGGCTTAATCTCTGCCATCTTAGTAATAAGTTTCTTTAGTTTTACTTTCTGGAGTGGACAAATTTCAACGACTTTTCCTGATGCTATTATAAAGCCAATGGATCACGGTATAGGTTCCTAATTTCAAGACTGTCATACAAGAAATTTTCATATCGTAATTTCTTTATATATTTATATGATTAAGGTTTCAATAAAAAAAGGTAATAGACCCACATACACTACATAATTACATTTGACCCTTGCCACTTGCGGCAAGGGTTTTCTGCTTTTTTTCTATCATTTAATCACAGCAATATGTTTCTCGAGGAGTGAT
Source organism: Paenibacillus sp. 23TSA30-6 (assembly GCF_014858585.1). Taxonomy (NCBI): domain Bacteria; kingdom Bacillati; phylum Bacillota; class Bacilli; order Caryophanales; family Paenibacillaceae; genus Paenibacillus; species Paenibacillus sp. 23TSA30-6. The sequence goes on along the minus strand of NZ_SLTL01000007.1, from coordinate 8,876 downwards.
TTTTTTCTAGAAGATGCAAAAAGGTGCTTTCAACATGGCGAAAAAGGTTTATTCAAGCAATCACATTGAGCGATATAAAAGAGATATCAGGATGAAATACGGATATACGTCATTTCAATCTTCTGATAACGTCGTGTACATCCTACTTTATAGTAAGCGTGGACTTATAGAGCGAATATTAGTTCCACTGACAAGCTGTTAGAGGTACCTAAGGTTATCAGAGCTTTTTCTCGTTGAAGTAAACTCCGTTTAACCTTGTCAAATTTATTGAATGGCACATACGGTATACAGTACCTAAATAAAAGGAGGAGTTCATGTGAGTGAATGTGTTGGAGGAGCTGAGCGTAGGGAAAAATGTTTTGATGCTTTCACATCGCCAGCAGCAATTTTGGTGCTCTTTATTCTGTTGGTTATCATCACTAAAGCCTGTTGGGTTTAATTTTTAAAGCAATGTCACGGTAATGCCCGATCATTGTTTCGGTATAAAAGGCTCTATCGGTATGTAACCGGTAGAGTCTTTGTAATGTTTACCTGTATGTCCTGTCCTCTGATGTATTTGAGCTTATATTTATGTTGTACTGCAAACTGGATCGGCTACACTTTTCTAGACAGAAAAATTGTGGTCTAATATAGTAGAAGACTACAGATAAATTCTAGAAGGAGCGAACGGACGATGACTAAAAGAAAGACGCACCTTTAGCGCTGAATTTAAAGCGCAGATGGTTCAGCTCTATCAAAGTGGCAAAGCACGAAAGGATATCATTCAAGAATATGATTTGAATCCTTCATCATTGGATAAATGGGTGAAACAGAGTTCCACATCTGGATCCTTCAAAGAGAAAGACAACCGGACTCCAGAGGAATTAGAACTGATCGAACTTCGAAAACAGAACAAGCAACTGCTCATGGAGAATGATATTTTAAAGCAAGCCGCGCTGATCATGGGACGAAAGTAAATGTCATTCGCCAGAATAAACATAAATACTCGGTATCAGCAATGTGCGACGTCCTAAAACTCCCTAGAAGCACGTATTATTATGAAGAAAACAAAGTGGAAGTGACATCGGAGGATGAGCTTCCCACGCTGATTATGGACATTTTTCAAAGCAGCCGCCAAAACTACGGTACGCGTAAGATTAAAAAAGAGCTGCACCAACAAGGCTTTACGGTATCCAGGCGGAGAATAGGGCGAATCATGAAGGAACTCGGGTTGGTTTCCTCGTATACAGTCGCCCAGTACAAGCCTCGTCCCACGAGCTGCAATGAAGCCAAGCAAGCGAATGTATTGGACCGAAAATTTGAACAAGAGCAGGCGCTATCTGTCGTCGTAAGCGATCTGACGTACGTCCGAGTGGGTTCATATTGGAACTACGTATGCTTCTTTGTAGATCTGTTTAACCGCGAGATTATCGGCTACAGTGCCGGCCCTCATAAGGATGCCAAGCTGGTTTACCGTGCTTTGGCTTCAATTAAGGGCAACCTGAATGACATTCAGCTCTTCCACACCGACCGAGGCAATGAATTCAAGAATAAGCTCATTGACGATGCGCTGGAGGCTTTTCAGATTGAACGTTCTTTGAGCATGAAAGGCTGTCCCTATGACAATGCCGTTGCGGAAGCTACTTTTAAAATTTTCAAAACGGAGTTTGTAAAGAAACGTCATTTTGAAAGTCTTGCTGAGCTAACCACAGAATTACATGATTATGTACACTGGTTTAACCATATTCGGATTCACGGTTCTCTGGATTACTTGAGTCCGGCTGAGTTCAAGCAGAGGCACCACAAAAAAATTGTCTAGTTTAGTGTTGACAATCCAATTACCACATTATAATCAAAATACAATAAAGACATAAAAAACCTCTTAGGTTTGGAGAGGTTTTTTATGTCTTTTATAAAGGTAGACGATATTATGGAAGCAAAACCCGCTATAGAATAATATAGCCTCTCAGTCTTAGTGAAATAACTATTAGAATGCCTCCAATAGTTGAAACAACGGAAGCCATAGACGAGAAAATAAAATGGACTGCCGATGTTCTATTGAACTATTGGGAACGATAATTCAATAGAACATCGTGGTATCGAGTCAGTTGTTTGGTAAGTTGGCGCAACTTCAATCATCCCAGCTCAAACTAACCTTGCTCAACTAACGCATCCATTTAAAATTCGTGCTTCATCCAATCCGATTATTTTCTGCTGGCATATACTCTTTATATATTTCAAAGTACACCCGGAAAGGAGTCAAAGCATATGGCAAATACCACTAGTCTTATATGGAATAATATTTCCGATCCAGCTGAAATTGTAACGATTTTACTAAGCAATGATGATCTCAGCACTGCCGGTGTTGTCGAAATTGAAGTGTTTCTTACGATTCAGGGTGTTTCAACACCCGTAGCCCATCAGCTTTTTTCAGTGCCTCCATTGATTACTTTTATTCGAACTTTCAATCTTTCTAGTGCTGTCGCATATGAAGTTCAATATAATGTCACGGGCACGACCAGCTTAACAGTGAATATATTCCCAGCATATGTAAATGGCAATATAATAGGAGCCCAGCGAGTACTGGGCAGCGAGAGCCAGGAAATATCTCAATTAACGCCTGTTCCATAAAATAATGGTTTGGAGGGGACGCAGATGCCAAGGACGTCGGGACCCATTCAGAATAATGGGTTGGCAACAACACTCATTTTGGCAATCCGAAATAGCAGTACGGTGCAATTACCTATGGTTCAATTAGAAGTTTTCATAATCACTGGCAACGGGCTGCCGAAAACACCTATTGCTCATGAACTATTTTCAGTGCCTCCGCTTTCTAATATTATTAAGACTTATACTATTGCTGGAGCCTTGGGTTATGAATTACAAGCAGATACAACCTCAGGCAGCGATTTTACGGCTAACATCTTCACGATGGATGAAAGCGGAAATCTAATTGACGCTCAGAGGGTCCTCGGCTCGGAAACGGTACCAACTGTGGCGTTTACTCCAGTTCCCTAATGAATAACAACGCAAGTTGGAGTCGGTGCAATGCTGTGTGCACTGAATAAATAAGCAATAATATGACAGCCCATAGTCGCTATTCTGAAAACCTACCCTCTATAATTCCTGTAAAACGAATAATTTGCTCTTTCCTGAAAAATCCGCAGCGTTATAGCAATCAAACCATTTTAAGATATAAGTATGAAAGCCTCTGTTAATTCAGGGGCTTATTTTGCGTCTTGAGGAGGTGACGAAACCCATGGCAAAGATAAAATCCACATTGGATATACAACTGGATCTAACCAGACCTGTTGAGGATTTGACTGAGGTCATTTCCGCTGTAATTGCTTCACAGCCACATAAACGTAAAGAAATACTTGAGGGATTGGATATTTCTGTAGGGAATGCATTAGCAGAGATACAGGCTCAAAAAGAAAAGGATCAAAAAGCAAACGATGATAGCTCAGGAAAAGTTTCCTGAACAGAGCGACGGGGGAAAGGTCATGCATGAGAAAGTCGATCAGGCAATTAAAGGCTTATCCGCAGGGGCCATGATCGGTTATTTTTTTGGGGGGTGGACAACGATGTTGACGCTATTATGGTGGATAGTCGTTATCGACTTCTGTACCGGCTGGGCGGCAGCTTGGATTAACGGAGAATTGAAGAGCAGGAAAGGGTATTACGGAATTGCCCGTAAGGTGGCCATTTTCTTGTTGGTGACAGTAGCACACTTGATTGATCGTATTTTGGGGGATGCGCATTACTTCCGAGATGCGGTCATTTTCTTTTATTTGGCGAATGAACTGCTCTCGGTTATTGAAAATGTCGGCAGAATGGGAGTGCCAATGCCAGACGTACTCAGGAATGCGGTCAAAATTTTTGAATCCCGGTCACAAGCACCAATCAATCCTAATTTGCCAGCTAAAGAACAGAAAGAAGACGATGATCAAAAGCCTGCTTTATAAAACAATATTGAGGAGTGATTATTTTGCAATCACGTAAGAAGGGGAATACGCAGGGAATAGATGTATCCCGATATCAAGGAAAGATTGATTGGAAGGTAGTGAAGGAAGATGGCATATCATTTGCCTTCATCAAGGCCAGTCAAGGAAAGTCATATCGGGACAAGACATTCATAGGTAATGCGCAGGCTGCGCGAGCTGTAGGAATCCTGGTTGGAGCTTATCACTATGTAGACGACTCTGCCATAACGCCAGAGGATGCCCGAAAGGAAGCAGCAAACTTTGTAAGTGCCATTGATTCAGCAGGAGGCATCCAGACATTTGATTTGCCGCCTGTAATGGACTACGAGTCCAATAAGTCCGGCCTGAGCAAATCAGCGGTGACAGCCGTAGCCAAGGCGTTTTTGCAGGAGGTTGAGCGACTTACTGGAGTACGACCAATCGTGTACACATATCCTTCGTTCATCGGTAATTTCAGCGGCTTATCAGATTACCCGCTGTGGATTGCCCGGTACAGCGCCACACAGGTTCCACCTGGCGCATCTGGATGGTTACGTTGGGATATTTGGCAGTATAGCGATGGTTCGGCTGGTGGCACACTGCCGTCCGGCACGCGTAAGGTGGATGGAATCGCTGGTCCTGTCGATCTGAATGAATTTGACGGTACGGCAGATGAGCTTCGGACGCGGTTCAGCAAGAAGCCATCCGTACCCAAAGAGGAGGACTCGACTGTTAAGAATGGATCATTCCAGATTAACGGAGAGAATGCGGGTAAAGCTCTGCTGTTTGATGGAAAGACTCACGTTCCGTTGCGCGTGCTGGCGGATGCTCTTGGTATCCCTTTACGTTGGGACAATGCCAAAAAGGTAGCATATCTGAATAATCGTAAATTGCAATCAGTTAAATTGGTTGAGGGAACTGCTTTTGTACAGTTGCGGCCCATTGCTGAATCTTACGGAGCAGAGATTTCATGGGATGCTAAAAATAAAATTGCTGGCCTGAAAACGAAAGGGGATAAATAATCATGCAAACATTAATCGAAGGTGTACAACCATACGTTACCACTATTGCTACAGCCGCCATAGGCGTACTCACAACATTCGTTTTAGCTGGCTTGAACACAGTTAAAGGGAAAGTAAACGCATGGCTTGAGGCACGTACAACGGAAGCGCAGAGAGAAGTAATCCACAAGATTGCTGGAGAGGGTTTTGCTTTTGTACAAACAGCTTTCAAGCAGGCTGGGGGTGAACGAAAGCTTCAGGAGGCTTTACAGTATGCTTCACTTACTCTTACCAGTCAAGGCATCGCAGTATCCCAAGTAGAGCTAAGGTCTGCAATTGAGAAGGCATACCTTGAATATAAGGCCAAAACAAAGACAGTGCTGGCTACCGAAGCACTACCGAGTGAAGAGGCAACACAGGCAGCAGCTAAGGAAGCAGTCTCTTCTTTAGCTGCACAAGTCACAGCTATTCTTTCTCAAGCTACAGCAGAGGTAGCATCAGGTCAGATTCAGACTGCAACTGAGTCTATTTCTGCGCCAACAAAAACAGAATAAAATAAATGTGGCCCCGCGCGATTATGTCGGGGCCACATTTATTTTATTCTCAAGTTATGGCTAATATCACTCCATCCAGTCACTTTTCCGTCAGTGAAATTAACCGAAGATAAATCAAACATCCAAGTCTCATACATTCCAAATCCCGAAATACCACTTGGGGTTCCCATAACTTCCTTTACTTTATCCATTGAGTCACCTTTACTAAAAGTACCTTTTTTATTATTTTGATTTTCAATGAATTGATCGTCTTGAGTAGGCTTATTATTAGGAAGATCTACATCTCGGTTCCGTACAGCTGCAAATTCACTTTCTGACGAATTTTGATTTGACGATGCGCTTTGAGTTTTGATTTCATCTAGTTGTCTCTCTACAGCAGCCATTACATCCTGCGTGATTTCTTCTTTCTGATTGTCAATTTCTACAGATATTTCACCTTTATATTGTTCCATTTTGCCTAGTGCAGAATCAATATCAGGGGTGCTTTGCCAGCCGTCTTGAGTAAGAATCTTTGCTTCTCCAGTTAAACGATTGATCATTACAGGGTACTTTTGATTCAATTTATCGTACTTGTACATAGTGGGATAAATAAAGAGTCCAAATAATACAATAGACGCTAATACAACAGGATAGATGGACACCAGTCTCCAATTTATCCGGATCTTCTTTTGTTCATTTTTGATTTGATTTTCAGGTTCCAAAGTATACAATCCCCTTCACATTGGATATTCTAGTCGTAGTCTATCAGAACTAGGAATATATATCCAGATAAAAACTTGTCCAAACACCCGTAACTACGAATAAAAGGATAAAGCAAATACCCTACTGGCTTGTGATGGTAGGGATTTTTTTTACTTGAAACACGAACAAATGTTCTGTATAATTATATTACTAACTTACATGTATATTATTTATGGTTCTTGTTTCCTATTGAAATGTCGGAAAATGAGAAAAAATGTATGGATATCCCGAAGGTTATGGTATAAAATTGAAAAAAGACCAGAACCATAGGGCCCTAGTCCAATACCTACTTATATTTTATAATATTTGCAAGGGCCCTGCAACTGTATTGGAGGGCTTATAATGAGTAAATATCCCAAAGTTCCTGAAAAAATAATTCGTAAGTTAGCTAAGGCAAAAGGCATAAAGAAATTGAATGGCAAATCTATCGAGGATATTGAAACAGCAATTGTTGAAGCAGGACATGAGGAAGATTTAAATCATCTCGCCTCAGAGTTTGCTTTTACTAAAAGTAGCTGTGGGCTCATTATAGAAAAACCATTGACTCCTTTCGCAGAGGAGATAAACTCTCCCGAAAAATTAATAAAACTGCTTCTTGAGCGAAAACTTATACCTCATAACTTTCGCGGTTTGGTTAATTGGCAGACGGATTATGATGATAAAGTCAGAATTTGTGGTTTTTATCAAGAAGGCGACACTGTGTTTATAAACACTGTTCAAAGAAGGTACACAAAAATAAAAAACGGTTGGAATGGAACCACAACTAGCGCATATGCTGATTTTATTCCAGTTGCAATTCACTTTGACAACTGTTTGCTTGAGTTTAGAACTACAACTACTTATTTTGCTAATGTAAAATCTTTTATCATGGAACTTCTTTTATACGAAGGAGATTTTAAATACGAGACTCTTACAAAGTTAACAAATAAAGATGCGAATAGGATAAAAGCTTTGCTTCAAGCCGGTTTTTCATCCGAGGAAATTGCCATTCCCTCAACTGTTGGGACTTTTAAGTGGACTAGTTCAAAAGGAAAATATGATTTGGAGAATGATTTGCTTATAGCTAAATTCAAACAGTTTTTACGTGATAATTCGCTTCCCTCTGATGATCGTATGGTGGTCACTGTACATCTAGAAGAGTATGAAGATGAGGTCACAAAAGTGAAATTTCCAGTCACCTTTAATATCAACATTAAATCAGGCAGTATAAAGTTTAATTCAGTTGTAACCCAGGGAGTAATTGATCATGTAGTCGATGCTATTATTAAGGTTACTTATATTGAGAAACTTCTAGAGCTTGAGGAACAGGAAGTAAAGGAAACTGTAATATAAGATTACAAGGAGGAGAGAAGATGTCTAAGCCTATAGGTAAAATAAATGATTTATTAATTAATTGGGCATCTTCAACTCCTCCTATACTCGATTTTACTGTAGAAAATGTTTTGTCGGCTATAGATTTTGAAACCACATACGATTTTGTTTTAAAACTTTTGTTGTCGAAAAATGGATTTGAAGTTAATGTTTCTAGAATTTATATGTGTCCAAACAATCATAAAGCATATCACTGTGAAATTAATGATGAAATTGATGAATACGATCTTCCGGAATGTCACGTTTGCGGGGAAGAGATCGTTAATGATTTAGATCACAGTTTTTTAGTTTTCAATTTTACAGATGACTTTATTGATGACGCTAAAAAAAAAGAATATTGGTTGAGGGATATCCAAGGCCATCTGGCGATTTAATTGGTGCAAAAAGTATGCAGGAATTAATCCAAGATGGATTATTAAAAATAAATGATTTTGATAAAGGAGTTGTTTTTATGGTGGATAATAGACAGTATCATATCAATGGAGTAAACGGGGAAACTCTTAATATAAACACTGGATCACAAGGAAATATATTTCAAAGTATAACTAACAAAACTGAAGCTGATGTTACGAATTTAATTAAAGAATTACTTCGTTATGCTGAGGAAAACGGAGAACCAAGAGATGTAGAAATGGTTCAAGCGCTTGAAACTAATATAAAAGAAAAGAAGTGGGAGAGTGCGAAGGCAATTTTTGGTTTGTTAACAAAGTCAATCCAAGTATCTGCATCAGGAATTACTATAGCAAAAGCATTTGGTTGGTTGTAACAATACATTAAGATATCGAAAACATCGGTGACATCCTACTGGCTAAGCTGGTGGGGTGTTTTTACGTTTTAGGGGGATGAATGATGAGAGGTAAAATTATTAATGCAATAGCAGCAATCATTTTAGTAGCGGGGGTATTGTGGTGGTTCAGCGAACACGGACAAAGCTCGCCTTTGCCTGCTCTGAAACCTGTTGAAACGTCAAATATACCAACATCGAGCAATCCAAGAGGAACAGTTCAGTTGGAATTCCCGTCAGCGAAATATCCTGAGACTGCCCAGCACATTAAAGAGGCTATAGCAGCCGGACACTCCAACACATGCACAATTGACCGTGACGGAGCCGACAGCAACCGTGACGCATCTTTACGGGGGGGTCCCACAAAGAAGGGCAAGGATCGAGACGAATGGCCTATGGCGATGTGTGTGCGCCCATAAGGGCATAAACTGAATTTGCTGATAGCAAGGCAACAGGTTAGGTTGCGAAGCCTGTCATCGCCCAA
>NZ_SLTL01000069.1:0-3855 GCF_014858585.1 Paenibacillus sp. 23TSA30-6 | reverse complement strand
TGAATTCCAGCCGTCAGACCCGCGCCCAAATCAAAGTCCAGGCGCTTCGTCTGATAACCTGTTTTGCTCTGGATTTTTGCCTGTGGCAAACCAGACTGCTCCTCATATCCATCCAGATACCTGCTCCAATAGTTTGAAGCAGCCTGACGATCCTGCTGCTCCAGCCACTCAATATATTGGCTATATGGCGTTACAGGTCCCAGTTCCGGCTGTTTATGGGCGAGAATCGCAAAGTAACTCGCAAATACCTCATTCGTCACCAGCGACAAGCACCAGCCATCCATTAAAATATGGTGAAAGCTCCATACAAAACGATATGTTTCCTCAGCCGTATGCAAAATCGCGACACGCATCAAAGTATCCTTCGCCAGATCAAAGCCTCTCTGCTTGTCTTTTCGCGTATATTCGAGAATATAATCGTTCCGCTTTTCTTCCTCCATATCTCGCAAATCCTCTACACACAACTCACTGCGTTTATTCCGGTACACAACCTGCAGGGGCTCGTCCTTCCAGCCGCTATAAAAATTTGTCCGTAGTACAGAATGCCGCTGTACTAGCAGTTCCAGACTCGCTGTAAACGCAGCCAGATTTAAACATCCTTTCAGGTCAAAGGAGGACTGCTCAAAATAAGCACCCGATTGAGAATCCATCAAATTGTAAAACAGCATCCCCTTCTGCATCGGTGTTAGTGCATATATATTCTCTACTTCTCCAACCGACTGCGCTTGTTCCACAATGGCATCCAATTGCTCCACGGTGAGTTCCTTAAGCAGTACGTCGCTAGGTGTTAGCTCCGTCCGTTCTCGAGATATGCAATGCCTGATCACTTCCTGTAAATTCTTCTTTAACAGATGAACCAGATTTTCTATTGTATCCTTGCTGAATGTCTTGCTATTATATTTAATCTCAAGCTCCAACCTGCCACCTGTTACCATTCCCCCCACGTCTAAAGCAGATTTCAGCTCAATTCGGTCGCTGAAATCTCTTCCAGACGAATAGGGTGAAGTGTGAATATCGCTATTTTGGAGATCCTGATCAAACTCTCCCAGATAGTTAAAGTTCACCTGTGGTTCAGGATGGCCCCCTTTTTGACCTGTTTTACTCAGATATCTCCAAATACTGTAGCCGATGCCTTTATGCGGTATTTGACGCAGACCCTCTTTGACCTGTTTTATACGTCTCGACACGTCGGATTTCTCTCCAATATTCAACAAAACCGGATATTGACTTGTAAACCAACCAACCGTACGAGAAATATCAATGTCTGGTATAATGCCCTCCCGTCCGTGCCCTTCCAGATTTATAAGGATACTCTCATGGCCCGTCCAGGCATACAGCGTCATACCAAGAGCAGTCAGCAGCAAATCGTTCACTTCCGTGCTATATGCATGATGCGCTTGTTTCAACAGTTGAACGGTCTCTTCCTCTGTGAGTTGCATTGTTACGGTGTCCATGTCGCGAATCATAAATCTGCCATCATGCTCATAATCCTCAGGTAATATAGCCTGATCAGAACTGATTACTTTGTCTAATTGCTCCCAGTACGCGCGTTCGCTCTCCATTGCCGGGCTGATTGCATAAACAGCCAATTTTTCAGACCAGGCACGGAAGGAGTCCGTCTTATCAGGCAAATGAATTGCTTCTCCATTCACAGCTTGCGCATAAGCAGTCGCGAAATCTTCAAACAAGATACGCCACGATACCCCATCCACTACCAAATGATGAATCACGATCAGCAAATGGTCACCATCCGCACAACGGAACAAACCGACTTTCATTAGTGGCCCTTCATTTAAAGAAATACTGCTTTGAATCTCATTGGCTTTAGCCTCAATTGCTTGGTTCAGCTCCGATCCAATGGGTATATCGTTGAAGTCCAACATATCAAGATGATATAGCTCACCTTCTTGCGCCCCCCGATTCCACGCTTCATAGCTATGCTCCGTTTTGCGGAACACCGTTCGCAGAATATCATGATGTTCCACCAGTTTTGTCAGTGTCAGGCGCAGTGCCGACTCGTTAAATCTCTGATCCTGGTGTAGCATAACAGCCTGATTAAAGTGATGTGCAGCCGTTTCATCCAAATCTGCAAACCAATGTTGAATCGGCGTAAGCAACACATTCCCCTTAATCTCACCCTGCTCGGCAGTTCTGACACCCGCCACACTCAAGTACGGAGCCAATTCTGACACACTCGGATGCTTAAACAATGTCTTCATATCCAGCTTGTAGCCTGCCTGAAGCAGACGTGAAGATACTTGAATCGCCTTGATCGAATCGCCGCCCAAATCGAAGAAGTTTTCTAGCAAGCCAATTGGCTTCTTACCCAGTACAGTTTGCCAGATGGAAGCCAGCACCTGCTCTGCATCCGTTTGTGGAGCAACATATTCACTTCTACCCTGAAAATTTGTTTCCGATGCTGGCAGTACTTTGCGATTAATTTTACCGTTCGGGGTCAGCGGCATGTTCTCCAGTTGTACGAAGTACGCAGGCACCATGTAGTTTGGCAGCTTCTCACCCAGCAAGCTGCGTAGCTCACCTGCATTCACTTCTCGCTCTGCCACATAGTAGGCGACCAGTTGGTTTTGCCCCTGCTCATCTGCACGTGCCAGCACGATGACCTCCTGCACATCTTCCACTTTCAAAATTTGCGCCTCGACCTCGCCCAGCTCAATCCGGTACCCCCGGATTTTAACCTGATGGTCGATCCGGCCCAGATATTCGATGTTGCCATCCGGCATCCATCTCGCCAAGTCACCTGTCCGGTACATGCGTTCATGGCCCGCTTCTCCATTCGCAAACGGATTCGGTACGAATTTCTCCTCCGTCAGCTCTGGACGATCCAGATAACCGCGTGCCAGACCCGGCCCGGATACGCATAACTCACCCGCTACGCCCACTGGTGCCAGATGACCATGTGCATCCACCATGTACACCCGATGGTTTGGCACAGGACATCCGATGGAAATCAATTGTCCTGCTCTCGCATCCTCAGACACCGGCCATATCGACGTAGCTACCGAGTTTTCGGTTGGGCCGTAGCCATTGTAGTACGCAACCTGATCCTTCCACTTGTACACCAGCTCTATCGACGATGCTGATCCGGCTGTGAACAGAATACGCAGGCTTGGCATCCGTTCCGGCTCCAGATAGACCGCATAGGTCGGCGACAAGGCTGCCACGGTAATATGATGATCCGCCATATATTGCTCAAACCGCTCGTAGTTCAAAATCGTCTCTGACGTTGGCACATACAACGTGGCTCCACAGAACAGCGCCTGGAAGATTTCCCAGCAAGCCGCATCAAACGAATAGCTGGCGAACAACAACGCATGATCCGACGTGCTGATGCGTAGCGTCTGATCGAAATAGACTTTCAGGTTGCACAGTCCGTGATGCTCCAGCATAACGCCCTTCGGCTGGCCTGTCGTTCCCGACGTGTAAATCACATACGCCAAATCGTTCGGCCCGGATACAGGCTCCAGGTTTGAACCGTCCTCGTGATAGACCGCCTGCTCTCCATCCAAAACCAGCACCTTACCGTCGTCGAAACCCACTTTTTCCACCAGATGATTTTGCGTCAATAACAGCTCCGCACCCGAATCGTCCAGCATGTAGCGAATACGCTCTTCCGGATACGTTGGGTCTATCGGCACATACGCTCCCCCGGCCTTCAAAATCCCGAAGATGCCTACGATCATATCCACCGAACGCTCGGTCATGAGACCAACCAAACGATCTTTCGTCACTCCGTGACTACGCAAGGTGCGGGCCAAATGGTTGGCGCGTTCGTTCAGCTCGCGGTAGCTCAGTTGCTCTCCCTCGCAGAACAATGCTGCCTGCTCCGGGGTCTGC
>NZ_SLTL01000068.1:0-5040 GCF_014858585.1 Paenibacillus sp. 23TSA30-6 | reverse complement strand
TTCAGAGGAAATTGGAAGAGTAACCCCAACTTCCGTTACTGAGGACATAAGCTAGAGCTTGATCCAAATTCATAAGCCACGCATGCAAAATGCCAGGCCCTCATCACAGGGCTTGGCATTTTTAGTATTTCTGGCTCTGGAACGGTTTTGGTGCTGGTTTTGTATCTGGATCGGCGTACTGTATACGCAGTTTGAACTGTTGCTGCTCTGTAGGTTTCGCCTTCCAGTCGGTATAGATTTCTAGTTTGCTTCGCTCAGCTATACTAGAATGAGTATAACCCGTGGTGTGATTCTCCTTGTCTGAATGGTGTATGGTAACTTCATTCGACACGAATCTCCTATGGACTTTCTCAGTTTAGATGTCTCACTTCATATTACAATTCGTCATATTTAAAAAACATTGACATTTTTCGATTTTATATTTTATCATGTAATAAATTGTTATATATAACGTTTTCTTAACGAAGATAACAATTTATATTACCTCGACGTTTTTCATCAATTTTATTTATGCTACTTGAACATTCAACTCTAAACATATGGCTTCGATTCGCCCCTAGTTTTAAAACTTCTAAGATCACACACTCACATTTCGACTTATTTTACTCACACCACGATACGCAATTCATAAAATCCTATTCCGTTTTAAATCCTTTATATTAAATTGTAAATTGATCTTTTTTTAACCTTGGAACAATGATAACTATATATATGAATTAAATACATTAATTTCAAGATAACTATTTTTAATTATATCATTTTGGGGAGGGGAACTTCATGACATAGCGGCTTTATAGCTGCGAAACGTTTATTGAAGGACTGCTGTTATTTTGGGAAATGATCTGGAGTTGAACGAGTTTGAAAGAATATGGAGCAATTTTATGAGAGCCAATAATTATTCCACGGGAGGAATCCAATGAGTACAAGCCTTGAAATCGAAAAAGTGGCTAATTTGACTCCTTTGCAGGAAGGGATGCTCTTTCATACGGTGATGGAGCCAGAATCACAGGCGTATTATGAGCAGGTGCGGATTACCATCCGGGGAGTGCTGAACTTGGAGGCTCTGCAAAAGAGCTTTCAGACTTTGGTACAGCGTCATGAATCGCTTCGTTCAAACATTTATTATAAAAGTGTCTCCCGCGCGCGGCTCATTGTGTTTAAGCAGCGGAATGCCACCCTTCGTTATGAGAATTTGACGGATATCCCTGAGATAGATAGAGCTGAAGTTATTCGTAAATATGCAGACACAGTCCGGAACAAACGTTACGATCTGAGCAAAGATTTACTCGTTCGTTTGACTGTGCTTCAAACCCAGGAAGATGCATATACGCTACTTTTAAGCTTTCATCATATTATTATGGACGGCTGGTGCCTCGGAATCGTAAAGGAAGAGTTATTTGGTGCTTATGAGACACTGAAAGCGGGGAAACCTGTCCTACTGCCTGTTCCACAGTCATACACCGACTATGCCCGCTGGTTGGATAAGCAGGATAAGGATGCGGCCAAGGGGTACTGGCGGTCTATACTGGATGGCTATGATCAGCTGGCAGTATTGCCGACCCTACCTGTATCCCGTGAGCTTCAGGCAGACACCGGGTACTCTTTATGTGAGCATAAAACATCGCTTGCGGAAGAAACGACCCGTCAATTGCGAACTGTAGCCGAACGCAATGGAGCGACCCTCAGTAACCTGTTTTTGGCTACGTGGGGGATTGTGTTGGGGGCTTATAACCAAAGTGAAGATGTCGTCTTTGGCACAGTTGTTTCCGGTCGTCCGCCCACGCTTGAAGGTGTAGAACAGATGTTGGGACTATTCATTAATACGATACCCGTACGAATAAAATTTGATGCGGAACAGTCGTTCTCAGACTTGCTTCGCGATGTGCAACGGATGGCCGTTCAATCACAGGCGTACGATTATTGCTCACTTGCTGAAATTCAGTCTCAATCAGCGATCAAGCAGCAATTGCTAGATCATTTTGTTGTATTTGAAAACTACCCGCTGGAGGGTATGATTGGACGCCCTGATCTAGAGGAACGACTTGGATTCATCGTGGAGGACGTTCATCTATATGAAGAAACGCCCTACCACTTCAACATTGAAGTGGAAGATGGAACAGCACTGAACTTTATACTTTCTTATAACAGCTATGTCTATAGCAATGAAGCAATGACACGGTTAGCCGGACATCTGGAACAAGTGCTTGTGCAGATTGCACGGACACCGGAAATCCTGCTGCGGGATATCCGTCTGCTGACCATCACAGAAGAGACAGAACTGACGAAGATATGGAGCGGACCCGTTGTCGATTATCCTGCTGGGACGATTCATGAGATATTTGAGTTACAGGCAGAACGTACACCGGAACAGACCGCTGTAATTTACGAAGATATTGCACTGACCTATCGTGAGTTGAACGAACGGTCGAACCGACTGGCTCGTACGCTACGTAGTCATGGTGTGACGGCAGATCGTTTGGTCGGTCTAATGAGTGAGCGTTCGGTGGATATGATCGTTGGGATTTTCGGCATCTTAAAGGCCGGGGGCGCGTATGTGCCTATTGACCCGACGTATCCAGAAGAGCGCATCTGTTACATGCTGGACGACTCGGGAGCACATCTGCTGTTGACGCAAAATCATCTGGTGGAGAACGTAGCTTTCAACGGCAAGATACAGGTGCTGGATGGGGAGCCATCTGTATATCACGAGGATGGTTCAAATCTGGAGCCAGTGTCTGGATCTAAGGATCTGGCTTATATGATTTACACATCCGGAACGACCGGGCAGCCAAAAGGAGTCATGATTGAGCAAGGCAGTGTAAGCAATCTGGTTCATGCTTTGGCTGAGCGTGTGTACAGTCGTTATGACCAGCCTTTACAGGTGGCGTGGCTGTCAGCGTATGTGTTTGACGCCTCAGTACAGCAGATATTTGCAAGTCTCCTGTTAGGCCACACCCTGCACGTCGTTTCGCGTGAGGTCAGTTTGAATGGTGAGCAACTCATCGCATACTACCGGAAGCACCAGATTGACCTATCTGATGGTACGCCAGCACATTTGTATATTTTGAGCGAAACCGTATTGGTTACGGAGGCACCAGGGGTGAGGCATTTTCTGATTGGTGGCGAGGCGTTGTCGGTACAGTTGGTAAACGCATTCCTACATAAATGGTCCGGGTACCATCCGGTCATCACCAATGTGTATGGCCCCACGGAAACGACGGTAGATGCTACCGCTTATACAATTGAAGATCCAGAAGACCTGAATGTTCTTATGGAAAAAGGAGTACACACTCTATCCATTGGAACCCCGCTAGTGAACCAGTTGGTGTACATTCTAGATACGCATCAAAAACCGGTGCCGATTGGCGTTGCCGGTGAGCTGTACATCAGTGGTGTAGGTGTAGCACGTGGCTATATGAACCGTGGAGATCTAACGGCAGAAAAATTTATGAAAAATCCGTTTTCGGGTGGAGTATTTGGCTATGAGCGGATGTATCGGACAGGAGATTTGGCAAGATGGATGGCGGACGGCGATATTGAGTATGTGGGGCGGCTCGACCATCAGGTAAAAATCCGGGGGTATCGGATTGAACTGGGCGAGGTCGAATCGCAGTTGCTGAAAGTGGAACGGGTACGGGAAGTAGTAGTGATTGCCCATGCAGACGAAACAGGACAAAAGCAGATGGTGGCGTACTACGTTGCCGCGCAGGAAATTGACGCAGCCGATTTGAGAAGCGAACTAGGCGAGAAAATGCCAAGTTATATGATCCCGTTGTACTTCGTGCAACTGGAGCGGATGCCTTTAAGTCCGAACGGTAAAATCGACCGCAAGGCATTGCCAGCACCGGAAGCCAGTCTGCAAAGCGGAGTGGAATATATTGCAGCACAGACATGGGTGGAATCAAAACTGGTGCAAATTTGGCAGGATGTGCTGAGCTTGCCACAGGTTGGCGTGAAGGAAAACTTCTTTGAAATTGGTGGACATTCACTACGGGCGATGACGCTGGTCTCCAAGATTCATAAAGAATTGAACAAATCACTTTCACTACGCAGTATTTTTGAAGCTCCGACGATCGAGCAGTTGGCGGCTGTAATGGAAAGTCTGGATCAAGTGGCGTATGCATCGATTCCGGTGACGAAAGAGCGCTCCTTCTATCCGCTATCCTCTGCACAAAAACGGATGTATGTACTGAACCGAATCGATCCGGATGATGTAAACTACAACATGCCAGCGGTGATCCAGGTGAGTGGCCCTCTGGATGTAAAACGGGTGGAAGAAGCGTTCCGTCAGATCATTTTACGCCATGCAACCCTTCGTACTAGCTTTGAATTGGTGAACGGTGAGCCTATGCAGCGGATTCAGGGCACCGTACCGTTTGAAGTGGAGGATATGAAGATAGAAGAACAACATACTGTAACGGATGTGCTTGCTTTAGATGTGAAAATAGATTCACTCGTTCGCGCTTTTGTACGTCCGTTTAATCTGCAAGCCGCTCCGTTACTGCGGGTAGCATTGGTAGATCTGGGTGTACAAAAAATAGAAGAGTTGCCGCAGCATTTGCTTATGCTCGACATGCATCATATCATCTCGGACGGTGTGTCGACGGGGGTTCTCACCAACGAGTTTGTTCGATTGTATAGCGGTGAGGAGTTGCCTTCACTACGCATTCAATACAAAGACTATGCCATATGGCAACAAAGCCAGGCGCAACAGGAGTGGATGAAACGTCAGGAAGCATATTGGCTCGATACTTTCCAGGGTGAGCTGCTTGTGCTGGACTTGCCAACTGATTTTGCCCGCCCAGCGGTGAGGAGTACAGCAGGCGACACGGTGATGTTTGGATTGGAGCGCGAAGTTAGTGAATGCTTGAAAGAGTTGGCGGCGCAAACCGGCTCCACGCTGTACATGGTACTGCTGGCAGCCTACACGGCACTACTGCATCAGTACACAGGGCAGGAAGACATCATTGTTGGCACCCCAATTGCGGGACGCCCACATGCCGATCTGGAGCCCATCATTGGGATGTTTGTCGGAACCCT
>NZ_SLTL01000067.1:0-5446 GCF_014858585.1 Paenibacillus sp. 23TSA30-6 | reverse complement strand
TAGGGACGCACCTCGAATGAATTTGATTTTATTCTCGCATTCTCGATTCTCGATGTCCACTTTTTAGTCTAGCATCATTATACACGAACTTCATCCTGCAATAACCTATGAAAAGATTCAATATGTGCGTTCATATTCGGTGTTCGTGGAGGAATGCGTTCATGCTCCACCCCAAAGCTTTCACAGGCAGCTTCAAACCCATGAGAAATAAACTGAGGGCCATTGTCTGAACGAATCACAAGTTTGGTTTGCGCCTCAAATAATTGTCTCTTAAACAAGGCGGTTTGTAGCGTTCGGATCACATCTTTGGCCTCGCACCGCAATCCTATGTGGTAAGCGACCACAGAACGGTCATAAACATCGAGGCAAGACTGAATGAAGAAGAATCGGTCTTCTCCTGCAATATAACCGTACTTAATGTCCGTCTCAAACAGTTGGTTCGAATTCGTAATGATCCGATTTCGTACCAGTTTCCGTGGGTAAGACGAGTTCACTTTTCGCTGTGGTCGCAGGATGTTCAGTTCTCTGCACAATCGGTAAACCTTCTTTTTGTTAATGATTAGGCCATCATCTCGGCGTAAAGCGACGGTTAATTTACGGTATCCATACGCATTGCCGTCTGCAGAAACCAGCTCCATAATCCGTTCCATAATCTGAGCATCCGGTACTTTTACGCCGTCCGAACGCAGCGAATATCCTGGCTTTTGTCGTCCCTCACTTGCTGTTTTCTCGATCACTTTTCCATTTTTATGGTAGTAGTAGCTTGATCTCGGGATGTTGGCCAATCGTAGCACAAGCGTGACGGCATATCCTTCATGGATGTAGTGTTCCGCTACTTCCACTTTTTCAGCAAATGAGGGTTTTTCTTTTTTATCAAGTCACGCAGTATCGCAATCTCTAGTGCCTGTTCACCCAGTAGCTTCTTCAATTGATCATTTTCTTGGGAAAGCACTTTGGAATCCAGTCCATGTATGGTTTCCAGTGAAGTTTCACCATATTTACCTTCTTCAAGTTCCTTTACCCAACGGTGAAGCATATGGACGGCAATTTCATATCTCCGGGCTACAGCCGCCTTATTCCCGGTTTCGATGGCTTCCTTGACGATTTGGCGTTTAAATTCTCTAGAATGTTTATTTCGTGTCATTTCCTCAGCCCCTTATCACTAGTAGTGTAATCCATATACACTCTTAGTGTCCAAGTTCACTAGGGGGCTAAAGAGTTAATATTAGGAGACTCTCTTACTATAGATTCTATATTTACTTCCGAATACACCTTATTTATTAACTATAACGGACAATTCACCTTCAAATACTTTCTCATCCTTGTTATTGAAAGTCGTCAGCATAACAGTAACTATTCCTGTTTCATTTAGTTTCTCTCTAAGTACAGTTACCTCCACAATTGTATGTAATTCATCTCCCGGATACACGGGTTTTATAAATCTAATATTGTTCATAGCAGTTCCAGCAATGACATCATCACCATAACTACCCGTTTCAACCCAAAGCTTAAATGAAACTGCTAGCGTTTGAATTCCTGAGGCTATGATTCCATTAAATCTTCCCTGCGTTGCTTTATCTTCATCCAAATGCATATATTGTGGGTCAAACTCCGTTGCAAATCTGGTAATATCCTCTTTTGTTAATGTTAAAGACTTGGTTCTAAATAGTTGTCCGATATAAAATTCATGGAACCGCATTAATGTACCTCTCCTCTTGGTCAAATTATCTGCTTTTTTAGAGCATATCATTTATTAAGCTAATCTGCCTGTTAGTTTAACGAGATTGGATAAAATAAAATTGAGTTTTAGCAAAACCCTCAAAATAACAAACTGCGATCATAAAATTTCAGACTTTTCACCGACTGGATCAATTGAACAGCCCCATATAAACTATCTGGCGCGTCATCATATGTACAGTTTCGATTGTAATCCTTCACCTGATGATTGTATCTAAGGTTATCTGCATTGAACAGAATATGCCCCTTCTTCACTTCCGGCTCCAAGCTAATAATACGTTCATGCTTCTGCCCCTTGGACTGCACACTTTCTACGGGTGTATGTATCTTCGCCTTCCATAGCTCTTCTTCAAACTTTTGCTTCATATAGCTTTGTGCCTGATTGACTTCAAAGCCAAGCTTATCTACAGGATAAAGCTTCAACTTTTCAATAGCGACTTGAAACAAATCATCCGGCAGCAGTTTGTAAATGTCCCCATAAATCACATACATTTGCTTGGTCTTGCGATGCTGCCCAATAATTGAAATGGCCGAATAGTCATTCTTCTTTCCGGCTTTAATCGCTGGATCAATGTACATGGCAATTTCCATCTCCTCAAACTCAGGCAACCTGCCCCAATACATGATATTCTGGAATATGTATTCATCGGTTGAACGCGGATCGTTTTGTAATTCTTTATAGAAACTTTTCTCGCCCATCGCTTGCTTCTTGCACATCAAATAATAATAGTCCAAATACTCGCTCCACAGGATTTCCGTACCCTTCAGCATTTCCTCCTCATTCGCCATAAAAAAGGACAAAGCCGTATTGATCCTGTCCTCATCTTGGAGATTATTATATTGTCGCTCCCACTCTGACCATAGATCATCACGCTCTGAAAATTGAAGCACGGCTGCTTTACGAACACTTCTCACACCTGGTATCTTCCCTTTGAGCAGATCAGCCATGATATCTTCTTCGTTGAGAATCGTTCCACAGATCAGTATATTGGTGTCCCTTGTTCCTATAGGTAGAATGACATCTGTAAACGTATTTTTAATTTGTTCTCGTTTGGCTTCGGATCGAGCCGTATCCTCCTTGAGCAAATCATCCATTAGAACTAGTGTAGGACGATGATGCTTATAGTGAATGCCTCTCAAACTACCGTCAATCCCACGAATCATGATACACGAATCTAGTCCACCTTTACTCTTAAGCCATATTTCATTGTTGTTCCAGCGGCTTCCTTTACGGATACCGAAATCCTCAATCAGCATCTGATTCGTTTCCAATTCATCTTTGATCATATCCAAAAACGGCAATGCAATCTGCTCTGTCGCTGATATGATTAATGTAAACTGTGATTTATCATATAAAGTCGCATACAGCGGAAATAAAAAAGAACTGATCGTAGACTTTCCATGTTCCCTAGGGAGGCCGAAAGCCGTAATCAGTCCAGTATGGGCAAGCATATGTCTTAATTCCGTGAATAGCTCTTTGTGAAACTTGCCAAATGCTCGATCAAAGTATTTAGGAAAATAGGCTAAAGCGAAAAACTCAATGTCCATCTCACCAATAAGCTTGCGTAGTTCAGAGAAAGAGAACGTTTCGATCAGTTGTTTCATTTTGGGCGGCTTAAAATGCTTCTCCATATACTGCTTAAGCAGCTCAGCTTGTCGTTGCTCTTCTTGCTTTATTGTTTCAATGGGTATAACTCCTTTCTCATATGTACCGTAAAATCATCACAAAAATTTCTGCACCCTTTGCTGGCGGCTCTGTTTCTACATATAGAAGACCCCCTCCTATCAACGACAAAAAGAGCGGCTTCTCACCACTCGATATTGCCGAACGACCTTGTTCCTAACCGCTTCGATATGTATTTCTTCCTTTATATAGCCTTGTTGATGCATCCATTGTGAAAATACGTTGATACTAGCGATCTTACGATTGATGGTCAGTATCGCTTGGTTGGTGCTTTGCAGAACCTTCTTGTACTCTACCCCATCCAATTCAATCCACTTGTCCAGTCCATATTCCGTCTTGCCCCGATACCAGGCTATGAACTGTAACACGTCCCGAATGTAGCAGGAAACCGTATTTTCACTCCGATCCTTGCTCCGTAAATACGCTTCAAACCCTTGTATATAGTTCATATTTCCCCTCACCTTTCGCTCGTGTGTCACATCATAGCGTTGATTCGAGGGAAAGTCCACTCCATACATAACTTATCTTATGCACTGATTCTGGCTACTTTTGGGGCAAATTTCGGGCTGAAATGGGCGTTTATCTATACAAATACTGACGGCATAACGTTATGAGTGCGAATCATCTGGCTCTATGTATCCTTCCTCAATCTCGACCGATTCCTCAATGGCTTCATAATCGGCATCCACTACATCGGCTTCAATCATATCCAGAAATAGCTGCTTACGCTCCTGTTCCAGTGCTTTCGTATTCACCACCAGTTCATGTCGATCATTCCACTCGTTGGGTGCGCGGTTCTTTAAGTAGAAGATCATCGCTGTCGGATTGGGAGGCTGATATCGTTTCACTTTCTCGATGCGCGTCTTCTTTTTTCCATTTTTGTCCTCTTCAATGATCGTTTTAATTTCTTCATATTCATACCCTGTAGCTGCTTTCAAAAGTGAATTTTCTACGTGGGATATAGGGACAGATTTGCTCCATTTGACTAGTTCAGCCAGCATCGGATGTTTATCAATATATTCGTACCAAGTTGTTTTACCAATGTCGAGTTTCTTGATGATGTCCTCCGCATTCACGCCTTCTTCGAACCATTGCTGAATCTCCGCTAATCTAGGATATACATGTGTTTCCCACTTGGTTGGACGTTCCAATGCTTCAGCAAATTTAGGATTTTTCCTTCTATAGTCACCTAATGTCCAAATATGAATATTAAGTCGCTTAGCAATCTCCTCATCTGTGGCTCCTTCACGTACCCAAACGGGAATATCTCTGAGTCTTGGCACAACAAATTGATACTTTGTCAAAATTTTTGATTTATTCCTTTTTGGATTGCTATTGTTCTTACTCATCTTCTGCTCACCTCCAGCACGAAAAAAGCCTATGCGAATGTGCATGGACCTTTGTTTTTAAAGTTGTGTTCCATTTACAGATTGCATCTCAGGGAATTTCCGTTGATATGTTTTGAACAGTACATACTTTTGTAAACCTTTGGATTGATGCAAAGCTTGTTGTGCCAGTTCAATTGCTGCTGCATGATGTTTTGATTTTAACTCCAATTCGGAAAGAAGCGCATTTTTCATCCAAGGCGTTGGAATGTCGTGAATGATTTTGTGAGCTTCCGCATTACTTCCTTCTTCCATACACACGATAGCTCGATAGTAATTTTTATATGCCAGTGGTTTGATGAATTCGATTTCTTCTTTAACCATCAAAATTCCTTTTTTATAGAACGCAAAAACGGTTTTATATAACGCTTGTTTGTGAATTCCTTTATACTTTTGGAGCAATAGTCGGATTGAGTCTTCTACTTCTTCATCGATTTCATTGGCTAGAGCATAAAATAGATGGTATTCTGGCTTATTCTTACGCGACATTAAAAACTTCTCTATTCTCTTCAAATTAGAATCCCATAATACAGTAAAAAGAATAGGAACATATAGTACGAGAAGGCAGCGTCAAGATTTTTGTGTAAATGAAATAACCTTTTCTTATGTAGATTGGCGTTACTCTTTTGTGGTGAACATG
>NZ_SLTL01000066.1:0-6542 GCF_014858585.1 Paenibacillus sp. 23TSA30-6 | reverse complement strand
GACTGCATTCCAGACCCAGCATACAGGAGGCGCTTTTTTGTTTCAAACCTCAAATTAATTCATTACAGGAATGGCTCCTTTAGAAGGCTTCGTTTGCTCAGAACAACCCATCACTTCAATTCATTACTCAGATCAGTTTCTAGGGAATCTACCTAGGGCACTTCCATGTTCCTATGGCACCTGTATCATCCTATAGAACTTAAAAGTGCGTACTTCCAGATTATTTTCCTACTGTATATAATAGCATCAAGCATTGAGCATTCCTAGAAGTAAGCTATTGAGAAAGGTAGTGAAGAAGCATGAAAGTATTAACTGTTGTTTCACACCCGAGAAAAGATTCCTTGACCTTTAAGGTTGCTGATCGTTTCGTACAGGGTCTTGCCGATG
Source organism: Paenibacillus sp. 23TSA30-6 (assembly GCF_014858585.1). NCBI lineage: Bacteria > Bacillati > Bacillota > Bacilli > Caryophanales > Paenibacillaceae > Paenibacillus > Paenibacillus sp. 23TSA30-6. The sequence continues at coordinate 6,155 of NZ_SLTL01000066.1, read as the reverse complement.
CAGGCCACGATTATGAGATATTGGATTTACATGGGATTGGTTTTGATCCTGTTTTAAAAGGAGTAGATGAACCAGATTTGACAGTTGCGGAACAGTCCTTTTCCCCTGAAGTAGAAATGGAAATAAGGCGGATGAAGGAGCATGATGCATTGGCATTTATTTTTCCACTTTGGTGGTGGAATTTGCCAGCTATGCTGAAGGGTTATATTGACCGTGTATGGAACAATGGGTTTGCGTACGGTTCGAATTACCTGCATCATCAGCATATCTTGTGGCTTGGCTTGGCCGGCGTTTCGAAAGAACAGTTGAAAAAGCGTAACTATGATGAAATGATTACTCATTTGCTGAATGTGGGAATTGCAGATTATTGCGGGGTTTCCAATTCCAAGGTTGAATTCTTAGATGAGACCCTGAGTTCAAATTCCGGTCATTTTGAAATGCTGCTGGATCAAGCTTATCACTTGGGTTTGAATTATGCCAAGGATTAGGCTTTAAGTAGGCTGAGTTTGAACAATCGTGACAACTTATTTGCCCAACGTATCAAAACTCCTACAATGATAATGTGTTTCACACAATAATTGTCCAGCTTTATAGCAAATCAATTTTTTACAATCCTCACCCTTCAACACGAAGGCCGGAAACCCTAACAGAATGTGAGAAAGAATTGTTTTTCCGCAAGGAGACCTAAGTAGTAACAAAAAAAGACGCTAACCTAGCCATTTTTTCCATGGACATGGTTAGCGCCTTTTTTACTTATCGTGCATTCAACTGGCTTTTGACAGCAAGTAGAGGAAATAAGGGGTAACCAGTATGGTAATAATGATACCCGTTGGAATATCAGCACCAAAGCTGATAGTCCGCGTAAGTGTGTCAGCAATTAAAATGACGAGTGCACCAACTAATCCTGTGGTAGGTAGTAACAGCTTATGATTGGGCCCTACTAGTTTACGCGCTAGATGGGGACTGACCATGCCTACAAAAAAGAAATTCCCGCCAAGTGCCACGCTACCGGAGGCTAGAGCCACCGCAGCAATCGTCAAGCCGATAAATTCCCTTTTAATCGCGACACCCAGTCCCGATGCCGTCTGATTCCCCAAATTCAACGTATTAAGCGTGTTCGACCTGTAAAAAGCGTAAAAACTAAGGATAAGCACCCACGGGAGCAGCACCATAATATAGCTCCAGTCGTCCCCCCACAGGTCTCCAGCCTGCCATCGCAGAGCAAAGTCATACTGTTGCTTGTCTAGCCGGAGTGTCATCATCAGAGATAATGCGCTGTAGCCACTGCCCATAGCGACACCGGTTAAAATTAAGCCCGTAGGCGAGATGTCTCTTCCCCGCCTGAAAGCGAACAAAAAAATCAAAAATGCTGCCGTAAGGCCGCCTGCAAAAGCCAGCCCTGGAAGAATAACAGGTGATAATAATCCATCACTGGCGAATAACGTAATATACAAAAGTACAAATAAACCCGAGCCTGAGCTGATTCCCAGCGTACCTGGGCTGGCCATGTCGTTTTTGAGCAAACTTTGCATAATACAGCCCGATATGGCCATGCCTATACCTACCAATATAGAAAGCACAATTCGGGGCAGTCGAAAGTCAAACACAATCAGGTTCTGCTTGCTCGTTCCTTCGCCAATGATGACCTTGAAAACTTCAAGTGGAGACAGGTTCATTTTCCCAACATTCATACTGAGTACAGCCACTAGCAGCGTCAGCACTACTAACAGTAAAATAATGCTAATCCCCCTGGTATTACGGGACAGTTTCAACTAAACTCCCTCCTCTGCTTGCGCACAAGGTAGAGAAAATAGGGTACACCCACCAACGCAAAAATAATGCCAAGCGGTGTTTCGTGAGGGCGATTAATCAGTCTTCCGAGTAAATCCGCCGCCAACAGAAAGACTGCTCCATACAAAGCTGAGGCTGGAATAATATATCGGTAGTCCGTTCCGACCAAATGGCGCATGATGTGTGGCACAATCAACCCAACAAAGCCAACAGGACCAACGACAATGACCGATATCCCCGTCAGGATTAATACAATCAGAGTTGAGAAAACCTTGATCCTATTCGCGCGGATTCCCAAGCCTGATGCCACATCCTCTCCAAAGCTCAAGATCGTAATTGAGGGAGAAAGAGCGATAGCACAGATCAAACCCAATACAAACAATGGTGCAATAAAAGCCAATTCGTTCCACTGAGCACTGGCCGTACCACCAGCAGACCAATAATCAAGGGCTTGACCAATCTCATACTTAATGGCGATAAAAGTGCTAAATGCACCAAAAAGCATCGAGATGGACATTCCTGCCAGCACCAGGCGCTGAGGCGTCATTCCTCGCTTGCCTATAGATGCGATGTAATACGTAATCGCTGTAGTGACTGCCGCACCCAGACAGGAGTACAGCATGGTTTCTCCATAGGAACGACCAGGCAAAAAAGCCATACATAATGCAATTGCAAATGTCGCTCCAGAGCTAATCCCTATAAGCCCTGAATCCGCCAGTGGATTGCGAGTGGTTCCCTGCATAATCGCCCCACACACAGCCAAGCTGCACCCTACAATGATGTCTGCCACGGTACGCGGAAAACGCAAGGTGTGAATAATCTGGTGTTCCGTAATATTGGGATCAAACTGAAATACAGCACCCCACGCCAGCTTCAGGCTCATTTCCGCAGCACCAAAGGTAATCGAAGCTGCGGTAACCATGAATAGCAGGAACACGCCCACGATCATATAGCTTATAAAATGAAACATTCCTTTTTTACTTTGTTCTTTGTGAGTAGACATGAATTACACCCTTAGTTGGTCAATTATGCATCGGTTACTTCGCTTGGTCCAGTAATTTATTAATCATATAATCTAGTTGTCCTGTCATACTGGCAACGTCCGAATAATAGAACAGTCCCGCATATTCTGCTGGAATTTCAATGATGTGTCCATTTTTAACTGCCGGGATACTGCTCCAAATTTTCGTTTTAGCATATTCGGATTCCTTCCCCTCTTTTTTGAACCAGAGGACGTAATCTCCAAAATATTCAGCAGCTACTTCATAGGATAAAGAGCCTCGACCTTCTCCGGACTTTTTAACCAACGTATTGAGTTTTTCCGGCTTGTGAAGTCCAAGATAATCGTAAAGCAATGTTCCTCCACGTGAGCCTGTTTCATAATATACTCCGTAGGAGTCACTACCCCAGTCCTCGAAAATGCTAAACGTTTTGTCCCTGAATATGTCGGAATTTAGTTTCTCTTTCGCCTGACTCAGCTTGCTTTCAAAGAGTGCAATGGCCTTGTCCGCTTCATCTTCATGACCTGTCGCCTGACCGAGGAATTTGATCCGTTCAAGAGAAGTCATTTTATCCTCAGGCACCACGAGAACAGGCGCAATTTTGGACAGCTTATCATAATCCTTTGTATCATATGTAATGATGAGATCAGGATCATACTTCATAATTTCCTCAGTTTCCCACTTTTCGATATTGGGGATGTCGTTAAACTTATCGTAAAAAGGCATCGTTTCTTGTTTCCACCCCATTACTGCCGCTGGCTTAATCCCTAGTGTAAATACATCGCCAACATACCAGTTCACTACTACCCGTTGAGGATTAGCGGGCACCTTCACATCTCCTTTTACCGTAGAGACTGTACGAGTATCAGAATCACTACTTACCTCTTCCTTCGTGGAGGATGCAGGTTTAGCAGATGAATCGGAGGAACTGCCAGCATTACCACACCCTGAAATAACGAAGATCATTACGAATAGTGCACATAAAATCATGTGAAATTTCTTGTTCATCATACGATGCATGTTGTAAAACTCCTTTGAAATATAGTAAGTGCAGAACATACTTAAAATTAGTGATATTGATAATCATTATCACTAATATAAATTGTAAATTTCACCTGAGTTATTGTCAACTGTTTCTTTAACTTTTTTTGCTTCAGCATTTGCACTCCTCTTTCGTACATGAGAAGAGTATAGCCCCGCTCGCCAACTTGTACATACGGGCTAAGATCATCGGAAAATCCGTACGGAAAGGTCGACTTACATATTGCTCATACTGGTCTTCATACATCGAAGTTCGTTCAAGCAGCTTAATAGTTAGATATATGATTTCTTGTTCGCTATACATTTTTTTCATCAGATTTTCCCTTCCTTTCACAATCTTCAACTCATTTTATCAAACAAATAAACGATACATGAATGACTGTTTAATATCATTAAATCACTAGTGTTGCAATAAGAAGTGAAACTTATTTTTTACCAACTATTAACAATTCTTTTTGGTGCAAACGATAATTAGAATAGAGGGGATTTTCCCATCTATATTTCAAACTGGAGGAGACAGGCGAATGAATAGAGTATGGACGAAAGCAGCGGCTATTCTATTGGTAGTAGTATCCCTGTTATTCAACGGAACGTACGCGCTCGCAGCTTCGGCAACATCCAATTATGTAGTTACGTTCCAGCAGGCGACCTTGGTATCGAATGATCATGTAGGCAACGAATGGGCGATTGCTGCTCAAGCAGGCGGCAAATCCATTGAGGAAGGCAGCAGCGTGAAGATCAAGGTCAAACCGGGCGGTAGTATTCAGTTATATGCCTATGCCGAGGAACAGGATAAAATCCCTGACGAGGGCGAAGCCCGCAAAAACGTAAAAGTCTCCACCATTTCTGCCAAAGGTTCTACCGTTAATCTAAGAGTTACTGTCACTGAAAACCGCGGACGCTATTCAGGCAATCAGGCAGTTTGGGAATTTACGTACAAGATCAAAAAACAATAATAGAACGCAAAAATAGACCGTCACTTCCAGGAGCGGCGGTCTTCGTTTTTACAAGGCCAATTTATGCTAAGAAACATAATTCCTTTACTTTGTTAGACAGAAATGTTCTTCAACCTGTTGTATTGTATCCATACATATATAGGCCTCTTTTCTGAATAAAGTCTAGTTTCAACATAATTAATCAGGAATTTTATGTCAATGATATTTTCAGCTTACTCACGGTAACTGGACAAATACCATTTGGGTATGTAAATTTGAAAGTTATCATACGCCTCCAAAACCTCTTCAGCTCGATGAACCATATCATCCACTTCTTTTTTACCAAACTGGATTGCCCAGTGGATCGATGAAAGCTGATTGCTCGCAATATACAGTGCCATTAATCTAAAAAATACATCAGGCACATCGTTATTGAAATAACCGTGGATACGACCTGAAGCAAACAAAGGACTTAATCCTGCACACCAGGTAATTCTATTGAATTCCTCCCAAGGATCACCATAATCCAGTCTATTAAAATCAATGATGCCCAGTTCACCAGATGGGGTAACTACCATATTTCCCACATGATAGTCTCCATGCTGAAATGTCTGGGGACGATTTTCTAATAGATAGCGATGTTGCTCAATAAAACTAATGGTTTGATCGGCTCCCTCAAAGGGAATACCGCATGCTTTATAATTTGTGATATATCTGTTGATTTTGGCATTATAATATTCGGCCCATGGCGCTTGATCTTGCCCAGCAGGGATTTCGTGCATTTTTCTTAATATTACTCCTGCTTGCACCCCAAGTTGATATTGCTGTGCTGCGTTTAACGTGGGAATGACCTTTTCAGCATCTTCCCCTTTGATCCAGGTAAATAAGGAGTATACGGACTGTCCGTTGTTGCAAATCCCAAAATTAAGCGGCCGGGACATTAAAATATTCTCTATATGATCCAGTTTTTTTACAGCTTCAAACTCGCGTTTCTTTTTATCATAATGAACCATATCCGCTATTCTTAGCAGCAAGTCCCTACCGTCAGTGGTTTGAATATAATATTTTTTGTCACTGGACCAGCCTTTATGAACCTCTTCCACATTACTCCACGTACTGAAGCCCGGGATTTCACTAAAGATTTGATTCAAGTTATGACACCTCCCACGTTAAAATAGCCTTACTTACTAATATATGCTTTCCATAGTTTACCTTTAAAATGACAGAGGAATCAATCTTCTTACTAGTACCTTGACCGAGTCTGATTTCATCTTTAAGCTCTCTATATAAGAAGAATTTGGGAGGGCTTGCAGATGAACAAAAAATACGAGGTACAACTCCAGTGGAAGGAACGCGAAACCATTGAAAACATCCTTCATGCCGACTC
>NZ_SLTL01000065.1:0-6578 GCF_014858585.1 Paenibacillus sp. 23TSA30-6 | reverse complement strand
GTGGAGTCTGTACGAGAAGCCGTAGTCATGGCCCGTGCGGATGAAACAGGCCAAAAACAAATGGTGGCGTACTACGTCGCCGGGCAGGAAATCGGTGCCAGCGAGCTGAGAAGTGAGTTGGGCCGGGAGCTGCCAAGCTATACGGTGCCATCGTACTTTGTACAGCTGGAGCAGATGCCGCTGAGTCCGAACGGCAAAATCGACCGCAAGGCACTGCCAGCACCAGAAGGTAGCCTGCAAAGCGAAGCGGATTATGTCGCACCTCGGACGTGGGTGGAAGTGAAGCTGGCGCAAATTTGGCAGGATGTGCTGGGCTTGGCGCAGGTCGGCGTGAAGGAAAACTTCTTCGAGATCGGTGGACACTCGCTGCGGGCGACGACGCTGGCCTCGAAGATTCACAAGGAGCTAAACAAGTCGCTTCCGTTGCGCAGTATTTTTGAAGCACCAACGATTGAACAACTGGCAGCCGTCCTGGAACAGCTGGATCAAGTGGCGTATGCGTCCATTCCGGTAACGGAAGCCCGTGGCTTCTACCCGTTATCCTCGGCGCAAAAACGACTGTATGTGCTGCATCAGTTCGACCCGAATGATGTGAACTACAACATGCCGTCGGTGCTGCAAGTGAGCGGTCCGCTGGATGTACAACGAGTAGAAGACGTGTTCCGTCAACTGATCGCCCGTCACGCCAGCTTACGTACCCGCTTGGAGCGGGTAGACAGCGAGCCGATGCAATGGATTGCCGATACGGTACCGTTTGCGGTGGAATATGCGAAAGTGCAGGCAGAGCACGCCGTTACGCATGGAGATATGGCTGGACAAGTGCAGGTGGAAGCAAGCGCCGTCACACCTGCGGGCTCCAAAGATCGTGATGCCGAGGCTACGCATAAAGATTATGACTATGCAGTTGTATCCGACACGATTGTCAGCCAAGAAGCGCAAGAGCTGGTGCAGCGCTTTATACGTCCGTTTGATCTGCAAGCCGCTCCGCTACTGCGCGTGGCCTTGGTGGATTTGGGCGTACAAGGAATAGAAGAAGAGCCACAGCATCTGCTGATGTTGGACATGCACCATATTATCTCGGACGGCGCATCCATGAGGGTACTGACCGACGAATTTGTTCGCTTGTATAGCGGTGAGGGGTTACCTCCGCTACGTATTCAATACAAAGACTACGCCGTATGGCAGCAAAGCGAAGCGCAGCAGGACTGGATGAAGCGCCAGGAAGCCTACTGGCTAGATACCTTCCGGGGTGAGCTGCCCGTGCTGAACCTGCCAACCGATTTTGCCCGCCCGGCGGTTCGAAGTACGGCAGGCGACACGGTCGTGTTCAGGCTGGAACGCGAGGTCAGCGAACGCTTGAAGGAGCTGGCAGCACAGACAGGCTCGACGCTATATATGGTGTTATTGGCGGCTTACACAGCGCTGCTGCATCAATATACCGGACAGAAAGACATCATTGTCGGTTCTCCGATTGCCGGACGACCGCATGCTGATCTGGAGCCGATCATCGGCATGTTCGTAGGTACATTGGCCATACGCAATTATCCAACCGCAGCACGTACGTTCCGTAACTACGTAGATGATGTGAAAACCCGGACCTTACAAGCCTATGAGCATCAGGACTATCCGTTTGAGGAACTGGTGGAACAACTGAACGTGAAGCGGGATATGAGCCGCAACCCATTGTTCGACACGATGTTCGTACTGCAAAACAACGAACAAGGAGAGCTGAAGTTGGAAGGTCTGAGTTTCCGATCATACGGCATGGAGCAGGCTCCGGCGAAGTTTGACTTGATGCTGGAAGCCAGCGAAGAAGAAACAGGCATCCATTTCGGATTGCAATATGCAACATCGCTCTACCAGCGGGAAACCATCGAGCAGATTACGCGTCACTTCGTACGTTTGGTAGAAACCATCATAGCCAATCCAGATATCTCGCTGGGCGAACTGGAAAGGATCACTACAGAAGAATCGGTATCTGTGCTGAAAATACATCAGGAACGTCAAAAAGCTGCTCGTTACTGGAATGCATATCTCGACGGATATGAAGAACAGGCCCATTTACCACAAGTCAAAATGCAGTCAAACACGGATTATCAGGCAAAGCAGCTTAACACCGATTTGAGCGTGGGGCTGACGACGATGATTCAACGGATTGCCAAACGTCATCAGGTGACACTGACTACACTGATGCAGACAGTCTGGGGCATATTGCTCCAAAAATATAATGGTACAGATGATGTCGTATTGGGTAGTACGGTTTCCGGGCATTCGCCTGATCTTCTGAATGTGGAACAAATGATGGTTCTGTCTCAGAATACAGTACCTGTACGGATTAGAAGTAATGAGAACAGTCTGTTCTCGCAAATGATGAAGCAAAACGAGGAGCAATCTATAGCTACTCATATGCATACTGCGTATCCGCTGACTGAAATTCAGGCGTTGTCGGACCTGAAGCAAAATTGGATCAACCACAGGATTATTTTTGCAAGTGATCCGGCGGAGAAACAAATGCAGCAGTTCGGTGAAGGGCAGCAGACCAGTCTTCGCCTGACTGAGATCGAACCGACGCGCTATGACTTTAATCTGGTGATACAGTCGGGGAAATCCATTCACATGAGCTTTAATTACAACGCACTAGTCTTTGAGCGCGAAAGTATAGAACAGATTCAGGGACATCTGGTGCAACTGCTGGAGCAGGTAACGTCGAACCCGGACATTCGAGTGCGTGAGCTGGATGTCTTGACCAAGCAAGAACGCGAGCAAATTCTCAACGTGTGGGGAGATACCGCAGCGGACTATCCGAGCGAGCAGACGATTCACGGCTTGTTCGAGGCTCAAGCGGCGCAGACCCCGGAGCAGGCAGCATTGTTCTTCGAAGGAGCACAGTTGACCTACCGCGAGCTGAATGAACGTGCAAACCGACTGGCTCGTACCTTGCGGAGTCACGGCGTAACAACAGACAGCCTGGTGGGGATTATGACGGAGCGTTCGGTGGATATGATCGTGGGGATGCTCGGGATTATGAAAGCGGGAGGCGCGTATGTTCCTCTAGATCCAACGTATCCAGAGGATCGTATCCGCTATATGCTGGACGACTCGGGAGCAGCTCTCTTATTAACACAAAGCCATCTGCTGGAAAAAGTGGCCTTCGACGGCAAGATACTGGTGCTGGATGGGGAGCAGGGGGTCTATCACGAAGAGGGGTCGAATCTGGAGCCAGTGTCTGGCCCGAACGATCTGGCATATGTGATTTATACCTCAGGAACGACGGGCCAGCCGAAGGGCGTTATGATTGAGCATCACGGGCCATGCAATCTGAAAACCTATTTTGATGAAACCCTACACATGAGCTTGTCGGATCATGTCCTGATGTTTGCCAGCTATTCCTTTGATGCCGCTTGCTGGGAAGTGTTCCAAACGCTGTTCTGCGGAGCCACACTGTACGTACCGACCATGGAGACGATTTTAAACTATGAGCGGTTTGAACAATATACCGCAGAGCACCAAATTACCGTAGTCATGCTGCCACCGACGTATGCGGTGTATCTGGAACCGAAGCGGATGTCGAGTCTGCGTATCCTGTTTACGGCCGGATCGGCCTCCTCATTAGAGCTTGTACAGCAATGGAAAGATCAGGTTCCGTATTATAACGGATACGGCCCAACGGAAAACTCAATTATCACAACGATCTGGCCGGTGTCTGAGGATGCGAATGCGGATGAACGGATTTCTATCGGACGTCCCGTACCGAATCACCGGGTATATATCGTGGATGCGCATGGACATCTGGCACCTGTGGGCGTAGCTGGAGAATTGTGTGTATCGGGGGAAGGGCTGGCACGTGGATATCTGCATCGTCCGGAGCTCACGGATGAGAAATTTATACCGAATCTGTTTACGGACGGAGAAGCAGGATATGAACGGATGTATCGCACAGGGGACTTGGCGAGATGGATGCCGGACGGCAACATTGAGCACTTAGGCCGCATCGACCACCAGGTGAAAATCCGGGGGTACCGGATTGAACTGGGCGAGGTGGAGGCAAACCTGCTGAAGGTGGAGGCTGTGCAAGAGGTAATTGTACTATCCCATGAGGATGAGCAGGGTCAAAACCAACTGGTGGCGTACTATGTGGCAGAGCGCGAAGTGAGTACAAGTGAGTTACGCAGCTTACTGGGTGAAAAGCTACCTAACTATATGGTGCCTTCGTACTTTGTGCAGATGGAATCCATGCCACTAACACCAAACGGTAAAATTGACCGCACGGCACTGCCACTGCCGGAATTGGCAAGTAGCCCGGATATAGCTTACGTGGCTCCAAGAAATGAAGTGGAACAACAATTGGCGAATCTCTGGCGGGCGGTGCTTGGGGTAGAAAAGGTAAGTATCGACGAGAACTTCTTTGAGCTTGGAGGTCATTCTTTAAAGGCCATTCAGCTCGTTTCCAAAGCACAGGAATCAGGTATTCCACTCGGCATACACCAAGTGTTGCAACATCAAACCATTCGAAGCTTGTCCGATCTGTTATCCCTTGATAAAGTTGTCACCAAGCAAGATACTTCATTGCTTACAGATGTAACGGAAGCTGAACAATGGATTAGCGAAACCTTTGGCGTACAGGCCATGCTTCAATTCGTACCTAACGATGAACGCGATTACTTGTTTCTGTATGTGCATCCCTTCCGGGCAGATCAGGTGGATGAGATGACCGCGGGAATCTCGTCTCATGTTCATTCCGACCTCCATCCTCATTATATCGTTCCGATGGGTGGGGAAGACGCCAGCCTAATGGTCAGAACAGGGCACACAGAGCTGGAGCAAACAGACGAGGAACAGGAAAACAGTCATCAACGTCAGACTGAAGAATGGATTTTAAAAATCGCTGAAATGAATGCTAGCTGGCATGAGCATCTACTCAGCTCAGAGGCTATCCATCGTTTCCCGCTCGCACCTGCACAGCATTACCATTTGATGCACCCGGCTTCCTCAGGCACCGTGGTTCGGTTGGACCAATACGTGGATATGGGGCGTCTGAATACAGCGATTCGGCAGTTAATTCATCGCCATGAATTACTGAGAAGTGTGCTTGTACACGCGGATGGAGTCTGGGAATGGGAAGTACGGCCAACACCGGAGCATATTTCATTGCCTAGCGTGGATCTTTCGATCTATCCGGTACAGACCCAACAGCAGCTTCTTTCATCCCTCATGTCGAATCTTTATTTTGAACCATATGAGCAGAAACACGCTCTGCAATACCGGATGATGCTGGTTCGCTTGAATTTGCGGGAACATTTACTGCTACTGCCATGCTCACATATCATCTTTGATGCGACGAGTGGTGTAGTTTTGCATAATCAGCTTCTGGAGGAATACGATCATATACAGCAAAGTCAGACAGTTAAAACATTCCATTATCACGATTATGTCGATCATATCCGCCAAGGTCCTCAAGGACTCAGCGATCCGCAGATTGTGGAGCAATTTAAGCTCCCGGCATTTGAGGATCATAATAGTCGTATCCATGAACGGATGCTGGGGTGTAATTATGCAGCACCTACTTCATATCGTTGGAAACTAAACCTGCATGATATTCCAACGCAGGAGGAGGCTGTGAACCTATGGGATATTTCGTTGCAAATGGCATTCCAGTTCTTGAGCAGCTATTTTGAACAGTCCGAAGTTCCATTATGGTTGACACAATATGGACGACAGTATGGGGATCGGAACTACTTTGGATCGGTGGGAGAATATATTGACCACATTCCCGTCTTACTCCTGAAGGAGGAGAGAATATCCTACGAAAATGATATCCAGAAACTCTTGGATACTGCCGCACATCATCATTTAAATTTCTTCAATCTGATCTTTAACGAAGAAATGGAACCGACTTACCCACAATCCAGTTCCATTTTAAAAAAGGGACTTGAGCAACTGCCTATCGTGTTTAACCACTTGGGTGAAATGCAGGGAGGTTTAAAGAAAATCGGTGCTTTAGACAGAAAGAAGGAACAGGCAAACGGAGGAAAAGCGATTTTCTTTGAGTCTGTATACACAGAAAGTGTATTGCTGATTTCTCTATCCCTTCCCTTTGAAGAGGATCACGAGAAAATTCATCGAATCTTCCAAGCTGCCAGTGACAGGCTCTTAAACGCCTTGACCATTTCGCAGTAAGGAAATGGAAGATGTGAATCAATTGTTTAAGGATCGTCGGTTTATCCGTTTCTTTGCTTCCCGTACTTCTGCCAACATTGCGGACAGCATTTATCAGGCTTTGTGTATATCAGGCTCAGCAAGCAAATCGACGCTCCTGCGATGGAGGACACGAACGGTAAAGGTTCCCTGAAGCTGGGGTACTATCTGAAGGAGCTGAAAGAAGGATATCTTTTTGTAAAACGGCACACCTTCCTGAGAATTATGCTCCCGTTCTTTGCTTTGACGAACTTTTCGATGGCCATTTTAATTATTGCCATGCCTTCCATTGCGGTATCCTATGGCTCACCGATCTATTACAGCTTACTGTATGTGGCCTATTTTATCGGTATTTTTGTCGGTTCCTTTCTGGTCAGTGTATT
>NZ_SLTL01000064.1:0-7340 GCF_014858585.1 Paenibacillus sp. 23TSA30-6 | reverse complement strand
CCGTTTGCGGAGGGGGAGAAACTGTACCGCTCGGGCGACTTGGCGGCTTGGCTGCCGGACGGCAACATCGAATACCTAGGCCGGATCGACCACCAGGTGAAAATCCGCGGGTACCGGATCGAGCTGGACGAAATCGAGACGCAGCTACTGAACGTCGAGGGCGTGGAAGAAGCGGTGGTGCTTGCCCGTCAGGACGGCGGGGGCGAGAAGGCGCTTGTCGCCTACTTTGTGGCGGACCGGACGCTGACGGTCAGCGAAATGAGAACCTCGCTGGCCCAGGAAATGCCGGGGTACATGATCCCGTCGTACTTCGTGCAGCTGGAGCGCATGCCGCTGACGTCCAACGGCAAAGTGGACCGCAAAGCGCTGCCGGAGCCGCAAGGCGGCTTACAAACGGGCGTCGAATACGTAGCGCCGCGTAACCGGACGGAGTCCCAGCTTGTGAAGATCTGGGAGGAAGTGCTGGGCTACTCCGGCATTGGAGTCCTGGACAATTTCTTCGAGCTCGGAGGCCACTCCTTGCGGGCGACGAACCTTGTCAGCAAGATTCAGAAGGAAATGAACGTCGAACTTCCGCTGCGCGATGTGTTCCGCTATACGACGGTAGAGTCGATGGCCGGGGCTATTGCCAGCTTGGAAGAAACGCGGCACAGCTCGATTCCGAAAGCGGAAGAGAAAGCGTACTATCCGGTTTCCTCCGCGCAAAAAAGGCTGTACGTCCTGCACCAGCTGGATGGCTCGGAGCTGAATTACAACCTCCCAAGCGCCTTGCAATTGGGAGGGGCTTTGAACGAGGCCAAAGTGGAAAAGGCGCTGACTACTTTGGTGGCCCGGCACGATATGCTACGCACCGGTTTTGAAATCGTGAATGGGGAGCCGGTTCAGCGTATTCATCCGCTCGTAGCTTTCAAGGTCGAGAAGCTTCAAGCAAGCGAAGATCAGGTTGCAGCCATTCTTGAAGGCTTCATTCAGCCTTTTGACTTGACCCAGCCGCCTTTGCTCCGCGCCCTGCTGATCGAACTGGAGAAAGAGAAATTCCTGCTCGCGCTGGATATTCATCATATTGGTTCCGACGGCCTTTCCATGGACGTGCTGCTGCGCGAATTCGTGCGACTTTACAATGGGGAAGAATTGCCGGAGCTGCGGATTCAATACAAGGATTACGCCGTTTGGCAGCAATCCGAGGAGCAGCGCCAGCGCATCAAACGGCAGGAGGAATACTGGCGCGGGGTATTCAGCTCCGAGCTTCCGGTTCTTGAGCTGCCTCTCGACTTCTCCCGCCCGGCCGTCCAGCAGTTTGACGGTCAAACGCTCACGTTTACGCTGGATGCGGAGAAAAGCGAAGCTCTCAAACGGCTTGCCGGCGATTCGGGGGCGACGCTGTACATGCTTCTGCTGGCTGCGTACTCCGTATTGCTTCATAAATACGCGGGACAGGAAGATATAGTGGTCGGCACCCCGATTGCCGCCCGTTCTCACGCCGACCTGCAGCCGATTATCGGCATGTTCGTCAATACGCTGGCCCTTCGCTTGGGTCCGACGGCGGAGCGGACGTTCCTGGATTACTTGCAGGAAGTGAAGGAAACGACGCTTGGAGCCTACGAGCACCAGGACTATCCGTTCGAGGAGCTGGTGGAAGCTCTTCAGGTGAGCCGAGATTTAAGCCGGAATCCTTTGTTTGACACCATGTTTTCTTTGCAAAAACACGAAAGCTTGGATTTAACCTTGGAAGGCTTGCAATGGTCGCTGTTCGACATCGAGGAAAAGACGGCAAAGTTTGATCTTAGCCTTGATATCGTGGAAGCCGATAACGAGCTGGTTTGCAAGATCGAGTACGCTACCTCGTTGTTTAGACAGGAAACGATGGTACGGCTGGCGGGTCATTACGAGCAGCTTTTGGCGTCGATCCTGGCTCAGCCGGGTGCGCGGATTTCGGATTTGGATATCTTGACGGACAGCGAAAAGCATGATTTGCTGGTCGGGTTTGACGTGTCGTCTTCGGCTCTTGCGAAGCAACCCGCCGCAGAGGGTACAGGTTTGGAAGCGGATGAGTCGTGGAGAGAGAGAACGTTCCACGAGCTGTTCGAGGAGCAGGCGGAGCGCACTCCGGGAGCGCTGGCGGTTGTCTACGAAGACAGCAAGCTGACGTATGCGGAGCTGAACGCCAAAGCGAATCGTCTGGCGTATGCACTGCGGGCGCGCGGGGTGAAGCCGGAGCAGGTGGTCGGCATTCTGGCCGGCCGTTCGGCGGAGCTGTTGATCGGGGTGCTCGCCGTATGGAAAGCGGGCGGCGCTTATGTGCCGCTCGACCCGGACTATCCGGCGGAGCGGATCGAATATATGCTCGCGGACAGCGGGGCGTCGGTGCTGCTCACGCAGACCCGCCTGCTGGAGCAGGCGGAAGCTTGGCGCAGCGACGGAGCTCTAGTGCTGCAAACGGTGCTTGCGCTTGACGACGCCGCGACGTACAGCCTCGGAGCGGCGGAAGCGGCTGTGGGTGTACAAGCTTTGGGCGAAGCAGGCGCAGAGGCGGAGGCTTTGGCGCAAGCGGAAACGGCTGCTGCCGAAACGTCCGCCACGGCAGAAGCCGAGAAGAACGTACTAGCGGCGGATCTCGCATCGAATCCGGCGAATGTGAACAAGCCGCGCGATTTGGCTTACGTCATCTACACCTCCGGTACGACGGGCCGTCCGAAGGGCGTGGCGGTGGAAAACCGCAGCCTGGTGAACACGGCGGCGGGCTACCGGCGGGACTACCGCCTGGATCAGTTCCCGATCCGGCTGCTGCAGCTCGCCAGCTTCTCGTTCGACGTGTTCGTCGGCGACATTGCGCGGACGCTGTACAACGGCGGCACCATGGTCATCGTGCCGAAGGACGACCGGATTGATCCAACCCGCCTCTACGGCTGGATTCGCGACTACGCCGTGACGGTGTTCGAATCGACTCCGGCGCTGATCGTGCCGTTCATGGAGCATGTGCATGCCGAGGGTCTGGACCTCAGCTCGATGCAGCTGCTGATCACAAGCTCGGATGCGTGCAGCGTAGCGGATTACCGCACCTTGCAGGAGCGCTTCGGCTCGCAGTTCCGTATTATTAACAGCTACGGCGTAACGGAAGCGGCGATTGACTCCAGCTTCTATGACGAGCCGCTGGAGAAGCTGCCGAAGACGGGCAGCGTGCCGATCGGGAAAGCGTGGCTGAACGCCAAGTTCTACATCGTGGATGCGAATCTGAAGCCGGTGCCGATCGGGGTGTTGGGCGAGCTGGTTATCGGCGGAGCGGGTGTGGCCCGCGGTTACTTGAACCGCCCGGATTTGACGGCGGAGAAATTCGTAGACAGCCCGTTCGCCGCTGGGGAGCGGCTGTACCGGACGGGCGACCTGGCGCGCTGGATGCCGGACGGCAACGTGGACTTCATCGGCCGGATCGACAACCAGGTGAAAATTCGCGGCTATCGGATCGAGCTTGGTGAAATTGAAGCGGCCATGAAAAATTTTGCCGGCGTGCGTCAAGCGCTTGTCATCGACCGGACGGACGAGCGGGGGCAGAAATATTTGTGCGGGTATGTCGTAGCGGATTCCAGCTTCGATCTGGAAGGGCTTGTGGCCCATCTGGACGCCGCGCTGCCTTCCCATATGGTGCCTTCGCGCATCATGCGCCTGGATCAAATGCCGCTTACGCCGAACGGGAAGATCGACCGTAAAGCGCTGCCTGTACCGGAAGGAAGCATTCGTGCCGAGGCTGCATACACGGCGCCTCGTACTCCTGCCGAGCAAGCACTTGCGTCGGTCTGGCAGTCGGTGCTGGGCGTGGATCAGGTCGGCACGATGGACAATTTCTTTGCGCTCGGCGGTGATTCGATCAAGGCCTTGCAGGTATCGTCCCGTCTTTTGCAAACGGGGTACAAGCTGGTCATGAAAGATTTGTTCCATTACCCGACGATTTCCGCCCTTAGTTTGCAGCTGCAAACGGCGGAGAGAACGGCAAGCCAGGCCGAAGTGACGGGAGAGGTCATCTTGACCCCGATTCAGCGCTGGTTCTTTGAACAAAATCCGGCCGACGTGCATCACAGCAACCAGGCGTTCATGCAGTTCTCCAAGCAAGGCTTTGACGAAGAAGCTTTACGCCAAGCGGTGCGTCAGCTTGTCGTGCATCACGATGCTCTCCGTACGGTTTACCGCCAAACCGAGAACGGCTATACTGCCTGGAACCGCGGCGCCGGGGAGAACGAAGCGCTGTTCGATCTGGAAGTTGTCGATTTCAAGGGAGTCGGCGACGTGAAAGAAGCGGTAGAGGCTAAGGCGAATGACATTCAAGCGAGCATCGATCTGGAAAACGGTCCGCTGGTGAAGCTCGGCTTGTTCCGCTGCGACGACGGCGACCACCTGCTCATCGCGATCCATCACTTGGTCGTAGACGGCGTATCCTGGCGGATTCTGCTTGAGGATTTTGCTGCCGGCTATGAGCAGGCGCTGCAAGGGCAGCCGATCCGTCTGCCGCTCAAAACGGATTCATTCCAAACGTGGGCGAAACAGCTCGCTGATTATGCGAACGGTCCGGCGATGGAAAGCGAGAGAGAGTATTGGCAGCATATTGAGCAATTGACCTATGAGCCGCTTCCGAAAGATTTTGAACAAGGCAGATCCAAGCTGAAGGACAGCGGGCTCGTGACCGTTCGCTGGACGGCGGAGGAAACCGAACAGCTGCTGAAGCAGGCACACCGTGCTTACCATACGGAAATGAACGATTTGCTGCTTGCCGCGCTTGGCCTCGCGGTACAAGCTTGGAGCGGCCGGGAACGCGTGCTGGTGAATCTCGAAGGCCACGGCCGGGAAGATATTTTGCCGGATGTGGACATTACGCGCACGGTAGGCTGGTTTACAAGCCAATTCCCTGTCGTTCTGGAGCCGGGTCACGCCCAGGCGCTCGGTCATCAGGTGAAACAGGTTAAAGAAAGCTTGCGCCGCATTCAGAACAAAGGAATCGGCTACGGCATCCTGCGTTATTTGTCGGCGCCGCGTGACGGCGAGCGCTTCGCTTTGGAGCCGGAGATCAGCTTTAACTATTTGGGTCAGTTCGACCAGGATTACGAAAGCAGCGGCTCGAGGCCGTCTCCGTTCAGCCCGGGCTCCGATTCAAGCCCGAATGCAGTGATGGATTATGTCCTCGATATCAACGGTATGGTGTCGGAAGGAGTGCAGGAACTCACGATCCGTTATGGGGAAACCCAGTATAAACGGGAAACGGTAGAGCGCCTGGGCACCCTGCTTCATTCGAGCTTGCGTGAAGTCATCAGCCATTGCGTATCGAAAGAGCAGCCGGAGCTTACGCCTAGCGACGTACTGCTTCAAGATGTGACGTTGGAGGAACTGGAGCGGCTGGCCGAACATACGGCGGCGCTCGGCGAACTGGAGAATGTATACACCCTGACTCCGCTGCAAAAAGGGATGTTGTTCCACAGCCTGCTGGATACCGATTCGGAAGCTTACTTCGAACAGGTGACCTTCGATCTGTACGGAAGCCTGAATGTCGAAGCCTTCACCCAAGGATTGGATACGCTGGTGCAGCGGAATGAGGCGCTGCGGACCAACTTTATTACCGGCTGGAGAGACGAGCCGATTCAAGTGGTATTCCGCGAGCGGAAGTGTGAAGTGTACTTCGAAGATATTCGCTCGGTAAGCGATGAAGACCCGGAGAAGACGATAGCCGATTTCGTCAGCGCGGATAAAGCGAACAAGTTCGATTTGGCCCGAGGCTCTCTTATGCGCGTGACAGTTTTGCGCACGGGCGACGAGTCCTACCATGTGATCTGGAGTCACCATCACATTTTGATGGACGGCTGGTGCATGTCCTTCATGATCAAGGAAGTGTTCGACACCTACTTCGCGTTCCAGGAGAAGCGGACGCTGGAGCTTCCTCCGGTTACCTCGTACTCCCGGTATATCGAATGGCTGGAAGCTCAAGATGCCGCGAAAGCTTCGTGTTACTGGTCCGAGTATTTGGCGGGTTACGATCAGCAGACCAAGCTGCCCCAGGAGAAAACGCAGCTGAAGCAGGGCGCTTTTGAAGCGGCTGAAATCGATGTGGAACTCAGCAAGGAACTGACCGGGCAAATCGAGCGGGTGGCGCGCCAGCAGCAGGTGACGCTCAATACGTTCATGCAGACCGTATGGGGACTGGTTCTGCAGGTATACAACAACAGCGAGGATGTCGTATTCGGCTCCGTCGTATCCGGGCGTCCGGCGGAAATTCCGGGCATCGAAAGCATGATCGGCCTGTTTATTAATACGATCCCGGTCCGTATTCAAGGCAAAGCCGAGGAGACGGTAGCCGATATCTTGAGAAAAACCCAGGATCAAGCGCTGGCATCGGGAGCTTACGAAACGTTCCCGCTGTTCGAAATTCAGTCGCTGAGCGAGCAAAAGCGCGACTTGATCAACCATATCATGGTCTTTGAAAATTATCCGATGGAAGAACAGATTGAGCAGGTCGTCGGCGGAGACAAAGAAGCGCTGAAAATCGCTAATATCCAGTCGCCGGAGCAAACGAACTACGACCTGGACATTACCGTCATTCCGGAAGAGCATATTTTGCTGCGGTTTACGTACAATGCGCTGACGTTCAGAGAGGAAGACATCAGGCTGATCCACGGTCATTTTGCCCGGGCACTGGAGAAGGTTGCGGCTAACCCGAACATCCGCGTGAATCAGTTGGAGCTTTTGACGGCGGCGGAAAAAGAGCAAATTCTTGGCGCGTTTAACCCGGCGCAGCCGGAAGCGGCTCCGGCGGCCGCGTTCCACCGGCTGTTCGAGGAACAGGCGGAACGCACGCCGGAAGCGGCAGCTGTCGTGTACGAGAATGACCGGCTGACGTATGCGGAGCTGAACGAGCGGGCGAACCGCTTGGCGGCCACGCTGCGCGCAAGCGGCATCGGCCGGGAGACGATCGTCGGCATTCTCGCCGAGCGTTCGGTGGACTTGCTGGTGGCCGTGCTGGCCGTCTGGAAAGCGGGCGGGGCGTATGTGCCGCTCGACCCGGATTACCCGGCGGACCGCGTGCGGTTCATGCTCGAAGACAGCGGAGCGAAGGTGCTGCTGACGCAAACGCCGCTGCGAGAGCGCGCCGAAGCCTGGCTCGGCGAAGAGGAGCTGGCGCTGGCGGCGGTGCTGTACCTCGACGATGAAACTTCGTACAGCGAGGAGCGGACGAATGCCGACAGCTTCCATGAAGCCCGTCCAGAGGATCTGGCGTACGTGATCTATACGTCGGGAACGACGGGCAAGCCGAAGGGCGTGATGATCGAGCACCGCAGCCTGGTGAACACGGCGGCGGGCTACCG
>NZ_SLTL01000063.1:0-7958 GCF_014858585.1 Paenibacillus sp. 23TSA30-6 | reverse complement strand
AACTTGAACACATCATTCATTAGATTATCCTTTTTGCTTAATGGGGTCCACATGTTCCATCCCGTCCTCTTCCTATTTATTACTAGACAGTATGGACACTTTCTCTATTAAACAGACATCTAACATTCACTTTAGCGAAGAAGCATCTTTTTTTTGCATGGCCAAATCGTCTTTCTCTTGTCGTAAAGAAGATTTGCACAAAGTGACTAGATGCGTCTAGTAGGTGCTGCAGACGGTGGAGACGGTCCGTAAAAGAAAAAGTAGAACTTGGGATAGCATATGTACACCTTGGAGAAACCGGATTTGGATTACATAAAGGAAGAATACGAGAAACTAATAAGCCTAGCACCCAACGCAGACGCGGCCGCAAAAAGGCGTCGGGGATTTGATTTCGAGCGCCTACTGAATAAGATGTTTTCCTTTGAGCAACTCGAACCGCGCACAGGTTACAGACCGGTGGGTGAACAGATTGATGGCTCCATCTATCTTGATGGACGCATTTATATCTTAGAAGCAAAATGGCATGCAGAGCCTTTGCCCGCTTCAACCCTCTATCAATTCAAAGGCAAGGTCGAAGGCAAGTTGGCTGGTACATTTGGAATCTTTATTTCAATGTCGGGCTATGCAGAGGACGCCGTTGATGCACTCGTTCTTGGCAAGACGCTCAACATCATTTTATTTGACAAACGAGATTTGGACGCTGCGATCAGTCGTAATATCGGATTCACTAATGTTCTCAAACTAAAGCTCCGTAAGGCAGCAGAGGAAGGTGCAATTTATTTCCCTTCTGAAGGTGAACTCGTCACTGCCGAAAAGAAGCATGTCGTCGAGATTGACCGTCTCAAATTCGACTCGATAACAGGCAGAGTTGAAGCCATGCAGTCCGTCGCTGTCACTTCAGCTGATCTATTAATCGTGTGCGAGGGTGAAACTGATCGTGATGTGATTGCTACTCTTTCTAAGAGAATCCTAAGTAATGCTGGCTCAAATCGATCAATCAAAATTCTTGTCGCTATGGGGAAACTCACAATTCCTCGCGTGGCAAACGCGCTCAGGAACACATTCTATACTGATTCTAAGGTGCTTATAGTAGTCGATGGTGACGGTGACCCCGTTAGGACAAAAGAGATGTTGGAGCAAGGCATAGAATTCGACGAATGGATTTCTACAATACCAAACCCTTCCATTGAATCCTGGTTTGAAATCGATGATAACGATTTAAGGAGAAGGATGAAGTATCGTTCTGATCAGATCCGATTTGCTGCCAGTGTGCTTGACATTGTGGAACTACAAAAGCGAGACGCGGAATTCGCTCGATTCTATAACACCATCCTTGGACTTTAAACTTATCATGGAAAATAGGGCGTGGAAAGCACCACAAGGGAACTAATACGTTCCCGCATGACACAAACCTGCCGAAGATGTGGAGGAAGGGGAGCAGAATCATTTTGAATTGATCGCCGGAGATTTGCTGTCTGGGGTCGCTTCGAAGCACCCACTGCTGAACAGGCCCCAAATTGCCTAAGGTCAGTCCTGAACGACCCAGCCGTAAACACGACTAATGAGTTCCAAGTTGCGTGCGCTACCGTGCTGACCACAGGCATGTCTGGACAAGCTGTAACATCTTCAAACAACTCAACAATGTATATACTACTGATTTAATCTTGAAAGTGAGGACAAGACGCTGTGTTGTATGTTATGTGGAGAGAGGAAGTAACGGGGATTTTTGCTTCAATAGGTTTGCGGAATCAAAATAGGTTGCATAACGTACAGTTTGCATGTATTCTATTTCTATAAAATACCAAAATAATAGGAGATCATATGTGTGCTCCGTGTGAAGCAGGAAAAAATTGGTGATCGCATCAAAAGCTTACCTAATTGCTACAATAATTGAATATTCTATTTTGTGTTAAATTAAATTTGTGTTAAATTAAATTCATATGGAAATGGAGGGGCTTTTATGACAATAGGAGTCTATATTTTTAGAGTTTGAATATCTTTTACATATGAACAAAATACGGATTTTGTGAAGATGTATAAGAAAAACCGCGAAGCACGCGGGTTTATCGATCCATGTTTTGTACATTGACACAAAGTTCCCTACCAAAATGACACAAAGTTCCCTACTTTCAAGCATTTAAGCCCTTTGTCTTTAATAAACGGAGCAAATTTGGAACTTGGTAGGCAACTTTATGATGTCATTCTCCAGTCAGGTAGGCAACTTTTTGTCATTCTCCAGCCTAGTAGGCAACTTTATGTGTCATTCTCCAGTCTGGTGGGTAACTTTATGTCAATTTTCCAGCCTGGTAGGCAACTTTGTGTCACTCCCTCCAAATTATTTATCCATGTTGTTTACAGCGTTTCTCATTTGATCATCTGTTAAGTGCGTATAAATCATTGTAGTTTGTATTGAAGAATGTCCTAATTGATTTTTTAATTTTGGAACATCATTATTCTCAATATGATAACGTGTGGCAAATGAATGCCTCAAAGAATGAACCGTCAAAGCCGGCTTTCCAAATGCTGTTGCATATTTCTCAACAAGTTTTTCTATAGAACGTTGTGTTAAACGTCTATTTTTACCTTTGCGTCCTACAGGTGCTGCAATAAACAAATATTTTTCATTTTTATTTGGAGTATATCTTGTTTCCCTTACCTGCAGGTAATTCTCAATATCTAGGGATGCTTGGCTGCTAAAGTAAACATATTGCTCTTTTCCCCCTTTTCGAGTTACTCTTACAGATGATTTCGTCAGATCTAAATCCTCAAGGTTGATTCCGGAAACTTCCGATAATCTAAGTCCTGATCCTAAGATTAATGAAATTATTGCCGTATCTCGTTCACGATTAAACTGATGGAAATTCATGATACGTTTATTTGTTTTGTTTAATTCGCCATAATCGTATGCTACAAACACTCTAAAAGCTTCAAAATCATTTTCTCTCAGTATTTTCCCTTCCATACGATTTGCGATCGTTTCCTGACTTTCTTTTACTGCATTCAAGTCCATTTTAGCCATAACATTTCGTTGTATATAAGGCTTTAAATCAATTGTTTCGGCTTTATTCTGTAAGTAATCAAATAAGGACTTAAGAGAAGAAAGCTTACGGTTTATTGTTAGCTTATTATTCCCAAGTTGATACTCCAAAAAAGATAAAAAGCTTTCTGTTTCACGTATCGTTAATGTTTCTAGCGTGGATAATTCAATTTCTGTTCTTTTTTGAACTGTGGTAAAGTTCTCTGTAATCAGCCAATCAAAAAAGATTATATAATCGTGGCAGTAATTAAGAAGTGTTGAGGCAGAAAGCTTACGCTTCTTACTGTCAATAAATTCAGTAACATACCAAGGTAATTCACTCAACTTATCGTCAATTCGACCCATAAGGTGTAATTTAGCTTGTTTATCCAAAACAACCACCCCCAAATGAATATAACTTCTAAGTAATTATTCGTCAAATTATTATTTTACGTAATTATAACTTTGATCCAGTAACCACCGTAGTTGGCTAAGTCATTTCTTCTATCCCCGTTTTGTTCTGCTCGGATCATACTTATTCCCTCTAAACAAACGTAGCTCGTCAGGTTGAGATTGACTCTACACTAGAGTTTGACGATTTACAGCCCCAAGATTCTATCCTTTTTGAAACTAGCAAGAAAAACAACATAGAACCATCAGATGTATATGAACATGAACCAAACTAATATATTCATTCATAAAGAATTTGATATAGTTTCGACCTAGAGCGCTAGTTCAATCTAATTGTCTTCTTTGTATTCATTAACGTCTTCATTCACTAAACCCCTTTGATCACTAAGAAAGGTATATCTTGTGTAACTATCCACTAGATCTGGTGGAGTATTCTCTACAATAATAATTTGATGCTCATCACATAGTTCAATAAGAATCTTATATAATTCTTCATAAACCTCAGGATCATTTATAAGATTTTTATCTAAAGCCTCTTCTTCTCCTTCAGATCTTTTTTCCTTTTTAATTGTGCCGAGGTATTTACTCAAAGAATCCAACATTAGTATGCCTGGATGTCCTACAGCATAACCTTTTTTCTTACTATTAAGAATAGCTGCTAAATAAGAGATTTGCATGCATAACAACAAACCTCCACTCTCATGCTCATATACGCTTGAACCACGATAGTAAGGAATGTGTGTGTCCTTACTTATAAATGTTTCGTGCGGGTCATCATATTTCAGCCTAAGCATATATGCTTGATACTCACGATCAAGAAACTTAAATACTTTATCTTTATAAGACTCGCTGACTTTAAGTTTTTCCAGCTCACTCTCTAAACGCTTAATTTTAGATTCAAGTTCAGTAACTAAATTTTCTTTTTCTACAATTTTATTGTGTAATCGCAAGCATTCTCTTATAATTTCACGTTCTCTACTTAATTTATTGATAATACTATCTAACTGAGATAAAAATGGCACTTCAGTTTCTTTAACAAATTCTGCAATTGCATTACTTAATATTGCTTGTTTCTTATTCCATCGCGATATTTTCAAATCTAAATCTTCAATTAGTCTACCTTCGTTATCAATCATTCCAGAAATCATTTTTATTTTGTTATTAGGGCGTGTCTGAAAACTAGATAATGCTTCAAAAGCGTAAACGTAGCATAATTTTACAAGAATGAATCACGAGGGGATTGTAAAAAGATGCTAAGACGCCACGAAATCAACGAACAGAACTGGGAACGGATACAACAGCTATTGCCGCCCGAAAATACAGGGGAAGGTAGACTCTCGAAGCCCAATCGAGTTATGCTAAATGGAATGCTTTGGAAAGTAAAAACAGGCGCTCCTTGGCGCGATTTGCCTGAACGTTTTGGTCCTTGGAAAACCGTATAATCCCGATTCCGTTTGTGGAGCAATGATGACCTTATTCAAAAGGTGTTTGAGTCCTTGACTAGCGATGCTGACTTGCAGGATGTCTCTCTAGACAGCACTTCCTGTAAAGTTCATCAGCACGCATCGGGGGCTGAAAACGCCGAAACCAACCAAGAAATCGGACTTTCCCGAGGGGGACAAAATACGAAGATCCACGCCGTAGTGGACGCGCTGGGTAATCCGGTTCGCCTGTTTTTGACGTCTGGAAACATCCATGACTGTACGGTAGCGACCTAAGTCCTCTCTGGCGTAGCATTGTCTGGAAGCGCTGTTTTAGCCGATAAATCCTATGGAACCCTGGACATTCGAACGTATATCGAATCCCAAAACGCCACGTTCTGTATTCCGCCCAAGTCCAATGCGAAAGTTCCTTGGGCATGTGATTTTTACCATTATAAAGAACGCCATGTTGTGGAATGTTTTTTTAACAAACTCAAACAATTCCGTGGGATCGCAACACGCTATGACAAGCTTTCCCGAAACTTTTTGAGCTTCGCCTTTCTGGCTTCTGTGATGATTTTGTTGAAGTAGCTCCATTAAAATTAGTTTTCAGACACGCCCTAATATCGTTAATGCAAATCTGCCCCTTTCTTGCCCCAGATTCAGTGCAGTCTCTAATTCGGATTTAAAGTAAGCGTCAAATTCAGCCCACCTGTAAACCCCAAACCAGTCATGAGATCATAGGCATATCTTAAATCAAGGAGAGCTGCCAGATGACCAAAGCCGAACGACGTCAGCATCAATGGACAGAACGCATCAGAGACTATCGAGCCAGTGGCCTAACCATGTCTGCCTGGTGCGAAGCCCAGGGCGTGACCCTGCATCAACTGAAATATTGGCTCCGCAAAATGGATTCCAGCATCCCTTCCACCTCCACGCCTCATTTTATTCCGGTTACCGTTTCCTCGCCATCCTCTTCTCCCTCATTGACACTTCGCATCGGTCTGGCCTCTCTTGACGTGCAGGAAGGCTTTTCTCCTGAACTGCTTCGTCAAGTGGTTCAAGCACTGGAGACCTTATGCTGACGCTGCCCGAGAAGGTCTATTTAGCCGGCAGGAGCACGGATTGACGCAAATCTATCGACGGGCTGGCCGCCTTGGTTCAAGAGCGGTTTCAGCTCAATCCCTTCGCTCCTTGCTTGTTTGTTTTCTGCAACCGTCAGCGAGACAAACTCAAAATGCTCTATTGGGAGCACAATGGCTTCTGGCTGCTGTACCGCCGCTTGGAACGCGGAACCTTCCAGTGGCCGGGGCCTAGCGACTCGCCGGTTGCCCTTTCTTTTCGCGAACTTCGCTGGCTCCTGGATGGGCTTTCCCTTCACCAGTGGCAGGCTCACAAGCAGGTCACGGCTCAGACCGTCGTGTAACGTTTTTTTCATTGTATGAAACCCCAGTAGCAGGAGAATAGACAGCTTTGTTGAAATTTTAGGGTATGGAAAATCAAGCGAATTCCCCATCTACAATAGAAGAACTCCAACAACAAAAGGTCAAGCTGAAGCAGCAAAATGCCGAGCTGACCGCTAAACTAAAGTGGTACGAAGAACAGTTCCGTCTGGCCCAGCACAAGCGCTTTGGCACCTCCAGTGAAAAGACCCCTCCGAATAAGCTGGAGATGAACCAGTTCAATGAAGCCGAAGTATTGGCAACTCTGGCTTCCGAAGAGCCTCAGACCGAGACGATTACCTACATCCGCAAGAAATGGACGGACAGTCGCGAGGCCAAGCTGGAGCAATTCCCCGTCGATACCCTTCACTACGAACTGCCCGAAGAAGAGCAGGTTTGTGCGTGCTGTGGCGGAGAACTTCATCCTATGAGCACGGAGACTCGGAACGAAATCACCGTAATTCCGGCAGAAGTCAGAGTCTTGCGTCATGTTCGGCTGGTCTATGCCTGCCGCCGGTGTGAACGCGAAGAGATTCAGACGCCCATCGTCACGGTTCCCATACCGAAATCGACTATCCGGGAATTCTGGCTTCGCCGTCCATTCTGGAGCAATGTCATGAACCAAAAATATGTAGAGAGCCAGCCGCTCTATCGCCAGGAGCAGCAGTTAGCGGTGTCAGCCACTGATCCGCCCCGTACATCATCCAATTCGCCAGCGTTTGGCGCAAGAGCGTTAGACCCATTCTCCCCCTCCAATCCAAGG
Source organism: Paenibacillus sp. 23TSA30-6 (assembly GCF_014858585.1). Classification (NCBI taxonomy): domain Bacteria; kingdom Bacillati; phylum Bacillota; class Bacilli; order Caryophanales; family Paenibacillaceae; genus Paenibacillus; species Paenibacillus sp. 23TSA30-6. Next base: position 905 of record NZ_SLTL01000063.1, on the reverse strand, counting down.
GAAACAGAACTCAGCGCGGCTTCATGCCTGGCTGCCGGACAACTGGTAGACGAACGGCTCGGTGAACTGCCAGATAGCTTCGTGTACAAGCGCAGCCGCACAGAAACTGTATTGATTCTGAAAGGGAGTCTGCCAGTAGAATTATCCGCACAATTGTAAACCTTTACAGAATGCCCGCAAGCTACGCTGAAAACCATGTGCAACTGTGAACTGGCCCTCTCTCTGGGCAATGTACAGAATCTCTAACTTGTGCTTTTTTCCCCAAATGCATCCACAAGAACATTCCTATGCGGATCTTCGCGATTAAAAAAGATGACTCCTGTTAAATACAGGAATCATCTGATGAACAATCATAATAACCTATTTTACTCCATTGTTTTTGATAACATTTTGATACCAGTAAAATGATTTCTTTTTTCTCCGTTCCAATGTTCCGTTTCCTTCGTTATCCCGGTCAACATAAATAAAACCATAACGTTTGCTCATTTCGCCGGAAGATGCGCTTACGATATCAATACATCCCCATGGAGTGTATCCCTAACCATGTGAAAATATTCTCCAGATGGGTAATAAAAGATAAGGAAAGAGGAGATAAACATGCCTTCAACCAAGAGCCGGATTCCCCCAGAAAAGAGACTGTATTTCCATAGCGAACCGCGGCAATGTCCGCAAATTTATGAATCTATCTCTTTCATATCAAGATCAAATCAAAGCATAATATCTTCATAATCCCTCAGATTGATGCGGATTATAAATTTATTTAAAATAAGAATCTATATAGGCCGCAATTAAGATCATAACCTGACAAGCAGGCGATCAATCGTTTCCAACGGTTGCTGATTGATTCGCTTCATAAATTGACTGACATGAAGTTTAATCTTATAGAATTTTTCAAAAAAGACGTT
>NZ_SLTL01000062.1:0-8451 GCF_014858585.1 Paenibacillus sp. 23TSA30-6 | reverse complement strand
TCGGGAACGACGGGGAACGCCAAAGGCGTGATGATCGAGCAGCGTCATTACGTAAATACGGCGTGGGGCTATAGAGATGCCTATCGGATGGATGAATTTAAGGTCAAACTGTTACAAATCGCCAGCCTGTCGTTTGATGTATTCGCTGGAGATCTGGCCCGGACATTTATCAACGGAGGCACTATGGTTATTTGTCCTCAGCATGTACGCAGCGATCCTGCCGCTCTGGCGAAGACTCTCGAAGAACATCAAATCACCATATTTGATGCCCCGCCAGCGCTAATGGTGCTACTCATGGAGTATGTGTATGAACAAGGTATAGATATCAGTGCGATGAAGCTGGTTACGACGGGCTCAGACAGTTGTAGTGTGGACAACTACCGCACCCTGCTAACACGCTTCGGTGATCGTATTCGCATTATGAATTGCTACGGTGTGACCGAAGCGGCTATTGATTCCAGCTTTTATGAAGAAACGGCGGAACGCCTGCCTCCATCCGGTATCGTCCCGATTGGAAAGGTGTTGCCGAACCATAAAGTATATATCGTGGATGAGGCTTTGCGTCCGCTCCCTATCGGCGTAGCCGGGGAATTGTGTCTTGGCGGCGCTTCTGTAGCTCGCGGTTACCTGAACCGTCCTGATCTGACGGCAGAAAAATTTGTACCGAATCCTTTTGTGAGTGGAGAGCGTCTGTACCGTACCGGAGATCTGGCCCGCTGGCTGCCGGATGGCAACATTGATTTCCTTGGCCGGGCTGACTTTCAGGTCAAAATTCGTGGTTACCGGATCGAGCCGGGTGAAATCGAGTCGGCCCTACTCCAATTGGATGAGGTACACCAAGCGGTGGTCACGGATAGAACGGACAAGACCGGACAAAAGTATTTGTGCGCCTACGTGGCAGGCATAACCGACAAATCCTTCCTGCGGACAGAGCTTGCCAAACAGTTGCCTAGCTATATGGTACCTGCGCATATTATCGTGCTGGATCAATTGCCTTTGACCCATAACGGTAAAATTGATCGACGTGCGCTTCCAGAACCCGAAGATTTTGTGTTGACCGACGTCGAGTATGAAGCGCCGCAGAGCGAGCTGGAGCAAACACTCGCTTCCATCTGGGAGGAAGTCATTGGCGTTAAGCCGATTGGCTTGCGCAACAACTTTTTCGAGCTTGGCGGGGATTCGATCAAAGCACTACAAATTGCAGCCCGGTTGAATGCGAAGGGCCTCAAAATGGACATGAAGGATTTGTTCCGTTATCCGCAGATTGATCTGATCGCTCCTTATATTAAAGAAGTAATCCGGAGCATCCCGCAGAGGGCAGTACAAGGTGCAGTGGAGCTGACACCGATCCAATGGGAGTTTTTTGAGCATCATCGAACAGAACGTCATCATTACAATCAGGCAGTCATGCTCCAGAACGCCGAAAGATGGAACGAAACCTGGCTGCGAAGCGCCGTAGACAAGCTGACCACGCACCATGATGCCTTGCGCATCACCTTTGATGAGCGTGAAAAAGAACCTGTCGCCTATAACAGAGGCACAGCCGAAGGTGAACGCTTCACATTGGAAAGCTACGATTTATCACATGCTGACCAGCCTGAGAAAGAAATCGCGCAGCTCGCTGACGCGTTACAAAGCTGCTTTGATTTGCGCAACGGCCCGCTTGTGCGTTTGGCTTTATTCCGGCTACAGGAAGCCGATCATTTGTTAATCGTCATTCATCATCTTGTCGTAGATGGTGTGTCGTGGAGAATCCTGCTGGAGGACTTGGAAACAGCCTACTGGCAGGCAGCTAACGGTGAAAAGCAACAGCTACCCGCCAAGACCGATTCTTACAAAGAATGGGCAGCACGTCTGTCCAAGTATGCACAAAGCGCACTGGTGCATCAGGAAATCAGCTATTGGAATGCGGTAGAAGCTCGTGAAATACTTTCACTGCCAAAAGATCATGAGGTTCCAGTTAGCCTGATCCGTGACGGTCGCCAATTCGAAGTGACACTCAGCCGGGAAGAAACCGAAAACCTGCTGAAACACGCGCACCATGCTTACAATACAGAAATTAATGATATTTTACTAACGGCGCTAGGGCTGGCTTTTCATGAATGGAGTGGACATGCTAAAATTGCGATTCATTTGGAAGGACACGGCAGGGAGGAGTTCATCAAAGACATTGATGTTTCCCGCACAGTCGGCTGGTTTACGTCCGTGTATCCGTTTGTGGTAGACGTGAGCAAGCCGGTAGATTTGGCCCATCAGATCAAGATGGTTAAAGATAAGCTTCGGCGGGTGCCCAACAAGGGTGTAGGATACGGAATTTTACGCTATTTGTCCCCAAGAGACCAACAGGGTACTGCGGTACTTTTTTCAGCAAAGGTTCCTGAAATCAGCTTTAACTACTTGGGGCAATTTGATGGGAAGACCGGAGCAGATGCACCTTTGCGAACCTCGACGCTTTCTTCGTTTGCCGGTGCTGAGGTTAGCCCTCACGCCGAAAGAACACTTACCTTTGATATCAATGGTATGGTGAGCGATGGAAAACTTCGCCTTGTATTCGACTATAACGGACGTGAATATGAGCCATCTACGGTGGAGCGGTTGACTGCGGGATATAAAAAGCATTTGCTGGAGCTCATTCGCCATTGTTGCGCAAAGGAAACAACCGAGCAAAGTCCGACCGATTTCACATACGGGCAATTATCCATTGGACAGTTTGAAAATATAGCAAGTCGTTTGAACGACAAACTGTTGAACAATCTCAAATAAAGATAAACAGACCAACACACATGAAATTAAACATTCGCACCGTTAAGGAGAGGTGAATTTTTTGACTCAGGTGAAAATTAAAGACCTCTATCCGCTTTCGCCAATGCAAGAGGGGATGTTGTTTCATTCCATATTGGATCAAAAGTCGGAAGCTTATTTTGAACAGACCGTTATCACCAGTCAAGACATTTTGGACGCCAGCCTAGTACAACAAAGCTTGCAAAAGCTGGTCAACCGATACGATATTTTCCGCACCGTCTTTATATATAAGGAAACCGAACGGCCTCTTCAGGTCGTTCTGGAACAACGTGAGGCAGCTCCTATTAATGTTGAAAATTGGAGTAGACAGACGGATGAAGAAAAAAAAGCTCTTCTGGAGTCCTTTCTAAAAAACGATCGGCAAATAGGCTTTGATCTGGAAAAAGACGTTCCGATCCGACTGGCTTTAATTCGGTGGACAGAGGAAGACTCCAAGCTCATTTGGAGCTTTCCTCATATCGTGATGGATGGCTGGTGCATGGGGACAGTGGCTCAGGATTTTTTCGACATCTACATCTCTCTACGGGACAACACGCCTTTAAAACTAGTGCCAGTTTTTCCATTCAGCAGCTTTATCCAGTGGCTGGAGAGACAAGACAAGGAGGAAGCGGCCGCGTACTGGCAACGATATCTGCTTGAAGTTGAAAATGAAACCGTCGTTCCTGGCTATACCCAGTCGTTCGATTCATCCTATAGGGCAGAACAATTTACAAGCATATGGGAAGAACGTCTGACCCAAGGTTTAGAGCGTATTGCCAAGCAGTACCGTGTCACCGTTAGCACCGTATTTCAAACCCTTTGGGGCATTTTACTACAAACATACAATAACAGTAACGATGTTATTATGGGTTCGGTTGTATCTGGCAGACCGGATGAAGTGCCTGGTATAGAAAACATGGTCGGTTTGTTCATCAATACGATTCCGGTACGGATCATCAGCTCCCCAGAACAACGGTTTTCCGATTTACTGGCGTCTGTCCAGGTCTCCATGATGGAGTCCAATCGGTATTCTTATCTGTCACTAGCTGATATCCAGTCTCACACCTCATTAAAGCAAAATCTGATTCGTCATATCGTCGTATTTGAAAATTATCCGATTTCAGAGGATCTCATGAGCCTTGAGGAAGAATCAAAAGCGATTCGAATCACGGAAGTGGAAGAAATCGAGCAAACCAACTATGATTTGAACGTTGTCGTCGTGCCCGGGCACAAGCTTGAAATCAAATTTAGCTATAACGAGCTAACCTATGACCAAAACATGATCCAACTCATCGCCAGCCATCTCAGCCAAGCCATGGAGCAGGTTCTTCTTAACCCGGATATACGCGTTAAGGACCTGGAATTTCTGACGACAGAGGAGAGACGGCGGCTCTTGTTCGATTTTAATGATACCCGGACATTGTACCCTGCTGAGCAAACGATCCATCACTGTTTTGAGGAACAAGCAGAAAAGACACCGGAAGCAGTAGCAATTGTATTTGAAAATCGTGAGCTGACCTACAGAGAATTAAATATAAAGGCTAATCAGTTGGCCTCAAAGCTGCGGAAGCTGGGCGTTCAGCCGGATACCATTGTGGCTATCCTGACCGAACGGTCACCCGAAATGATTATTGGTGTACTGGGTATTTTAAAAGCTGGAGCAGCTTATTTGCCGATAGATCCTTCCTACCCCCAAGACCGGATTACATTTATGCTTCAGGATAGCCGTAGCAATATTTTACTGACCTTATCAGGCAGGGGAAGCCAAACAACAGGATTCGAATTTTCCGGTACTGTGCTGGATTTGGGTGATATTGGATCTTATGATGCCGACGTCTTCACCAGTTTCAATCTATCGGCAACAACAGCAGATCATTTGGCGTATGTGATGTACACCTCTGGCTCCACGGGTCGTCCTAAGGGAGTCATGATTGAGCATCGAAATGTCATACGACTGGTCAAAAATACAAATTACGTACAATTCGCTGAGAACGACCGCATTTTAATGACCGGAGCTTTAGTGTTTGATGCCTGTACCTTTGAAATTTGGGGAGCTTTGCTCAACGGTCTACGATTGTATATCGTACCGGAATCCATCATTTTAAACGCTGTGAAACTGGGTACTGCACTCGAACAGAACCACATTTCGACGATGTGGCTGACATCGCCTTTGTTCAATCAACTTGCTCTGCAAAAGCCCGAACTATTTTCCCCTCTCAAATACTTGCTAGTTGGGGGAGATGTGCTTTCACCTGCAATCATCGCCAACGTTAGAGAAAAATGTCCTGGCTTGACAATTATTAATGGCTATGGCCCAACAGAGAATACCACATTCTCGTGCTGTTTCCCGATCGAAAAAGAGTATAGCAACATTCCGATTGGACGGCCGATCGGAAATTCCACTGCCTATATATTAGATTCTTCAAACAGATTGCTGCCTATCGGGACTCAAGGCGAAATTTGTGTGGGTGGCGATGGTCTTGCACGCGGATATCTGAACAGAGATGATCTGACTCAGGAAAAGTTTGTCCCTAATCCGTTCATTCCCGGAGAAAAGATGTACCGGACAGGGGATTTGGGCAGATGGCTGCCAGACGGGTATCTGGAGTATCTCGGACGAATCGACCAGCAGGTTAAAATCCGAGGCTACCGTATCGAACCTGGAGAAATAGAAACCAGGCTCATGGGGCATGAAGACATTCATGGAGTGTATGTTGCCCTAAGAACCACGAATGATGGTCAAAAAACGCTCTGTGCTTACATTGCGACCGATGCAGTTCTGACCATGAGCGGCATGAAAGCCCATTTGGCCGGTCAACTGCCAGACTATATGATTCCTGCCCAGTATGTATTTCTGCCGGTGCTTCCTTTGAACACGAATGGGAAGATTGATCGGCAAGCGCTTCCTGAGCCGGAAACGATCAGTAGTCCGCAGGTAGAGTACACGGCCCCAAGAAATGAAGTGGAGCGGCAGCTGGCGAATCTGTGGCAAACGGTGCTTGGAGCAGAAAGGGTCGGTATTGACGACAGCTTTTTCGAGCTTGGAGGGCACTCTTTAAAAGCCATTCAACTGGTATCCAAAGCACAGGAATTGAACATCCCGTTGGAAATACATCAATTGCTTCAATATCAGACGATTCGTAGCTTGTACGATCTTTTGCAACGCGGAGAAGAAGGGGGAGAGAACACAAGCAAACTTATATCTGACTCTCAGGAGGCCGGACGGATTATTGGAGAAGCCTTTGGTGCTCATGCCTTGCTTCGAACCGTGTCCAGTGCTCAACAAGACTATCTGTTCCTGCAACTAGAGCCTTTCCATGCAGAGCAGGTTCAGGACATTACAGAATTTATTCAATCCCATATACATCCCGAGCTGTACCCCCATTATATTATTCCATGGGGCACAGACGAGCCCTATCGGATTTGCGGAATTCCTGTGACAGATGACTCCGAGCTAACAAGCCCTGAGCAAGAAGCCTGTACCCAACATCAGGCAGAAGAATGGGTAGCCAATATTGCTGACTTAAATACGGAGTGGAGTACCAACATACTGGCTCCGGATACGATCGGACAATACCCGCTTGCTCCTGTACAGCTCTATCATTTGCAACATCCTGTCGGGTCAGGTATGTCTATCCGGTTGGACAGCTATTTGGACATCCTACGGTTGACCGCAGCTATTCTACGATTAATTCATCGTCATGAATTGCTGCGAAGTGTCATTGTGAAGTCAGATGAAACGTGGGCCTGGGGGCTTAAACCAGCACCAGAACATATCAGCTTGCCTACTGTGGATCTTTCTGGATATCCGATATATATACAGCAGAGGCTTCTTTCTTACATGGTGCCAAAGCTCTATGAGGAACTGTATGAGCAGACACATTCTTTACAATATCGTATTGTCCTGATTCGCTTAAACTTGCGGGAGCAACTGCTTCTGCTGCCATGCTCACATATTATTTTTGACGCTACAAGCGGTGGCATTTTGCGGAGACAGCTTCTTGATGAATATCACCATCCCCAGCCGGCACCACAGCCGGCAGAGGCAAATCAATATCGGGATTATGTGGAGCATATCTGTCAAGGCCCTCAAGGCATCAGTGATCAGCAAATTAACAAGCAATTCAGGCTTCAAATGTTTGGCGAAAATAATGATCGTATCCAGGCTCTAACGCAAACTCGTAACCATGAAGTATCTACTAAATATCATTGGAGATTGGATTTAAGCGACACTCCAGAGCTGGGGCAATCTGCGAACATGTGGAGTCTTTCACTTCAGATGGCATCCCAATTTTTCAGCACCTATTTTCATATTTCGGAGGTTCCGCTATGGATGACGAATTACGGAAGACAGTATGGCGATCAGAACTATTTTGGAACGATGGGCGAATGTATTGATCATATTCCCATTGTACTTCAGGAAGACGACATCGTAGCTCGTGAAAAGGGCATCCTTGCACAGTTGGATTCGGCTACACGCCATCATTTGAATTTTTTCAATCTAATTATCAACGCAGATATGGAGGAGGCTTATCCCGATTCCAGCCGCATCTTGAAAAAGGGGCTTGAACAATTGCCTGTCGTTTTCAATTATTTGGGGGAAAGCAGAGAAGACTCAGCGCTTTTTGACCATATGGATGTAGATGGTCAAAAAGCGAGCGTCAATGAAGCCATTTTTTTCGAAACACAGCATGTCGGCCAAGTACTGGAGATTTCTCTGATCCTTCCATATGAAGAGGACCGCCAGTATATCCATCAAATCTTCCAAGCTGCCAGTGACAGGCTCTTAAACGCTTTGACCATTTCGCAGTAAGGAGATGAAGATGTGAATCAATTGTTTAAGGATCCTCGTTTTATCCGTTTCTTTGCTTCCCGTACTTCTGCCAACATTGCGGACAGCATTTATTCTATCGTCCTGCTGTATTTTGTACAGCAATCGACACAGTCGGTGGCGATGACCAGCTTCACGTATACGGCCGTATCTGCGGCGTCGATTTTCAGCTTTCTCGTGGGTCCTTTGGTGGATCGCTATTCACCGCCTTTGTTGGCCAGTATCGCCTTGTTTACGCAGGCTGTGCTCATTTTGGCTGTCCCGTTTCTCATTCAGGACGGGATGGTTAATCTGGTCGCTATCCTTGTTATTGTTTTTATTGCATCCTGCTTCTCTACACTGTTTTATCCGGCCAACAGTAAAATGCTGCCGCAACTGGTAGGCTCGCCGGATTTGATTGTCCGGGCGAATTCCATGATTTCGTCAACGGATCAGGTGATTAACATCGCTGGGTATCTGGCTGGAGCCTCGCTCATTATCGCCATGGGGATGAAAAACACGTTTTTTCTAGCCAGCGCAATGCTGTTTCTGGCAGGCTTTGTGTATATCAGGCTCAGCAAGCAAATCGACGCTCCTGCGATGGAGGACACGAACGGTAAAGGTTCACTGAAGCTGGGATACTATCTGAGGGAGCTGAAAGAAGGATATCTTTTTGTAAAACGGCACACCTTCCTGAGAATTATGCTTCCGTTCTTTGCCCTGACGAACTTTTCGATGGCGATCTTGGTGATTGCCATGCCTTCCATCGCGGTATCCTATGGTTCACCGATCTATTACAGCTTACTGTATGTGGCCTATTTTATCGGTATTTTTGTCGGTTCCTTTCTGGTCAGTGTATT
>NZ_SLTL01000061.1:0-9805 GCF_014858585.1 Paenibacillus sp. 23TSA30-6 | reverse complement strand
CCGTTTGCGGAGGGGGAGAAACTGTACCGCTCGGGCGACTTGGCGGCTTGGCTGCCGGACGGCAACATCGAATACCTGGGCCGGATCGACCACCAGGTGAAAATCCGCGGGTACCGGATCGAGCTGGACGAAATCGAGACGCAGCTGCTGAAGATCGCCGCCGTGCAAGAAGCCAAGGTGCTCGACCGCGACGACGCGAACGGCCAAAAGCAGCTTGTCGCTTATTACGTCGCGGAAACGAGGCTGGCGGCGCATGAACTCAAGGAGGAGCTCGCCAAGCAGCTTCCGGGGTATATGATTCCTTCGCACCTCGTGCAGCTTTCGCGGATGCCGCTGACCCCGAACGGGAAAATCAACCGCAAAGCGCTGCCCGCGCCGGAGGAAGCCGCGGCCGGAGGAGCGGAATATGTCGCGCCGAGAACGCTGCTCGAAATGAAGATCGCCCGCGTCTGGCAGGATACGCTTGGCGTTCCGCAGGTCGGCGTAAAGGATAACTTTTTTGAGTTGGGTGGCAATTCGTTAAGTCTGATGAGGCTCGTTCAAGCCGTTTACGATGAAACGGGCATCGAGATACCGCTGAACCGCCAGTTCCACAATTTAACAGTTGAAGCCATGGCTTTCGGAGAGGGGGATCTGGGCCTGGATAAAGGGGGAGACTCCTTCATTAAGCTGAATAAAGCAGGAGATCTGAACGTGTTCTGCTTCCCTCCGGGCAGCGGCTTCGGCATCGGTTACCGAGAGCTCGCAAGCAGGCTCGACGGCCGGTTCGTGCTCTACGGCATTGATTTTATCGACGATGCCGTCGATTACGAGGCCATGCTGAACCGTTATGTGGACGAGATCGTCCGCATCCAGCCGGAAGGACCTTACGTGCTGCTCGGCTACTGCTTCGGAGGCAACCTGACGTTCGAGGTAGCCAAAACGATGGAGAAAAGAGGGTATTCCGTAACGGACGTGCTCATGGTGGACTCGTGGATTAAGGACACGCTGACGCCTTCCGAAACGTCGGAGAAAGAGCTTGAAGAAACGCTTGCCGATTTCGACGAAGAAGAGAAGGAATTAATGAGCAACCCGCTCGTGCGGGAGCGGGTTCATCGGAAGGTCAAAGCGACCTTGGCGTACGAAGCGCAGCTTATTAATTCCGGCACGATCCCGGCCCGGATTTACGAAATGATTGCGAAGGACAGCGAAGCGTTCCGCCTGGAGCACCAATTGCCTTCCTGGCGGGGGGCAACGACGCAAGCTTACGCCGATTACCGGCTGGAGGGCGCGCACGAGGAATTGCTGGAACTCGCGCGCGTGGAAGAAACGGCCATCGTCATCCGGGACATCTTAGAGCAAGTCAAGCGGCAGATCGAAGCGGAGGCCGGGGTACTGCATGGAAGCTGACCGCCATCCGTCTGTTCTAGAACAAGGCACAGCGGCGCCCTCCAAGCGCCAAACCGCTTACGCCGCCTGGAAAGCGTTCCGCTGGCTGATGTCCTATGTAAGCCGTCACAAAGGCTGGATGATCGTCGGTATCTTGTCCGCGATTGCCGCCGCCGTTATTGAGATATGGATGGGAAGTTTAATCGAGCAGCTGACCACCCAGGCCGAGAAGGGGGCGGGGCCAATCGTTCTGCAAATCGTGTACACGGTCTTTGTGGTCATCTTGATCGGTGTGCCGGCGAAGTTTTTCATGAGCTTCGGCGTGGAGCGAAGCAGCGCCTCTGCGGTGCAGGATATCCGCAACCATGTCATGCGTCATATCGGCAAACTCCCGGTCTCCTATTTGGAAAAGCAGCACTCCGGCGACGTATTGTCGCGGATCAACAACGACCTGCAGCTCATCCAGCAGTTTATGATTCGGGACCTCGCCCAGTGGTTTTATCATCCGCTGGTGTTCATCGGCTGTTTCGCTTATTTGATCTACCTCCAATGGGAGCTGATGCTGTACAGCCTGCTGTTATTTCCCGTAGCGCTGCTGGTTTCCCAATGGATCGGCAAGCAGTTGGAGCGGTTGACGGAGGAAGCCCAAGCGAACATGGGCCGAATGAACGTCAACCTCCAGGATACGCTTGGGGGTATGCCTATTGTAAAAAGCTACCTGCTATCCGGCATGTTATCTCGCTCCTACCAAGTGCTGCTGCAATTGACGGCCCAAAAAAAGCTGGCCGTGAAAAAGCGGGAAGCCTGGGTTAACCCGCTGCTTTCCACGCTGATGATCAGCCCGATCATTTTCGCCGTCAGTTACGGAAGCTATTTGATCTACAAAGGGCAGCTAGGCGCGGGAGAGCTGATCGCCTTCCTGTACTTGCTGAATCTGTGTCTGGAGCCGCTGGAGCATATTCCCGAGCTCATCACGCGGACGTTCGAAATGGCCGGTGCCCTGAGAAGGGTCTCCGAAATCGTCGAGCAGCCGACCGAAACGGAAAATGGCCGTTCGCTTCCGAAAGCGAGCGCCGCCCCCATCGAGTTTCAGAACGTAACCTTCGGGTATGAGGAGAGATCCCCGATCCTGCGGAATGTTAGCTTCTCGGTGCCGGAAGGGAAGACGATCGCGCTTGTCGGAGCGAGCGGCGGAGGGAAGAGCACGGTGTTTAAGCTTGTATGCGGCTTTTATCCGCTTCCGGAGGACCAGGGCGAGATCCGCGTGTTCGGCAGCCTGATCCACGGCGCCGATCCGGAGCAGCTTCGGTCGCATTTTTCCGTGGTAACCCAGGATTCATATTTGTTTAGCGGCACGATCGCTGAAAATATCGGCTACGGGCGGGAAGTAGCGTCGATGGACGAGATTATCGAAGCCGCCAAAGCCGCTCAGGCGCATTCCTTCATTATGCAGCTTCCCGACGGCTACCAGACGTATGTCGGAGAGCGCGGAGGCTTTTTGTCCGGCGGGCAGCGCCAGCGCATTGCAATGGCCCGGGCTTTTCTGAAGGATGCTCCCGTTCTGCTGCTGGACGAGCCAACGTCGGCTCTTGATCCGGAGTCGGAAAGCGCGGTTCAGGAAGCGCTGGGCGTATTGATGAAGCAGAGAACGACCATGGTTATTGCCCACCGGCTTTCTACAGTACAAAACGCCGACGAAATTTGGGTCATGGAACAGGGGAGTATTGTTGAAAAGGGCACTCATGAACAATTGCTGGAGATGAAGGGACTGTACGCCCAGTCGTACTATCAGGAATTTACCGAGTCTGCCGAACGCAGGGAGGTGGCGTACACATGAAAAAGGGCGGATGGCTCTCGCAAGTGAAAGAACTCGGCTACTTGCTGATGTTTATGAACCGCAAGCGCAAAACCCAGTACGCCATTGGCCTGGCCGTGACGGCGCTCACCCAGACATTGTTCCTGATCGCCTTCAGCTTGGTCGTACATAACTTGGTTGATTTCGCCGTGTCCCGAGATACGTCCCTGATGGTGGAAGCCTTTATTATTTTGGGCGCGGCCCTGTTCCTGGAAAATATGATTTCTCCCTGGTTCATTTACTTATACCAGCGCAGTGTCGAGCTGACTGTGCTGAATATCCGCGAACGTCTTTATGACAAGCTGTGCCGGGTGCGGCCGAGATTCCTGGAGCAGACGCACCATGGGGACTTGCTGTCGCGGGTGAACAACGACGTAACGACCGTTGAGTTTACATTCTCGCAGGTTTACTTCGTTTTGCTGCTTCAAGTTGTCTTTTGCATCGGCTCCATTGTCTCCATGGTGTTGATCGATTGGCGGTTTGCCGGCGTATCCTTCGTCATTCTGCTGCTGTCCTCCGTGGTCAGCCTGAAATTTGCGCGGGATATTCGCGCCTTGTCCGAACAAGGCTTGCAAACGCTCGGTAAAATGACCGAAAAATTCAAAGATTTTATGGGCGGCATTCAAATTGTGAAGCTGTTCCGCATCCGCACGATTTACGGCCAGTACGAGGCGTTGAACGAACAAATGACGCAGACGCTTCGGCAAACCGCGCAGAAGAACGGCATGCAGGCTGCGGTGAATCATTTTATCAGCTACGTCACGTTCTGCGGCATCATCGTCATCGGCAGTCTTCTTTATGCCTACGGACTGATGGGAATGGGAAGCGTCGCCGCCCTGGCGGTTCTGCAAGTGAATCTGACGCACGCCTTGTTGAACTTGGGGATGGTTCTGTCGATGACCCAAAATTCGCTCGCGGGCGCTCACCGGATTCAAGAGGTACTAAGAGAGGAAGAGGAACCGGAGAGTTTGGGATCTCCTCACAGCGAGCTCGTGTCGGAGGCTGCGGTGGAGTTTCGCGATGTGGAATTTTCCTATCAGGCGGATAAAAAGGTGCTTGTCGACATCTCCATGCAGGTGTTTCCCGGCCAGGTCGCCGCTATCGTGGGGGCCAGCGGCAGCGGCAAAAGTACGCTGATCAAGCTGCTGCTCGGCTTTTATCCTGTGGACAGCGGAGAAATCCTGCTCCAAGGCAAACCGTTCGGCCATTACACGCTGGACGAAATCCGCAGGCAGATTGCATACGTTCCGCAGGAGCCGTTCTTGTTTACCGGCACGATTGAGGAAAACATCCGCTACGGCAACCCGGATGCAACGGATGAAGAAGTGATCGAAGCGGCCAAAGCGGCGTACGCTCACCATTTCATTCAGGAACTTCCTGAACAGTATAAAACGCCGGTGGGAGAGAGAGGAGCGTCGTTGTCGGGCGGACAAAGGCAGCGAATTGCGATCGCCCGGGCGATTCTCAAAAACGCCCCGATTCTGCTGCTGGACGAAGCGACTTCCGCGCTGGATAACGAATCCCAGCATTGGGTACAGCAGGCCCTGAACGTATTGATGAAGGGGCGCACCACCATTCTGATCGCCCACCGTCTCAGCACCGTGGAACATGCGGATTTGATTGCCGTCATGAACCAAGGGACGGTCGTCGAGCGGGGCCGCCATCAGGACCTGCTGGCGCTCGGGGGTTATTACGCCCGGCTGTACGGCTAGACCCGCTTTACGGCGGGCGGCTTCCTGCTTGCGAATGCGACAGAGTCTTTTAGTAATCCAAGGTATGACTTTATAACCGGTAGTTACCAGAAAACGTAGACACGAAAAAGGAGGAAGAGTCCGAAGGAGCCGTTCCGGGAATGGCCTGCGCGGTTCTTCTAAGAGTGACTAAGTGACATCTAGGTACAAAGCCTATCTATAAAGAATCTCTAAACCGGGAGTGTGTCGATGTGAGAGAGAATACCAACGAGCAATATGGATTAACGCAAGCCCAGCGCCGAATATGGTTCATGGAAATTATGAATCCGGGAACGTCCATCACGATGCTTTCCGCGACCTACCAGATTACGGGCGAGATCAACACACAGCTTCTGGAGCAAGCGGCGGCAGAGATCGTCAAAACCTATGACGTTTTCCGAATCCGCATTAGCGGGGATTTGCAAAATCCAACGCAGTGGTTCGAAGAGCCGGAGAATGTCCAAGCTAGGATAAGCCGCCTCGAAATAGGCACAACCGAACAATTCTATGCTTGGGTGAAAGAAGTAAGCGAAAAACCGGCCAGCGTGTTCGACGAACACCTCTACCAATTTACGATTATCCATTTTGCGAACGGCCAAGTATGGCTCAATTTGACGGTAAATCATATTATCGCCGACGGCTTGTCCGTCAATGCTTTGCTGCATGCGGTGATGGAAAAATACCTGGAACTGCGCAAAGGCACCTCCAGCAGTTACCAGGCCCCTTCCTATCTGGATTATATTTCCGCGGAGCGTGAATATGAGCAATCGCAGCGTTATCAAAAAGGCAAGGAATACTGGCTGACGAAGTACAACACTTTGCCTGAAACGACCGGCATTAAATCGTATCCGCCATTCTCGATCGGCAGCGAATCCAATAAACTGGCCATCACTTTGGACGGTTCCCGGTATGAACGCATTCTGGCCTTCAGCGAACAATATCAGGTCAGCTTATATACGTTATTTCTGTCCGCCATGTACGCCTTATTGTACAAGCTGACCGACAGCACCGATGTTCCGGTCGGCACGGTTTTCGCCAATCGCACCAGCAAGAAGGAAAAAGAAACGATCGGCATGTTCGTCAGCACCGTGGCTACGCGGATTCGTCTGAATCCAGACAGGCACGTGCTTTCCTTGATCCAAACGGTTTCCAAGGAAAGCACGGCGGATCTGCGGTATCAGAAATACCCTTATAACCAATTGATCCAGGATTTACGCGAACAACACGGCCGCAACGATCTTTCGGGGCTGTTCCGCACGTCTCTGGAATATCTGCCTTTGAAAATCGTGGAGTACGAAGAAATCAAGGTACGCCTGGAGGCTCACTTCGCTAGGCACGAGATGGACGATTTGCTGCTGCGCTTCGACCATATGCTGAATGAAGGCCATGTAATTCTCCATGCTTCCTATCGTACCGGCCTGTTCGAGACGGCCGAGATTGATCGGATTATGGAACAGTATGTAACCGTTCTGGACCAGTTTCTTCAGACTCCCGAACTGCCGGTACGCGAGATTTCTCTGCTGAGCGATGAGGAGAGACACCGCATTCTCAACGTTTTTAACCCGCCGGTGGCAGGGCTGAGCGAGGGAGAAGCGTTTCATCGGTATGTTGAAAAGTTTGCCCGGGAAATTCCGGATCATCCGGCAGTCGTCTACATGGACAAACAGCTGACCTACGGCGAATTGAACGAACGCGCCGAGCGGCTGGCTTCTCTCCTTCGCGAACAGGGCGTGGGAAGGGAGACGATTACGGGGATCTGGGCGGAGCGTTCGGTGGAACTGCTGGTCGGGGTGCTCGCCGTTTGGAAAGCCGGCGGAGCCTATGTACCGCTGGACCCCGATTATCCGGCGGAGCGGATTGAGTACATGCTCAGCGATAGCGATGCATCGGTGCTGCTTACGCAGCGTCATCTGTTGGAGCGGGCCGGAGGTTGGTTGGCCGATGACCGGCTGAAGCTTCAAGCTGTCTATGCCATGGACGATGAACAGATTTATAACGGGGATGCCTTAGCCGTGGAATTTGAATCTGCCGGCAGCGCCCCGCAAGACTTGGCTTATGTGATTTACACCTCGGGTACGACGGGACGCCCGAAAGGCGTCATGATCGAGCACGGTAGTCTCGTGAATACGGCGGATGCGTACCGTCGCGAGTACCGGTTGGATCAGTTTCCGGTGCGGCTGCTGCAGCTGGCCAGCTTCTCGTTTGACGTGTTCGTCGGAGACATCGCGCGGACGCTGTATAACGGAGGCACGATGGTGATTGTGCCGAAGGATGACCGGATTGATCCGAACCTCTTATACGGCTGGATTCGGGACCAAAACATTACGGTATTCGAATCGACGCCTGCGCTCATCCTGCCGTTCATGCAGCATATTTATGAAGAAGGGCTGGACGTTAGCTCCATGCAGTTGCTGATTACCAGCTCGGATGCTTGCAGTGTCACCGATTACCGATTGCTGCAGGAAAGATTCGGCGGACAATTCCGCATCATCAACAGCTATGGCGTTACCGAAGCGGCCATTGACAGCAGCTTTTACGGTGAGCCGCTGGATAAGCTGCCGCCGTCGGGTCATGTGCCGATCGGCAAAGCTTGGCTGAACGCCCGGTTTTACATTGTCGATGCCGCGTTAAAGCCGGTTCCTGTAGGGGTTCCGGGCGAGCTTGTCATCGGCGGCGCCGGGGTGGCGCGCGGGTACTGGAACCGTCCGGACCTAACCGCCGAGAAGTTTGCGGACAGCCCGTTTGTGCCGGGCGAACGTCTGTACCGGACAGGCGATTTGGCCCGCTGGCTGGAAGACGGCAACGTCGACTTCATCGGCCGGATCGACTATCAGGTGAAAATTCGCGGGTTCCGGATCGAACTCGGCGAAATTGAAACGGCCCTGCTGCGTTTCCCGGGCGTCAAGCAGGCTGTGGTGACCGACCGTACGGATGAGCAGGGGCAAAAGTATTTGTGCGGCTACGTGGCGGCGGATGCTTCCTTGCAGCTGAGCGATCTGCTGTCCCAATTGAAGCAAGAGCTGCCGGCCCATATGGTCCCGGCCCGGCTGGTGTCTCTTGATAAGCTTCCGCTCACGCCGAACGGCAAAATTGACCGTAAAGCGCTGCCTGAACCGACCGGAGAGGTAGAAGCAGGCCGTGAGTATGTGGCTCCTCGCACAACGCTGGAAACAAGACTTGCTCTCATTTGGCAGCAGGTGCTGGGTATTGCGCGAGTTGGAGTCCAAGACGATTTCTTTGACTTGGGTGGTCATTCCTTGCGGGCCTCCACGCTTGTTTCCAAGATTCGGAAAGAGCTGCAAGTCGAGGTTCCGCTGCGGGAAGTTTTCCGCTACACCACGATCGAACAGCTGGCCCAAAGAATCGGCGGTTTAAGGCAGCAGGAGACGTATGAGATTACAAAGGCGGCTGAGGCCGAGTACTATCCGGTTTCATCCGAGCAAAAGCGTCTGTACGTCCTGCGCCAGCTTGACGGGGCCGAGCGCAGCTACAATATGTCGGCGGCGCTTCTTCTCGAAGGCAAGCTGGACCGCACGCGCGTCGAGCACGCGTTCCGGGCGCTGATTCAGCGCCATGAGACGCTGCGTACCGGGATCGAGCAGGTTCAAGGCGAGCTTGTCCAGCGCATCTATGACGAGGTGGAGTTTGCTGTCGATTATTTCCAGGCGAGCGAGCGGGAAGTGGACCAAGTGGTGGAAGCTTACTATCACCCGTTTGATCTGACCAAGCCGCCACTTCTTCGCATCGGCCTGATCGAAGTCGCCGAGGATCGCTACATGCTGCTGTTCGATATGCACCATATCGTCTCGGACGGCATTTCGACAGCGCTGCTCTTCGACGAGTTCAGCCGTCTGTATCGGGGCGAGGAGCTGGCTCCACTGTGTATTCAATACAAAGATTATGCCGTTTGGCAGCATTCCGAAGCTTACGGGCAGCTGCTCCAGCCACAGAAGGAGTATTGGCTCGAACAGCTGTCGGGCGAGCTGCCGGTCTTGGAGCTGCCGACGGACTTCCCGCGGCCTGCGGTGCAAAGCTTTGACGGCCGAACCGTGAAGTTTTATATCGGGAAAGAGCGGACGGAGAAGCTGAAAGAGCTGGCGGCACGGACGGGCACGACCCTGTATATGGTGCTGCTGTCGGCTTACTCCATCCTTATGCATAAATATTCGGGTCAGGAAGATCTGATCGTGGGAACGCCGATTGCCGGAAGAACGCAAGAAGAAGTGCAGCCGATCGTAGGGATGTTTATCAACACGCTGGCCATTCGCAGCCGTCCAGAGCGTTCCAAGCCGTACCTTTCGTACCTGGAAGAAATCAAGGACATCACGCTCGGGGCTTTCGAACACCAAAATTATTTGTTCGAAGACTTGGTAGAAAGTCTTCACATTCCGCGCGCGACCGGCCGGAATCCGCTCTTTGACACGTTCTTCTCCCTGCAAAATACGGAGAACGAGCAAATTGTCATCGAGGGGCTGGAGCAATCGTTTTATCCACTGGAAAACCAAACATCCAAGTTCGAGCTGCTCCTGGATATTTCGGAGCTGGACGGTCAGCTCGAATGCCGGTTGGAGTACGCTACGGCTTTGTATAAACAAGAGACCGCGGAGCGGTTCGCCAGACATTATGACAAGCTGCTCGAAACCATCGCAGCAGCGCCGGACGGGGATATTGCCTCGCTGGAAATGCTCACGGAGGAGGAAATCCGCGAGTTGGTGCGCGGTTTCAACGATTCGGAGGCGGACTACCCGCGGCAGCAGACGATTCACGGCTTGTTTGAAGAGCAGGCGGAGCTTTACCCGGACAACGTGGCCGCCGTCATGAACGAGCGGCAGCTGACCTACCGCGAGCTGAA
>NZ_SLTL01000060.1:0-10387 GCF_014858585.1 Paenibacillus sp. 23TSA30-6 | reverse complement strand
CCTGTTTTGTGACTAGAGCCTGAACTAAATCTGTTGTAAAATGATTCATAGGGAAGACCTCTCTCTGAATTGTTGTGTGGTAACTCAATTCTACTAGAAAAGGTCTTCCTTTTTCTATTTACACAATATATTTTACGCTCTCCTTGATATATAAATGGCCAACAATATCATATCTACTCTTTTATTAATTTTTTATAATTATTGCAAGAGATTAATTAAGGTTACTAAAAGGGAGATGTCGACGCCATGAATTATAAAATCGGTCAGGTTTCTAAAATCTTAAATATCCCCATTGATACACTGCGTTATTATGAAAAATTAGATATTGTCCATCCTAACAAAAACGATAAAAATAATTATCGCTCCTATGAGCCATGGGATATTAATTTCCTGACAGAATGCAAGCGGCTCAGAAGTCTGGACTATTCTCTTTCCGATATTCAAAATATAATGCATTATGATAATTTGGAGCAATTCTCAAAGCGAATCGAAGAAAAGCAAATCGACTATAATAATAAATTAAAACACTATAGTTTGCTAATAAAGAAAAATGAAGAATTGAGAAGAGAATTGCTTAATATTGCAAATGATTTGGGGCAATTCCATTTTGCAGAACAACAAGATTCTTATTATTTGCTTCACCGATATAATTACAATTATGAAAAAAAAGATGATTTTAATGGTATTTTAGAAGCGTGGTTAAATTATCTTCCATTTATTGAAATCATAGTTGAAATGCAAATGAATAATATTATGTATAGAGCCGTTACCAATGACCATGCATGGGGATTTTCTATTAAGAAAGAATATGTTGAGGCATTTAATATTCCACTAAGTGATAAGGTGAAACTTATAGAAAACCCCCGGTGCGTTACAACTGTTATTAGTGCAGGAGACAAGGGGAGTTTCTCACTGAAACTGCTAGATGGCGCATTAGAATTTATTAGAGAACATGGTTATCGGTTGGCTGGAAATGTGACTGGACATATTCTGGCCCGCGTTCATGAATCAGACGGATACCATCGTTACATTAAAGTTTGGTTACCTATAAATTAAGTGGACTGAGAGACGTCATTGGAAAAACGTTTTTTATTCGATGCATTATACCAAATGAGGATCCCAAGCGATATTGCGGAAATTGCAATCAAAAAGGCGAAATTGATAGTAAAGGCGTATGTAATCGGTTTATTATGCTGCATAGAAATCATCAAACCCAATATAGTTGTGGCTACCGATCCGCCAAAGAACTGAGTAAGCTGAAAAAGTCCGATTCCAGAAGAAATCTGGGACTTCGGAAGTACGTTTGTCACTTCATTCTGGAGTGAGGAAGCGATGGCGTTGTAGGAGATAGAGAATAACACATAGCTAGCAAGCAACATGTAAGGTGAAAAGTGAAATGTCATAGTGATTGTTATAACTGCTAAAAGCATAACAATATGTCCAATAACTGAGATGCGGAAATTGTCTGATCGATCAATCCAACTTCCGACCAAAGGCGAAAGAATGGCTGTAAAAACCGCTCCTGGGAAAATCATCAGACCGTTGAAGGATGCAGTGGTATGGAACAGATTGGACAATACTTGCGGAATCAAGAACACTACTCCCATATTGAGTGCAAGAGAACAGAAGGCTATTACAAGCAATTTGCAATAGTTCAAATTTTTAAATAGGTAAGGGAAGATGAAGGGATCAGTAATTTTTCTGAAATGGCGAAAAGCAATAAAACAGGAGATCGCTGCTATAAGGAGAAAGATGAAGGATAGTTGGCTCACCGCCAATAACAGCGAAGAGACAAATATGATTGTCATCACAGTTCCCGTCACATCAAATCTGGAATCGGTATGAAATGGGTAGCTCTTTTCATCAGGTAACATTTTTATGTACAAAGGCGCTAGTAATATTACAACACCGGAAACCAAGAAAAGCGCATGCCATCCAGCCCAATCCGTAATAAAACCACCGAGCACGGGACCTATACCGAAAGCAAGCGCCGCACCGGAGGCAATCAATGCGATTGCGTTACCTCTCCGTTCCCCGGGCCCGTAGCGGCTTGTCAAAATTAGACCCAGCGCCTGAAGTGGACCAGCGCCAGCAGCTTGAAGCATCCTTGCCAACAGCACAAATGCAAACTGATTGGAGAAGAAACCAACTATGCACGATGCGAAAATTAGAAATATTCCGCACATCAACAATTTGCGAATTGGAATCCAGTCAGATAAGCGGCTGAAGATGACGATGGATAAAGAAAAGACCATTGAATAGCCGGAAATAATCCAAGCGCCGACATTGGAAGCAATGTCCAGATCCTTAATAATGTTCGGTAAAGAAACGTTAAACATCGTTGAATTCATAACAGTAAAGAAAATTCCGATGGCCCAAAGGGGCATAACTATTTTATCTTTCATAACTTCCTCCTACACACTTTAGCTATAGATATTTTTATCAATCCATGTACCAAATTTAGAATATATGAAACATTTGTGAGGCGAATTTTTCAAGTCTCGCCCCAGTACAAGAGATTAAAGGTATTTGATTTTCATTCATAAGCCAGTCAAAATGAAGCATGCATCGCGAAGGTTAATTCCATCAATTATTCCAAGCATTCCAAGAGTCACCCCTAAAGGCATTACGGGTTTACCAATAGATACTTTGTCTACCCTGGAAGCCCAATCTAAAGCATTTTTTAAAACGCCAGGAATCGACCAGTTGTATTCTGTTGTAATAATGATAACTCCATCAGTATTTTACCCTCATAACGTTCTTTCATTGTTGTAGCAACTTGCATGTTATACGATTATTTTCTTAGACTTTCTACGATTGCAACGATGTTCATGATATTTACCCTCCCGAAACATTGTTGGTAATTTTTGTGATGAGTTTTATCAGTTCAGCGATCTCTTCTTTAGTCATTCCAGCAGTCACAGTTTCACGTATTTTTTGTTGAATCGGAACAACAAAATGGGCAAGTCGTTTTCCTTCATCCGATAAATACACTTTAAAAGTACGTTTATCAGTAGGGTCATCAACTCTTTTAATGTATCCTTTTCCTTCTAAACTAGTGATCATCCGTGCAATGCTCGCCTTATCCTTTTTGAGTTGTAAGGCAAGCTCATTGGATGGAATTCCATCTTGGTTCCAAAGCATCAGCATAATTAAATTTTGTTCTGGAGTAAGATTGAAGGGTTCTAACTGTTTCCTAACATGATTGGCAATGATCAAATCCGCATTGCGAATCAAAACTCCAATATTATCATTGGGAATCAAAAGGCATCACCTCCGGTAAAGTAGTTGATTAATCAACGTTGATATATCAACCATATATCAATTCAATATCTATAGCAATACGTTTCTTCACTCAAACTTTCATCTCAGATAGTGATTACTCAAGCTTATCTTAACCATTCGTCGCATTTTCATCAATTTCCTTATGACTCCGGCGCTGCAGCCGCGTTGGAAGGGAGGATTCATTTTTTTGAAGTTTATGTGAATTAAAGCCCTCTTTTTAAGCACTAAAAGTTTGAATGCATCTGAAAGTAAGTGAATTTTTGAACAAACTTCTTGAGCCTGTAGTACCTAAAGGGTTTATATTAAAGCTGTAATAAATACAAACTATGGAGGGCTCATAATGCTTAATCATTTATTCTCATCTAAAAAAATTAATGAATGTGAAATTCCTAACAGATTAGTAGTTACAGCGATGGTTTCTAATTACTGTAACCAGGATGGAACTGCAACAGACAGGTACATTGCTTATCATGAAGAGAAAGCTAAAGGAGGATGGGGATTGATTATTACAGAGGATTACGCAGTTAATCCTCATGCAATGGGATATAGATGTGTTGCAGGACTTTGGAATGAGGAACAGATCGAGGGCCACAAGAAGCTTACAGACACGATTCATAAATATGAAAGTAAAGTGTTTTGTCAAATTTATCATGCAGGCAGACAAAGCAGTAGCGCAGTAAACGGCGGCGTTCAGCCTGTTGCCCCCTCTGCCATTCCGTGTCCTTGGAACCGAGAGATTCCGCACGAGTTGACTATTTCTGAAATTGCGAAAATTGTTGAGGAATTTGGGGACTGTGCTTTGAGAGCACAAAAAGCAGGGTTTGACGGGGTGGAAATCCATGCAGGACATGGGTATTTGATTGCAGAATTCATGTCCACTTATGTCAATAAGAGAACAGATAAATATGGCGGTGGTCTGGAAAATCGATTAAGATTCGTAAAAGAAATATATGAGAACGTTCGTCAAAAAGTGGGAAGCGACTTTCCTGTAACCATACGTTTTTCTGCAGATGAAGGTGTTCCGGGAGGCAGAGATATCTCGGAATCAAGAATACTGGCAAAGCAGTTTGAAGAATGGGGGGTGGATGCTCTTCATGTATCTAATGGTGTTTATGGAAGTCACAACAAGGGGACTGTCGCCCCTATGTATGTTCCGCATGCTTGGGCGATAGATTTTGCCGCCGAGATAAAAACTATCGTTGATATCCCTGTGTTTACCGTAAATCGCATTAATGATCCGCACATGGCAGAAAGTATCCTGGAGATGGGAAAAGCCGATTTTATTGGCATGGGAAGAGGCTCATTGGCGGATCCTGCCTTGCCTAACAAAGCAAAGAGTGGAGACTTTAGCTCTATTCGTTACTGCATTGGATGTTTACAGGGCTGTGTTGGAGCGTTGTATACGGATACCCCCCTGAAATGCCTGGTTAACCCGTCATTAGGGAAGGAATGGGAGTTAGACTATACTCCGGTTTCCGAACCGAAAACTGTTGTGGTTGTTGGAGGTGGACCCGGCGGTTTGGAAGCAGCCAGAATAGCGGCGGTAAAAGGCCACGATGTTAGCCTATTTGAACAAAGGGGATTTTTAGGCGGTCAATTTGTATCGGCAGCCTATCCGCCAAGCAAA
Organism: Paenibacillus sp. 23TSA30-6; assembly: GCF_014858585.1. NCBI lineage: Bacteria > Bacillati > Bacillota > Bacilli > Caryophanales > Paenibacillaceae > Paenibacillus > Paenibacillus sp. 23TSA30-6. Next base: position 5,475 of record NZ_SLTL01000060.1, on the reverse strand, counting down.
GGGGAATTTACGACCTACACAGCCTGGATTATCAATGAGTTGGATAAGCTGGGTGTGGATATCCATTTGAACACTGAAGTCACAAAAGAATTGATACAAGAGATCCAGCCGGATAGTATTATTGTAGCTACTGGTGGAACTCCAATACTTCCTCCGATTAAAGGCATTGACAAACCTCATGTATTTACTGCCGAAGATGTACTGCTTGGAAATGTTCCTACCGGAGACAAAATTGTGATTGCAGGAGGCGGCGAGGTGGGAACGGAAACAGCTGCGCATTTGGCCCTACAGGAGAAGCAAGTCGCAGTTGTAGAAATGTTCCCAATGCTTATGAAGGAACTGGACAGTGTGAACCGGTTCAATCTGGCGAAAATATTAAATGAGTACGAAGTCAAGCAATACACAGAGACTAAAGTCGTTGAGATATTGGATGACGGAGTTGAAGTTGAAAATAGTCAGGGTAGATTTATACTTCAGGCAGATACTGTTGTCCTTGCACTGGGGTATAAGCCGAATAATACGTTGGTCAATGAATTAAAAACTGTCTCCGATAACGTCGTAGTGGTTGGTGGGGCACTGAAAACAAGCAATGCTCTTCATGCGATTCAAGAAGGGTTTGATGCGGGAATTAGCATAAAATGAGTATGTAATATATTCTCCTAAATTTCTAAATATTTTGTTTTTAATTTTTTGTGATTAAATTCACAAATTTTCCGAGGTATTCTCACTTCCTAAAATGGCCCCATTTTGTGTCGCTGGGGGGCTTTGAGGAGCCTGGAAAAGAAAAAAACATGAATCCTTGTTGAATCAAGGCTTTTCACGAGTTGTAGTTTCTCTTTTAGGGCTTATATTCCGTCAGGGACAAACTGGCTTCCAGGACTAAAATCCTGTGGAGCGTGAGTAGCGTACGAGTTCTTCCTCAACTTCTCTGTTTATCACTAGGTAAAAGGGGAGTTTGTTTGGGAAAACAATAGCATAGTTGCAAGCAAAATAGGCTGTCTGCCAGTAATGGAGGTTGCCTATTTTTTGCATTGTTCTTTAGCCAACGTTTTAGAGTCGAAAAAAATAAACTTCCAATGTCTGGGGGGATTCTCGAGGACTCATACTAATCCACCGCTTTGGACCAACCGGTACTACTATTTATCTTATATGAGTAAAGAGAGTGAGTTAAGTCAATAAACATGCTTCAATTTGGTGGTCCAAATAGTTGGAGGATTCAGTCTGCTGGTGGCCGGATACCTATCACATGCCCTGAAAGTCCATTTCTCTTTGATTGTTGTAACTATTATGCTGGTTGTTTTTCAACCCTGATATCAGGATCTGAAAAAAGGAAGAAGGAAAGAAGTTTCTATTCTCTCTCCAGTAAGATATAAAGCAATTTCACAATTTCAATCGATTTGTGTACTAATTCACGGATCACATCCTATTGGTCATTGAAGGTATTCTATTGCGTTTATAATACACATATGTAACATAAAACATCAATATTGCCTAATACATTGATGTGAATTATCACAATGGGAAAAGGTTCGAATGTTGAAGTAAAATACAACCTGCGAAAGCGAGGAATAACAAATGGAATATGTGAAACTTGGGAGTACCGGCTTGGATGTATCGCGGATTTGTCTGGGCTGTATGAGCTTCGGTATCGGAGAACGGGGAGATTTCCCGTGGGCGCTCAATGAAGAACGCAGTCGTCCCATGATTAAGAAAGCTCTGGAGGCAGGCATTAATTTCTTCGATACGGCCAATGTATATTCTGGTGGAACCAGTGAGGAAATCAATGGCCGAATTCTAAAAGAAAATGCAAATCGAGATGAAATAGTCCTGGCGTCAAAGGTGTTTTACCCTGCAGCTGAGGGGCCAAATCGAGGCGGACTGTCCCGTAAAGCCATCATGAGTGAAATTGATAAAACGCTTATGAGACTTGGAACGGATTATGTGGATATGTATTACACTCACCGCTGGGATTACAATACACCGATCGAAGAGACGATGGAGGCCTTGCATGATGTGGTGAAGGCAGGAAAAGCACGGTATATTGGAGCTTCAACGATGTACGCCTGGCAGTTCTTAAAAGCACAACATGTCGCTGAACGTAATGGCTGGACCAAATTTGTCGCAATGCAGGATCATTACAACCTTATGTACCGTGAGGAGGAGCGGGAGATGCTCCCTATGTGTACAGAAGAAAAGATTGGTGTGATGCCATGGAGTCCTCTAGCTGCCGGAAGACTGGCACGACCTTGGGGTGAAACGGACGAACGTGCCAAAGTGGATGCCATCGGTAAAGCGATTTATTCCGCAACAGCCGATTCGGATCGCCAAGTCGTTGAACGTGTAGCGAAAGTAGCTGAAACACGTGGAGTACCAATGTCGCAAATCGCATTAGCATGGTTGCTTCATAAGGATCCGGTAACAGCTCCGATTGTAGGTACGACTGAAATATCTCATATCGAGGATGCGATTGCCGCCCTGTCGATCCAATTAACACCTGAAGAAATGGCATTGCTGGAGGAACCATATGTGCCACATCCAGTCCTTGGTATGACGTTCTAATTCTAAATGGTGTACCTGTCATCAAAAATGGACAATGATAAATGAATTAAGGAGTCGATGAAGACGATGTGTAAAACGCATGTACTACGTGTTCCCAGTGCAAATGCCCCATTCGAAAAAACCATGATCGAACGGAGAGATTTACGTTCAAACGATGTCATGATTGATATTCAGTTCTGCGGTATTTGTCACTCGGACATCCACTTTGCACACAACGAATGGGGAAATGGGATCTTCCCAATGATCCCTGGTCACGAAATTACAGGTGTTGTATCTGAAGTAGGTTCGGACGTTACCAAGTTTACCGTTGGAGATCGTGTTGGAGTGGGTTGCTTTGTTGACTCCTGTGGAGAATGTGAATATTGTCTTCGTGGTGACGAGCAATATTGTACAAAAGGCGTTGTGATGGTATTTAATGGAATGGGTTATGATGGAGAAATCACTTATGGTGGGTATAGCCAAAAGATTGTGGTTAAGGACGAATTCGTGGTCCGTGTACCGGATTCCCTGGATCTGGCTGCAGCAAGCCCACTGTTGTGTGCAGGTATCACCACATACTCACCTTTGAAACACTGGAACGCAGGCCCAGGCAAAAAAGTGGCTGTTGTGGGGATGGGTGGTCTAGGTCACCTGGCGGTGCAATTTGCTCATGTTATGGGTGCGGAAGTAACTGTTTTGAGTCAGACCATGAATAAACAAGAAGAGTCTCTGGAGATGGGCGCAGATCATTACTACGCTACCAGCGATCCCGAAACATTCAGTAAACTGGCTAAGCAATTTGATATTATCTTGAACACCGTCTCTGCAAATCTTGATGTCGATGCATATTTATCCTTGCTCCGCGTAGATGGAACGCTTGTCAATGTCGGTGTGCCTGCCAAACCTGATCAGTACAGTGTATTCTCCTTGATTGGGGGCCGCAGAAGCATTGCAGGTTCAAACGTAGGGGGAATCCGGGAAACTCAAGAAATGCTTGATTTTGCTGGAGAGCAGGGAGTTGCCGCTAAAATTGAGCTCATCCGTGCAAACCATGTGGACGAAGCATATGAGCGTGTGCTACGTAGTGATGTGCGTTATCGCTTCGTGATTGATATGTCAACATTGTAAGGTTAATCAATAAATTATCCCATGATCTAGAGCTTTCTATATAAAGGATGGGTACTACCATTTCGGCTCTTCGCCGCTAGCGATAATTCATGCTAAAAACGTTACTTTGGGTTTCCAACAAAACTATGAAAACCGGGTTAAAAGGGGAGGGGTAAGGCCCCTTCGAAGCTACTACTTAAGCGTAAAACTCAGCTTTCCTGCAAGGAGATAAACGAGTGCAATTATGTTTTTATCCGAACGGTAGCCACGTGCTTTCCTCTTCGCAGCTTGAAATAAGCTGTTCGTACCCTCCAGTAATCCATTCGTTAGTTTGGAGGTGAACCAGCGGACGACGCCGTTGAAATGTCTCTGCAGCATTTTGGCAACTTGAACCATGGGTTCCAGGCGACAACGTAGTCCCCATTCAATCCAGTCTTGCAGTACCGCGGGAGCAATGGACGGTGGGTACTGGTAGATCTTTTGCAGACACCAACGCATTCGGTAGGCTTTGGCTGTATCCAGTTCACAGTCTTTCAGTTTGTCTAACTTCTCTTTTTGAGCAGGCGTCAGATTTTGTTCATTCTTCAGCCAGATGTACCGCGTGTTCTTTAAGGTCTCACAGTTCTTTTGTTCTCTTCGACGGACCTCATCTACCGCTTCGTTTACGGCTTGAATCACGTGAAACTTATCGAAGGTAATCGCCGCCTCCGGGAAATGGGTAGCGGCCCCCTTCATAAAAGCAGGCGACATGTCCATGCATAATTCCGTTATATTCGTCGCTTTTCCCCCTTGTGACTCCAGGCGTTCTTTACAAAGATCCCACGTACTCGAGTCTCGTCCAACGGCTACACAAATGACATTCTTCTGCTCGGGATCCATGAAGATCGTAATGTAGTTGTGACCCCGTTTCGCTGACGTTTCATCGGTGCTGATTTGGGTCACATACGACAGATCCTGCAATGCGATGGCATGATCCACATCATAATGCAGGATGCGCCACAGTCGCGTATCGTGTTCATTCACCAGACGAGAGATCGCATTCATCGGCATATCCTTGGCCAGTTTCATAATGAGCGCATCAAAATGGAGCGTGAAATAATGCTTGGGTTTATCTAAGGCCCAAGGAACATGTACGCGCATCGTGCGATGACAGTGTCCACAATGAGTCTTCGGAAGTTCGGCATGAAGATAACAAGGATATTCAAAAAAGTTCAAATGACGCCAAGTGCGATCTTTGGCAGCAATGCCAAGAACCGGTTGCCCTTCAGCTCCGCAATGAGAACAAGCGAACAGCGCACGTTTTCTTGATCTCACATAAATATCTAACTGCTTCAACTCCAAGTCAAAATCGGATCGTTCAATATGCCATGGCTCCGGAATATGAAGAAGCTTCTCAAGTATTTCATTAGGTACATTAGCGGTAAACATATGAAAACACCCTCTCGTCTACTGGTCTCTTAATTTCCAGTATTGACAAGTGAATTAATTATTAACAGCGAGGAAGCTTGTTTTTTATCATTGTGGGAACTAGAGAGTTAGTGGTGTGGTTTGGCGATAAAAGAGTAAGTGGGATTTCTATTAATAAGATAAGATCTTTTAATCGAAGTGATGTTCAGAGAAAAAACTACCGATTGGAGGAAACGTAATGGCTAAGCCACAGTCCGCAAAGCGGAGAAAACTTTCAGCTGCAGAAACTTATCATTTATGGATGATAAGTGGAGGGATTTGTACATTTGAGGGTTGTCCCGAAAGACTAGTACCTTGGCCGAATCAAATTTCAGGATAGAGGTGCTTTAATTTCCCTCTCGCTTGCTCAGTTGTAAATTGCCA